>BEIA01000159.1 GCA_002898715.1 bacterium HR24 | reverse complement strand
AGTCCGGCCAGTCTCAGGCCAGGGAGGAGGACTAGAGAGTGAGCAAGGCGATCGTCATCGGCTACCTAGCCAAGGTCTCGGCCGCCAACGTCAACGCCTCGCACACCGAAGGCAACGTGGTGGTGGCCAAGAAGGTCACGCTGCCCGACGGCAGCAGCATCCCCTACATATCTGGCCAGGCCATCCGGCGCATGCTGCGCGATCGCTTCGAGGAACTGGGGCACCGGCTCTCGGAGCCCTTCGCCCAGGTAGGGGGAAGGGGCGGCCAGGAGGTCACGCCGCCCGTCCGTCCCTGGGAGTTCATCGACGAGGACCTATTCGGCTATCTCGACCCGTCGGGGGCCAAGCGGCGCACTTCGCCGGTCCGGGTTTCGGCGGCGGTGGGCCTCTTCCCCTTCCAGGGCGACCGCGACCTGGGCACCCGCTCCTTCGAGCGCTTCGGTCAGACCATGGCCGCCGGCGGCAATATGTTCGAGACAGAGCTCTACGCCAACCTGATGAAAGGGACGCTCCTCATCGAGCTGGACCGGGTCGGCGTATTCAGGCCCCTGGAGACCGGTGAGAAGGAGGAGCGTGCCCTCTCTGCCACCGAACGCCGCCAGCGCCTACAGACGCTCCTGGACGCGCTGAGCCTCCTGTGGGGTGGCGGGCGTACGGCGCGCATGCTGGCCGACCTATCGCCCAAGTTTCTCGCCTACAGCCGCCTCAAGGTGAAGCACCCGGTATTCCTGGAGGCCCTGGCCGCCCGTTACGAGGACAGCTCCTACTGGCTGGACGTGGCCCCTCTGGTGAACGCCCTGGAAAAGTTCTCCGACCACCGGGAGCGGACGCTGTTCGGCATCGAGGCCGGAGTGTTCGCCAACGTCGATGAAGTGCGCGAGGCCCTGGCGCCCTACGGCGATGTGCTAACGATGCATGAGGCCATCGCTGCCGCCAAGAGGGACGTGGAGGGGCTCTGGTGAGAGCCCTGCTGGTGGCCGTGCGGGCGTCGGTGGCATCCTTCCGGCGGCCGCTGGACCACAACTACCAGCGGTCGTTGCCGCTGCCACCGCCGACTACCATCATCGGCCTGGCTGGCGCGGCGCTCGGCCTCTCCGACCGCCAGCTTTGGGCCGCGGACAGCCCCCTGCATCAGGTGACGGTGGCGGCCTGGGCCGATGCCGAGCCGGGTCGCGCCCGCGATATGTGGACGGTCCTTAAAGTGAAGGGCGGCAAGATTGCCGAAAGATCACCCTACTTCCGGGAACTGCTCTTCTTCGCCCGCTACACCCTCGTCTATGGCGGGCCGGACGATGTGCTCGAGCGGCTGGCTGCCGCCTTCGCCGACCCGGTCTATCCCCTCTCGCTGGGGCGGGAGGACGAGCTGGCGCTGGTGGACGAAGTGGCGTTGGAGGAGACGGCCGCGGGCGAGCCGCGCTTCCGGGGCACGGTGCTGCCCGGAGACGTTCGCGGTGTCTCCCTCCGGCCGGCCTTGCGCCCCGGAACGCGTATGGAGCCGCTCCTGGTAGAGACCCTTCCCCTCTCCTTCCGCCTGGACGATCGGGGCATCAGGAATCCCGAGCGCATGACGGTGCTCAGCTTTCTGCCCTTCCAGGTGGAGATGGAGGTGCCCTCGCCCTGGTTCCCCGTCCTGCAGCTCCGAGGGAGGAACTTCGCGTGGATGAACTCCTAGCCAAGCCCGACGTGCCGCTGGTGGACCACCTGCGCGACGTGCTCTTCCTGGGCAATGACCTGGCGCGCCGGATGGGACTGGAGGGGCGCCTGCGGGCGCAAGCCCTCCTCGCCTGCGTCCTGCACGACATCGGCAAGGCCACCCACAGCTTTCAGGCGTACATGCAGGCCGCCCGCGCCTTCGAGGAGGCGAAGGCCCGCGGCGCCTCGGACAGGGAGCTGCAGCAGCTGCGGCAGGCCGCCGACCAGAAGAAGGCCTACCCGCACGCGCTGGCCTCGCTGCCCTTCGTACTGGTCGCCGAGGCCCACCTGGCGGGAGAACACGGCTGGGATGCCCCTTGCCTTACGGCTACGGGTGCTGTGCTCACTCACCACTCGCCTCTGGGGCCAGGGCTCTACCAGGGCTACAACGCGCCGCCGGACTTCCACCCCGCCCTGCCCGATGCCCTGGAAGCCGCGCGAGAGCTGCTGGAGGAGATGGGAATCGGGCCCCTGCCGCCCGCGCGCCAGCTCTTGGGTCGCCTGGGGCCCCTGCTCGAGAGCCCGCTGGCTGGAGTGCTGCACGATGCCGGCATGGTCTTCGCCGGCGGCATGAAGTCCAGCCTCCTCGGGCTGCTGCAAGCCCAGCCGGTTGACGAGTTCGCTCGCGTCAAGGCAGTGCTTCACCTGGCCGACTGGCTGGCCTCGGCCAGGGGCTCCGAGATCTCTGTCTTCTTCCTGTCTGACGGGGCGAGCCGCGTCGCCGCGCGCGTGTCCTCCCTGGCGTTGAGGGAGTTCCAGAGGCGGGCCGGCGGCTCTCGCAGCGACGTCCTCTGGCTGCGGGCGCCCACCGGCACGGGGAAGACAGAGGC
>BEIA01000158.1 GCA_002898715.1 bacterium HR24 | reverse complement strand
CAGGTGCGCGTCCAGGCTCGGGCCCGAGCGCAAGTATGGGCGCCGCGCCGTCCTCTGCTGATCGAGGCGCGCAGGGACGGGGCCCGCCTCTGGCTGCGCCTGAGGGCGGCCCGTCGCGTGGACTTGCACTTCCTGGAGCCTGCCCGGGTGTCCCTGGAGTGGGCGCGCGGGGCGGACATCTTGCAGGTGCGCGGCCGGGGCAGGGGGACCGTGGTATCGCTGCGGGCGGCAGGTGCCGTGGAGATGGAGGCGTCGGCGTTCGGAGACGGTGCCGGCTAGGCGCCCAGGCCGTCTTGCCAGCCGGGCACGAACTTGCGCCACTCCACCTGCTGCAGCAGGTAGGGGTAGAACATGCGGTAGTGCAGGTTGTGGGGCCGCGAGGGACGCTGGAGGAGTTGCATGTGCGCCTCCTGGGGGGTGCGCCCGGCCTTCCTGTGGTTGCACGAGCGGCATGCCGCCACCACGTTCTCCCAGTCGTGGGCGCCGCCGCGATGGCGGGGGACGACGTGGTCCAGTGTCAGGTCCCGTGTCTGGCGGCCGCAGTACTGGCAGGTGTAGCGGTCGCGCAGGAAGACGTCGCGTCGGCTGACGCGACCGTTAGGCAGGGGGCGGCGGACGTAGTAGCGAAGCCGGATGACGGAGGGTACGGCCACCGCCACGGTGGGCGTGCGCAGGTAGCCGCGTCCATTCTCGATTACTTCGGCCTTGCCGCGGTCCAGCAACACCAGCGCGCGGCGTACGGTGCAGACGTTGAGGGGGTCATAGTTCTGGTTCAGCACCAGTACTGGTTCGCTCTCCAGCCCCATGGACGCGGCATCACCCCAACCCGATGTTATCAGAGGCCGAGGGCAGGGTTCAATCGCGGACAGAGGCCTGGCGCGTCTGCTGGCTGAACTCGGACGGCAGCAGCCGCAACAGGGGGGATGCCGTGTCCAGGAAGCGTCGCCCCAGGGCCGATTCCTCTACCGCCCGGTCGAGCCCCAATTGGGGGTAGGTGATGAACAGGACCACCAGCGCCTGCACCAGCAACAACCCCTTGAAGATGCCGAACGCGAGGCCCAGCAACTGGTCGGCCCAGCCGAGCATCAGCAGGGAAGCCAGCCCCCGCAACAGGTAGGCCACGAGCTGCCCCATGAGGAACACGGAGCCCATGAGGAGGACGAATCCCAGGGCCCGTGCCGCCACCTCGTTGTCTATGAACAGCAGCACCTCTTCGGCCAGCCGGTCGTAGTACAGGCCGGCGGCGACGATGCCCAGCACCAGCGCCCCCAGCGTCACCACTTCTTTGATGAGCCCAGCGCGGAAGGCATTGACGGCGAACCAGGCGACGATAAAGACGATGACCGCGTCCAGCCAGTTCATGATTGCCTAGCAGTCTAGCACAAAGGCCGCTGTTCACCAAAACCTTGCAGGAGACGCACACTACAGGTCAGGAGTAACGACGCCGTGGCGCCAGTTTCCACACCAGCACCAGCAGCGGCACCGTCATGATAGCGGCGCCGTAGACGTCGCTGAGCCAGTGGGCGCCCGAGTGGATGCGTTGCATGGCAGTGAAGGCGATGACGTACAGGCACAGGACCCGCACCAGCCACCGAGCCCAGGGCCAGGGCACCACCAGCCCTGCCACGTAGAAGATGAGGCCGTAGGCCACCAGCGCGCTCACCACATGGCCGCTGGGGAAGGAGCCGGTGTCGGGAAACTCCCGCACCTCGACGAGCGTCGGCGAGGGTCGGGGCCTGTCTACCAGCTCCTTGACCAGCGCGTTGAGGGCGCGTATGGCCTGCGCCACCACCAGGGCCAGGGCCTCGCTCCAGAGCCGCTGCCAGGCCAGGGTGGCCGTCGCCAGCAGCACCGCCAGCACCACCCAGGGAGGCTCGGTGAGGGCACTGGCCACCTCCACTGCCCGCACGTAGGGCGCGGCCTCCAGGTCCTGCACCCGGTGGGATGTCCACAGGTCGGCGGGGAAGTAGGCGAAACGGGAGGCCAGCACGGCAGTGACGACGAAGCCCGCCAGGAGCGGCCAGACCCAGAAGGGCGGCCGGGCCATCAGCACCAGCCGCCCGCGCACTCCCGCCTTCGCCTGCCCTCTGGCCATCGAGGCCATTATGGGGCCTGGGGGTAGGCGCCGGCAACGTGCTCGACGGGCGCGGCAGCCTGCACCTTCACGAGGCGGCCAGGCGCTGGTCGCCGTCCCGCGGCCGGCTAGGGAGGGCGACAACGCTGCTCTTCTCCATGGCCCGGCGGAAGGCCTCCACGCAGGCCGGGTCCAGGTGGGAGCCCGTCTCCTTGGCCATGATGGCCATGGCCTCCTCGTGGCTGTAGGCCCGGCGGTAAGGGCGGTCGGTGGTCAGGGCGTCGTACATGTCGGCCACGGCCACGATACGCGCCTCCAGCGGTATCTCCTCGCCCCGCAGGCCATCGGGGTACCCGGAGCCGTCGTACCACTCGTGATGGTGACGGACGACGAGAGCTTCGCGGTGAAAGCCGCGCAGGCGCATCAGCAGCTCGTAGCCCAGGGCGGGATGCTGCTTTATCTGCTCGAACTCTTCCGGCGTCAGCTTGTCCGGCTTCTGCAGCACCAGGTCCGAGATGTACAGCTTGCCCACGTCGTGGAGCATGGCCCCCTGGGCCAGGGCGCGCAGGCGCAGTCTGGGCAGGCCCATGGCCTGCCCGATGAGCACAGACAGCTCGGCCACCCGGGTGACGTGCTC
>BEIA01000157.1 GCA_002898715.1 bacterium HR24 | reverse complement strand
GGCCACCGACACCCTGGTAGTGCTCATGGGCACGCGCACGCTGCCGCGGCTGGTGGAGGAGTTGCTGGCCCACGGACGTTCGCCGGAGACGCCGGTGGCGGTGATCCGCTGGGGCACTACGCCGGAGCAGGCAACGGTGACCGGCACTCTGGCCGACATCGTGGCCAGAGTAGAGGCGGCCGGCCTCCGCCCGCCAACCGTCGTAGTGGTGGGCGAGGTGGTGCGCCTGCGCGAGCGGTTGCAGTGGTTCGAGCGCCGGCCCCTGTTCGGACGGCGGGTGGTAGTCACCCGGGCGCGCCATCAGGCTGGGGAGCTGTCGCGGCTCCTGCTGGAGGCCGGGGCCCTGCCGGTGGAGGTGCCTGTGATCGAGATCGAACCTCTGGGCGAGGGGCCGGCGGCGGCCGAGGCCCTCGATGGCCTGTCCAGGGGGGCCTACCGCTGGCTCCTGTTCACCAGCGCCAACTCGGTCGAGTTCTTCTTCCGGCTGCTGGAGTCCCGCGGTCGCGATGCCCGCGCCCTGGCGCCGGTGAAGGTGGCAGCCATCGGCCCCGGCACCGCCCAGGCGCTGCAGGCGCGCGGCATTCGCCTCGACCTGGTGCCGAGGGAGTACGTAGCGGAGGGCCTGGCGGGGGCCCTCTTGCCCCATTTGCGGCCCGGCGACGGCGTCCTGCTGCCCCGGGCCGAAGAGGCCCGCCCGGACCTGGTGGAGGCCCTTGCCGCAGCGGGCGCCCGGGTGGACGTGCTCCCCCTGTACCGCGCGCGCCTGCCCGACCGGGTCCCTGGAGAGGCGCTGGCTGCGCTGCGCCGGGGCGAGGTAGACGTGGTGGCCTTCACCGCCTCGTCGACGGTGCGCAACCTGGCCGTCCTGCTGGGGCCGGACGTGGAGTGCCTGCGGCAGGTGAAGCTGGCCTGCATCGGCCCCATCACCGCCAGGACGGTGCGGGAGGTGCTGGGCCGCTCGCCCGACATCGTGGCGCGAGAGTATACTATGGCCGGACTGGTAGAGGCGCTGTGCCGCCACTTCGGCGGCGGAGGTGGAGAGCGATGACCACTCGCACAGCCGTCGAGACCTTCCAGCGTTTCCGTCGATTGCGCCGCACCGAGCCCCTCCGCGCCCTGGTGCGGGAGACGACCCTCGACCCGGGCGACTTCGTCTACCCTATCTTCGTGGCCCACGGGCGCGGCCTGCGAGAGGAGATATCTTCCATGCCCGGCCAGTTCCGCCTCTCGCCCGACATGCTGGCCGACGAGGCGCGGGAGCTGCGCTCCCTGGGCATCGGCGCCGTCATCCTCTTCGGCATACCCCGCGCCAAGGACGATGTGGGCTCCGAGGCATACGCTGCCGATGGCATCGTGCAGCAGGCCATCCGGGCCCTGAAGGACGCCGACCCCGACCTGGTCGTTATCACCGATGTCTGCCTGTGCGAATACACCGACCACGGCCACTGTGGCGTGGTGGTGCGGGGCGAGGTGGACAACGACCGCACGCTGCCGCTGCTGGCCCGCATGGCCCTCTCGCACGTGGAGGCGGGGGCGGACATGGTGGCGCCGTCGGATATGATGGACGGGCGGGTGGCAGCCATCCGCCGCGCCCTGGACGAGGCGGGCTACACCCATGTGCCCATCATGGCCTACTCGGCGAAGGGCGCCTCCGCCTTTTACGGCCCCTTCCGTGAAGCGGCCGAGTCGGCGCCCCAGTTCGGCGACCGCCGCAGCTACCAGATGGACCCGGCCAACGCGCGCGAGGCCCTGCGCGAGATCGAGGCCGACATTGCCGAGGGGGCCGACATCGTCATGGTCAAGCCGGCCCTGCCCAACCTGGACATCATTGCCCGAGCGCGCCAGCGCTTCGACCTGCCCATAGCCGCCTACAACGTCAGCGGCGAGTACGCCATGGTCAAGGCTGCAGCTCGCATGGGCTGGCTGGACGAGCGGCGCATCACCCTGGAGGTGCTGACGGCCATCCGCCGGGCAGGGGCGGACATCATCCTCACTTATCACGCCAAGGAGGCGGCCCGCTGGCTGGCGGGCTGACGCCTCCGCCGACCATGCCCACCGCCAGGACGCGGCGGCGCCGACTGCCCGAGCTTCAAGGCGTGGAGGCCGTGGCCTTCGACGGCTACGGCACTATCTTCGACTTCTCCGAAGCGGACTTCATCGCCACGTTCGCCGAGCTGCTGGCGGCCCAGGGCATCGAGGCTGACGCCAGCGAGCTCTGGCGGCATTTCCTGCGCGCCGCCTACAGGCTGCGCAGCGAGAACCACCACCAGCCCGTCTACGTGCGCTTCATCGATGCCTGGGCCAGGCAGTTCGAGGAGTCCTTCGCCCGCATGGGCGTCCGGGGAGACCCTCATGCCGCCGCCTGCTTCGTCCGCGACAGGCTGGCACGCGCCCCCGTCCATGCCGAAGTGCCGCTGGTCCTGGCTGCCCTGGAGCCGCGCTATCGCCTGGCCCTCCTCTCCAACGCCGACGACGACTTCCTGATGGAGGCCCTGCAGCGCAACGGCCTGCACTTCGACGTCATCGTCACTTCGGAGCGGGCACGGGCGCTGAAGCCGGACCCGCGCATCTTCCAGACGTTGCTGGACAGGCTGGGCGTGCCGCCCGCTGCCGTCCTGTACGTGGGCGACAATCCGCTGCCCGACGTGCTGGGGGCCAGGCGCGCCGGCCTGCGGGTGGTGTGGCTGGACCGGGAAAGGCGGAGGCGACGCCCCCGACGCGTGCCCGCCCCGGACCTGAAGATAGGCTCCCTGCTGGAGCTGCTCCCCGCCCTGGGGGT
>BEIA01000156.1 GCA_002898715.1 bacterium HR24 | reverse complement strand
CGGCGGGCAGGTGCGGCGGGTGCGCGTGGGCATGGGCGTGCCCCGGTTCGCCCCGGCCGAAGTGCCGGTGGCCGTCGAGGGGCCGGCGCCGGTGCTGGACCTGCCCCTGGAGGTCGAGGGCGAACGCCTGTTGCTCACCTGCCTCTCCCTGGGCAACCCTCATGCCGTCCATTTCGTCGAGTCGCCGGTGCAGGCGTTTCCCCTGGACACCGTGGGCCCGACGGTGGAGCGCCATCCCCTTTTCCCGCAGCGGGTCAACTTCGGCGTGGCGCGGGTCCTTGACCCCGGGCACATGGAGCTGAGGGTCTGGGAGCGGGGCGCCGGCCCTACCCTGGCCTGCGGCTCTGGCGCTACCGCCGCCGTGGTTGCCGCCCGCCTGCATGGCCGGGCCGGCGACCGCGTAGAAGTGAGCCTGCCGGGCGGCACCCTCACCATCGAATGGGACGGAGAGGGAGAAGCGTACCTGAGCGGCCCTGCCGAATGGGCCTTCGAAGGCAGTTGGCTCGGGGGCGCCGCGCCCCGGGGCCGAGCGAGGGAAGGAGGTAGCCGGTGATCAAGCTCGTCTACTGCCTGAGGCGAAAAGAGGGCATGTCCCTGGCCGAGTTCCAGCGCTACTGGCGCGAGGTGCACGGGCCCCTCGTCCACAAGAACGCCGAGGCCCTGCGGGTCCGCCGCTACGTGCAGGTGCATGCCCTGGACGACCCCATCAACCAGGCGCTGGGCCGGCAGCGCGGCAACGCTGTCGAACCGTTCGACGGCGTGGCCGAGCTGTGGTGGGACAGCCTGGAGGACTTCTTGGCAGCCAGCCGCACCGACGAAGGCCGCCGGGCCGCCCGCGAGCTGCTGGAGGACGAGAAGAACTTCATCGACCTGGAGCGCTCGGCCATCTTCCTGGCCCGGGAAAACCCCATCATCGCCTGAGGGAGGACGCCCTTGAGGCTCTCGCGCCGCCTGGAGAAGCTGCCACCCTACCTGTTCGTGGAGATCAGCCGCAAAATAGCCGAGAAGAGGGCCCAGGGCATCCGCGTCGTCTCCTTCGCCATCGGCGACCCCGACCTGCCCACACCGCCCCATATCCTGGACGCCCTCGTGGAGGCATCCCGCGACCCGGCCAACCACCGCTACCCGGAGACGGAGGGACTGCCTGAACTGCGGCAGGCCATCGCCCGCTGGTACCGGCGCCGCTTCGGGGTAGAGCTGGACCCGGACACGGAGGTCCTGCCCCTCATCGGCTCCAAGGAAGGCATCGGCCACGTGGCCTTCTGCCTCATCGACCCGGGGGACATCGCCCTGGTGCCCGACCCCGGCTATCCCGTCTATCCCATGGGCACCGTCCTGGCCGGGGGAGAGCCCTACTATCTGCCCTTGCGGGAGGAGAACGGTTTCCTCCCCGACCTGGACGAGGTGCCGGCCGAGGTGGCGCGCCGCGCCAAGGTGCTGTGGCTCAACTACCCCAACAACCCCACCGGCGCCGTGGCCGACCTGGACTTCTTCCGGCGGGCGGTAGAGTTCGCCCGCCGCTACGACCTGGCCATCTGCCACGACGGGCCCTACACCGAGGTGGCCCTCGATGGCTACCGCCCGCCCAGCTTCCTCCAGGCCGAGGGGGCCAAGGAGGTCGGCATCGAGTTCCACTCGCTGTCCAAGTCGTACAACATGACCGGCTGGCGCATCGGCATGGCGGTGGGCAACGCCGAGCTCATCCGCGCCCTGCGCGATGTCAAGTCCAACCTGGACTCGGGCATCCCCCAGGCCATTCAGCTCATGGCCATCGCCGCCCTGGACGGCCCCCAGGACTGCATCGATGAGCATAATCGCGTCTACCAGCGCCGCCGCGACCGCCTGGTGGAGGCGTTGCGCTCGCTGGGGCTGCGGGTCAACCCCAGCCCGGCCTCGCTTTACCTCTGGGCGCGGGTGCCGGAGGGCGAGACCTCCGTCAGCTACACTACGAAGCTTCTGGAAGAGGCCGCAGTAGTGGTGACCCCGGGAGTGGGCTACGGGCCCAGCGGCGAGGGCTACATCCGCCTCTCGCTCACCCTTCCCGATGACGACCTGGAGGAGGGCCTGCGGCGGCTGGAGGCCATCGCCCACGGCCGCCCCGTGCGGCTGTGAGGGCGCCGGCGGCGAGAGTATACTGGTAACGGGAGGCACGAGAGCATACCGCGAACGCCTGTAGAGACCATCCCTCCGCCCGAGCGGGCGCTGCTGGTGGCAGCGGAGGCCAAGGACGGCCGCCGCCCCCGCCAGTGGGACGCCGACAGTTCCCTGGAAGAGCTGGCCCTTCTCGCCGATACCGCCGGGGCGCGGGTAGTGGGCAAGGTCGTCCAGCGCCTGCAGCGACCCGACCCGGCCTACTACGTCGGCCGCGGCAAGCTGCAGGAGATAGTCTCCCTCAGGGCCACGCTGGACTACGACCTGGTCATCTTCGACGACGAGCTCTCGCCGGTACAGCAGCGCAATTTGGAGCAGGCCCTGAAGGTGAAAGTGCTGGACCGCACCGCCCTCATCCTGGACATCTTCGCCCAGCACGCTCGCACCCGCGAGGGCCGCCTGCAGGTGGAGCTGGCCCAGCACGAGTACTTGCTGCCGCGCCTGCGCGGCCAGTGGTCGCACCTGGAGCGCCTGGGCGGCGGCATCGGCACCCGGGGCCCGGGCGAGACCCAGCTGGAGACCGACCGCCGCCTCATCAAGCGGCGCATCCAGCAACTGCGCCGGGAACTGGAGGAGGTGCGCAAGCACCGCGCCCTCCACCGGGGCCGTCGCCACCGGGAGGGGCTGCCCCTCGTCTC
>BEIA01000155.1 GCA_002898715.1 bacterium HR24 | reverse complement strand
TGGGCGGGGAACTCTTCGGGCCGCCCCTGTCCGCCGTACACCAGCTCCGCCTCCACCTGCCCTGGAGGACTGAAGACGATGGCCAGCGCGTCGATGCTACGAGCGGCTGGCGAGCGCATCCGCAGCTCTACGTCCCGCGTCAGGGTGGGACGGATGGCGAAGGACTGCTGCTCCACACGGTACCCATAAGAGCCCAACGTCTGGGCCAGGTAGCGGGCCGCCTGCTCCTCGGCGGGGCTGCCTGCCGCCCTCGGGCCGACGGTGATGGACAGGAACCGCACGTGCTCCAGGGCGCGCTGGGGCTCGAAAACGGGCGCTACGGATATCTGGCTGCCAGGCGTCTGCTCGACCGGAGGAGGCGTGGGCGAGGCAGCGGAGCCCCGGCACGCTGCCAGGACGACGGCCAAAAGGAGGAGGGCGGCCCAGTGCCTCACAGGGGAGAGGTTAGCGCCGGCCCCGCCAGCGGTCTAGCCAGGAGCGCAGGCGCCCGCCCACGCCCTGCCCGTGCATCTCCAGCGGACGCCCCCGCCAGCGCCTCTCCGGCCAGCGGAAGGGACGCCACAGCGAAAGGACGAACACCAGCAGGAAAGTGGCGATGCCGGCCAGGACCAGCGAGCGCCCAAGGTCTCCCACCGAGGGCGTCATCACGTAGCCGAGAATGATGACCACCAGGGCTACCAGGAGCACCTGGCCGATGCTGGGACGGGGCGGGGAAAAAGAGAGGCGGGGTCGGGACAGACGGCGCCAACGCTCCCACCACCGACGCCATGAACGCCGCGGACGCTGGCGCTCTGCCCGTTCAAGGATCTCCTCCACCTCGCGCCAGAACTTATCTGACATGGCCCCTCCACCTCACGCCATGGAGCACAGCAGGCGTGCCCATTTTAGACCCACGGGCCCAGGCCGTCCAGAGGTCGCCATAACATGACAGGGCCCCCGGCAGTCCCGGGGGCCCTTCGGGCTCCATCTTCGGTTCGGCCCCTTCCCTCGCCTCATCCTGGGCAGCATGCCCGCCGCGACATTCCACCCTGGCTCCCTTCCAGAGGGCTGGCTAACGTCCGGGGCGAGTTCAGGGGCCAGTCACCAACCGCCCCGTGGTCCCACCACGGGGCCTTGCTAGGTCCACTTGGAGGACCGCGACCAGCTTGTGGGCTCTGATCACGGCCTCACCCCCTTCCACCACCCTTATAGCCCCGGAGGGCCAGGCTGTCAATATTAAAGCGTTAGTGAAATCTGTAACTTATCCTAAAAGCTCGTCGTCATCGGCGCGCACCAGCACCCGCCGCGACGCCAGCGGGTCGTCGGCAGGGGCCACCACCCCTGCCTGCTCCAGGGCGCCCATCAGCTTCATGGCCCGGTCGCGGCCGATACCTAGCTGCCGCTGCAGCATGGAGACGGAGATGCGGTTGTGGCCCATGGCCACTTCCTTGGCAGCCTGGAAGAGCGGGTCGTCCTCCCCGCCCATACCGCCCTCCCGCACCTGCTCCAGCAGGTGGTCCAGGGGGTCGGGGCGCAGGTGACGAAAGCGGTCGTCGGCCCACCAGGACACTACCCGCTCTATCTCGGCATCGGATACGTAGCAGCCCTGCAGGCGGCGGGGCTTGGCAGCATCGGTGGGCATATAGAGCATGTCGCCCCGTCCCAGCAGCTTCTCGGCCCCGGCCATGTCCAGGATGGTCCTCGAGTCCACCTGGGAGCTGACAGCGAAGGCGATTCGGGTCGGGAAGTTGGCCTTGATAAGGCCAGTGACCACATCGACCGAGGGCCGCTGCGTGGCCACGATGAGGTGTATACCCGTAGCCCGGGCTAGCTGGGCGAGGCGGCAGAGCTGACGCTCCACCTGGTACGGCGCCGACATCATCAGGTCGGCGAGCTCATCGATGATGACCACCCAGTAGGGCAGTCTTTCCGGCGCCCGCGGGCTACGGTTGTAGGCCTCGATGTTGCGGGCCCCCACCGCGGCGAAGGTCCGGTAGCGCGACTCCATCTCCTGCAGCACCGCCTGCAGTACCGCCGGCACCTCCTCCACTTCCACGATGACGCGCGAAAAGAGCAGGTGCGGCACCGGCGCGAAGGCGGCCAGCTCCACCCGTTTCGGGTCGATGAGCACCAGCCGCAGGTCTTCGGGCGTGTTGTGCATGAGCAGGCAGGTAATGAGGGAGTTGATGCAGACGCTCTTGCCGCTGCCAGTAGCGCCGGCGATGAGCAGGTGGGGCATCCGGGCCAGGTCAGCCGCCACCGGCTCGCCCGAGACTCCCTTCCCCAGGGCCACGGCCAAGCGCGAGCGCGAGGCCAACTTCTGGAAGGAAGGGCTCTCGATGACGCTGCGCACCGTCACCACCGACGGCGACGTGTTGGGCACTTCGATGCCGATGAAGGGCTTGCCCGGCACCGGCGATTCGATGCGGATGCTGGGCGCCGCCAGGGCCAGGGCCAGGTCGTTGGCCAGGGCAGTGATGCGGTTGACCCGCACCCGCGTGCGGGAGACCACCTCGCTGCGATACTTGGGACGCCCATCCTTGTCGTGGACGATGCGTCCCTTCTCGTCCCGCTCCGGCACCAGCCGCGTCTTCACTTCCCAGCCGGGCTCGATGCCGAACTGGGTAACGGTAGGCCCCTGCTGGATGGAGACCACCCGGGCGTCCACACCGAAGCTGCGCAGGGTGTCCACGATGAGCTGGGCGCGGGCCTCGTTGTCGGGAGGCCTGGACTCCTCCCCCACTTCGTTCAGCAGGTGCACGGGCGGGAGTTCCCAGCCGTTGAGGGTGCGCTTCCGTTTCGTCTCCGGGGCGGCCGCGGGCGGCGTCCCT
>BEIA01000154.1 GCA_002898715.1 bacterium HR24 | reverse complement strand
GGTCATCCGCACCGATACGCTGGAGGAGATGTTCGACGCGGCGGCGTTGCTCGCGAGCCAGCCACCCCCCAAGGGGCCGAGAGTGGGGATCATCACCAATGGAGGAGGGCCGGGCATCCTCTGCGCCGATGCCTGCGAGGCCGAGGGGCTGCAGGTGCCCTCGCTGGACGAGGCCACCCAGACGAAGCTGCGCTCCTTCCTGCCGCCCGAGGCCTCGGTCCATAACCCCGTGGACATGATCGCTTCGGCCACGGCCGAGCAGTACCGGCAGGCCATCGAGGCGGTGGCCGCCGACCCCAACATCGATGCCCTGATCGTGATCTTCGTGCCGCCGCTGGTGACTCAGGCCGCAGATGTGGCCCGCGAGGTTATGGCCGCCGTGCGCGCGCTGGGCGGGGCGAAGCCGGTGGCCAGCGTCTTCATGTCGGCCCGCGGGGTGCCCGAACTCCTCCAGGACGGCGACCTGCGGGTCCCGTCCTACGCTTTCCCGGAGTCGGCGGCCCGGGCTATGGCCCACGCCGCCCGCTACGGGCAGTGGCGTGCGCGGCCCCTGGACTACCCGCCCCGGCCGCCCGATATCTGCCGCGACGAGGCCCTGGCCCTGGTGGCCGCGGCGCTGGCGCGGGGCGGCGGGTGGCTCTCCCCCGCCGAGGTCGAAAAGCTGCTCGCGTGCTACGGCATACCGCTGGTGGCCCAGCGCATCGTGCCCGACCCCCACGCGGCCGGGCAGGCAGCCGAGGAACTGGGCGGGGCGGTGGTCCTCAAGGCTATCGCCCCGGGCGTGGTGCACAAGACCGAAGTAGGGGGCGTGGTCCTGGACCTGCGAGGAAGGGAGGCCGTGACCGAAGAGGCGGTGCGGATGCAGGAGCGTCTGGAACGGGCAGGGTTCCGGGTGGAGGCGTTCCTGGTCCAGGCCATGGCCCCGCCCGGCACCGAGATGCTGGTCGGGGCAGTGGAGGACCCGCAGTTCGGCCCCGTCGTCGTCTGTGGCGCCGGTGGCGTGCTGGCCGAGGCGCTGGGCGACATCTCCGTCCGCCTGGCCCCCCTGACGTTGTCGGATGCCCGCGAAATGGTCCGCGAGCTACGCACCTACCGGGTGCTCACCGCCCAGAGAGGGGCGCCGCCGGCCGACATCGCCGCCCTGGAGGACCTGGTGTTGAGGGTGGGCGTCCTGGCCGACGACCTACCCCAAATAGCGGAGATGGACCTCAACCCGGTGCGGGTTTACGAGCTGGGCCTCCTGGTGCTGGACGCCCGCGTGCGTGTGGCGCCAGTCCAGCCGCCATCTCTCCTCGCCCGGCGATAACTGCCTAACGGCCCCCGGCCAGCGCCACCGTCACAGTGAAGGCGGCATCCTCGATGGCCTCCAGGTCGTGGGCCACCCCGGGGCCGATGGACGCCAGGTCGCCCGGGCCGAGCTGCGCCTCGTTGCCGCCCGCCCGCAGCCGCACCTTGCCCTCCAGCACGTGCACCAGGGTGACGCCGCCAGTGTCGTGTTCGGCGATGTGGCCGCCGGCGCGGAGCAGGGTCAGGACCAGGCTCAGGTTGTCCTGCTTCACCAGGGGCAGGCCCCGCCGCTGCTGCGTCGGGCCCAGGGCCTGCCGGAGCTCGGCCAGGTGCTGGGGGAGGTGAAACAGCAGGAGGTCGCCGCGCAGCGCATGTTCCTTCAGGTATTCGGGCACATGCTCTTCGGCCATCAGCGCTCCCTCCGTCACCCATAGGGGTGGAATGTCGTCGGGGCTCGCCCGACACGTGCATTCTACCAGCAACGGCGCCCGCGGGCGGGGCGGGGTCTCGGCTTCATCTTCGGGGTCGCGGACGCCGCAGCCATTTGTGCAGCTCCACGACAACGACGATGCTGGCGGCCACGGCGACCATCTTTGCCCATGTATCGGGCCCCAGGGGCGTCAGGCGCAGGACGAACTGCGTGGGTGGGAAATACATGGCGCCGATGTGCATGGCCAGGGCCAGCGCCACGGCGAACAGCAGGAAGCGGTTGGAGAAGGGGCTTCTGCGGAATGCCGAGACGCGCTCGGAGCGGGCGTTGCCCACGTGCAAATTGGAGAAGATGGTCAGGGTGGTGAGGGCCACCGTCCGTGCTTTCTCCAGGGAACCCGAGTCCTCCATCTCCCAGTGGAACATTAACAGCGTCCCTGCCGCCATGACCACGGCCGACAGGGCCAACCGTTCCCAGAGCAGCCGCGAAAGGATTCCCTCGTCGCGGCGGCGGGGCGGGCGCCTGAGCACGTCCTCCTCCCCCGGCTCGAAGGCCATGGCCACATCCTGGAACCCGTCCACCACCATGTTCAGCCACAGGATCTGGGCCGGCAGCAACAAAGGGGGCCAGCGCAGCACCAGCGAGGCCAGCAACGCCAGCACGGCGGCCAGGCCCGCCGACAACAGGTAGAAGGTCGCCTTGCGCAGGTTGTCGAAGGTGATGCGCCCCTCTTCCACGGCGGCGTAGATGCTCACGAAGTTGTCGTCGGCCAGGACGATGTCCGCCGCCTCCCGGGCCACGTCGGTGCCGCTCAAGCCCATGGCCACCCCCACGTCCGCCACCTTCAGAGCGGGGGCGTCGTTCACCCCGTCGCCGGTGATGGCCACCACTTCCCCGTGGGACTGGAGGGCCCGCACGATGCGCAACTTGTGCTGGGGCGAGACGCGGGCAAAGATGGACGTTCGCCGCACGGCCTCGCGCAGCTCGGCGTCGCTCATGGCGTCCAGGTCCACGCCGGTGAGCACCGGGCCGCCGTGCGCGGAGATGCCGAGGGCCTGCCCGATGGCGCGGGCGGTGCGGGCGTGGTCGCCCGTGACCATGACCACGCGGATGCCGGCCCGCTGGCAACCGG
>BEIA01000153.1 GCA_002898715.1 bacterium HR24 | reverse complement strand
TGCCGGCGTCGTTGTTGACCCAGCCGTCCCAGTCCCAGTGGTAGCCGATCTTGTGGGCCACCACCGCCTGCCCGGGTAGCTGGCCGGGGATGATGTAGTTCAGCCCAGCGTTCACCTCGCGCAGCCGGGCCAGCGTGTAGGCCGTCCAGCGGGCATCGAACACCTCGCCCCGGTACAGCTTCTGCAGGGCTGCGCCCACCTCCAGCGCCGTGAGGTAGTTGTTGCGAGTGCCGTCGCCGAAGTAGGGCACGTGGTCGAAGCGGGAGGGGTCGATGCCCAGCGCAGCGAGCATCTCCCTCGACCGCTCCAGCCCTGCCCAGTAGCTGCCGAAGGCCAGCTCCAGCATGCGCTTCACCTCGGGCGGGTAGCTGCCGCCGATGCCTGTGCGGATGTGGGGGGCCAGGGTCGAGGGTGAGGCCCGCCCGGCCTCCATCTCTCCCACCACCGCCAGGAGGGCGAACAGGTTGATGGTGCAGCCGGTGCGCTGAGGGCGGTTGCCGTTGACGGAGATGAGTTCGCCCGTCTGCAGGTCGATGACGGCGATGGCCGTCTGGGTGCCGGTGCGCTGGCCATAGTCCTCGATGGCGGCGGCCAGGCGGTCGCGCAGGGCCAGCAATTCGGGCGAGGCGTGCACGACCTCGGGCAGAGAGCTCCAGGCAGGCGGCGGCTCGGGCGGGTCGTCCGCGGGGCCGGGCGCCGGGCCATCGGGCCCCAGGATGGGGGCTGCGGTGGGCTCGGTAGTGGGGGTGGCTGTGAGCTGGACCGGTGGGGTAGGGCGCACGTCCGAGGCCGCCGGCGCGCTGTCCCGGGCCGGCCCTTGACCGACCTCCCCTGCCACCTGCCCCTCCCCGAGCCCTGCCGCCAGGGCCAGCAGCGCCGGGGCCGCCGACACCGTGACCAGTCCAGCCCACAGCCACCACCGCCACCTGTCTGCCGGGCGTAGCGTCCACATGTCGTCGCTCCTTCCGGCCCTCAGCCTGCCACCGGGTGGGGAGGCGCACTTGGCGCCAACCTTGCGCGTACCTTGCGCTTGGCTTGCGACCTGCGGAGCGCCCGCCGAGCGAGGAGCGGTGGGCCTGTCCGTGCCCGTTAGGTGCAAGGTATACTTGTCCTGTGGCGAAGCGGCCCCTTCTTGCTTTAGTCCTCGCTTCCCTATGGCTCCTGGTTCTGCCGTCGGCTCGCGCCCAGGGCCCTGATGCCGAGGCCCTGGTCTCGGCCCTGATGCAGGCCATGACGCCGCGCGAGAAGATCGGGCAGCTCTTCGTGGTGGGGTTCCTGGGGCCAGAGGCGACGCCGGAGGTGCGACGCCTGGTGTCCGAACTGCGAGTAGGGGGCGTGTACCTGAGCCAAGAGAACTGCAACATCGTCAACGGCCCGGCCCACGACCCCAGGGACTGCGGCTTCCCCAGAGACAGGCCGGCGGACACGCCAGCGCAGGTGGCGCGCCTCACGCAGCAACTGCAGCAGGCGGCCTGCGAGACCACCCGCCGTGTCGTGGAAGGCAGGGAGGTGTGCCTGCCCCTATTGGTGACCGTGGATCACGAGGGCGATGGCCGGCCCCTCACCCGCCTGCTCAACGGCTTCACGCCGGTGCCCAGCGCCATGGCCATCGGCGCCACCTTTGACCCGGCCATGGCCGAGGCGGTAGGGTGCATCGTGGGCCGGGAGCTGAGGGCGGTGGGCGTGAACATGCTCCTGGGCCCGGACCTGGACGTGCTGGATATGCCCCGCTCCGGCGGCCAGGGCGATCAGGGTGTGCGCGTGTTCGGAGGCCATCCCCTCTGGGTGGCGGAGATGGGCTCCCGCTACGTGCAGGGCCTCCATTCTTGCTCGGAGGGCCGCCTGGCGGCGGTGGCCAAGCACTTCCCCGGCCACGGGCGCAGCAACCGGCGGGTGGACATCGAGGACATCCCGGTAGTGGTGGGCAAGTCCCTCGGCGAGCTGCAGCAGGTGGACCTGGTGCCCTTCGCCGCCGCGGCCCAGGGCCGCCCCGGCGAGGCGGGCGTGGCCGACGCCCTCATGACCTCTCACCTGAGTTACGCCGGTGTGCCCGGCTGCGGCGCCGACGTGCCCATCACCTTCAGCCCCTCCTGCATGCAGGCGTTCTACTCGCTGCCCGAGGTGGCCTCGTGGCGACAGGCGGGCGGTCTGGTGGTGGCCGACGACCTGGGCAGCGGCGCTGCCCTGGCCTATGCCAAGCGCAAGTTCGGCGACTACCTGCACGCCAACGTCATGGAGGAGGCATTGCTGGCCGGCAACGATCTCCTCGCCCTGGCGGCTGTCTGGCACCTGCAGGAACTCCCCAACACCATCCGCTACCTGGAGTCGCGCTATCAGACCGACGCCACGGTGCGGCAGAGGGTTGACGACGCCGTACGCCGCATCCTGGCCTTGAAGGTGCACCTGTACAGTGGGCTGACGCCGGGCGAGGTGACGGCGGCCCCTCAGGGTAACGTGGGCCGGCCGGAGGACAGGGCGCTGATGGACACACTGGCCCTGCGCTCGGTCACCTTTATCCGGCCTTCCAGCCTGGCCGAATACCGCTCGGCCTTGCCCGCACCGGGCATCGGCCAGCGCGTCCTCTTCGTCGAGTGCTGGGATGACCCCGCTTGCTCGCCGCCGCGGGAGCGCTATCCGCCTTACTGGACGCGGGGCAAGCTCGCCTCGCTGGCCCTGGAGATGTATCCAGGGCGCCTCTCGCCCGAAAACCTGCGCACCATCAGCTTCAGCGATCTGGGGGCCGCCCTGCGGGGCCAGTCGCCCGAGGCGCTGCAGGCCCTCCGCGACGCCGACTATATCGTGCTGGCCTACCTGGAGCGCGATCCGCTGGAGTACCCGGCGTCGGAGACGCTGAAGACCTTCCTGCGTCAGGTACGTTCCGTGCCCGAGTTGCGC
>BEIA01000152.1 GCA_002898715.1 bacterium HR24 | reverse complement strand
CAGGGGAGCGCCTGCCTGGGCCAGCGCCTGCACCTCCGGGGCCAGGGCCTCGGCCAGGGCCATCACCAGGCGCTCGTGATGGCGATAGTGCTCGTCCTGCGACAGCCGGGCCAGGGTGATGGGCCCGGTGAGGATGGCCTTCACCGGGCGGGGGCTGTGGTCCTGGGCGAAGCGCCAGTCTTGCACCAGGAAGGGCCCCTGGTAGCGCACGTCGCCCACCACTACCGGCTGGCGGAAGTAGGTGTTGGTGTCCAGATAGCGGACGAGGCCGTTGATCTCGAAGCCGGAGAGGCGACGGGCGATGTAGGTCTGGTCGTCCTCCCAGCGTATCTGCCCGTCGCTGATAATGTCGATGCCGGCCTCGACCTGCTCCTGGATGACCTCGAGGGTAACCTCGTCCTCGATCCTCGCCAGCTCCTCGCGGGTGATCTCGCCCCGCTCGTAGCGGGCGATGGCCTGGCGCAGTCGGGCCGGCCTGGGGCGATTGGGTATCTTCGGGTAGTGTCCTACGACCGTCGTCAGCATCTGACCGCTTCCGTTGGGGAAGACACGCTTCCCCAGACTAAGGGCCCTGTCTCTCCTCCTCTTGCTGGGCGCCTCGCAGGCGCTCCAGTTCGGCTTCCACTTCCTTCAGCTCCTCGTCCAGCTCCTGCCTCATCTCCTGGAGGTCCCGCCGGTAGTCCTCCAGCCACTGGCGGTACTCCCGGATGCGAGGGAAGGGCCAGGCGCGCCGGTGGTGCCAGGCCCCGAACCACGGGCCATGGAATCCCCGTGCCCAGAAGCCGAACGGGGCGTAGAAGCCGAGCCGGAACCAGCGCCTGTGCATTCGCCCGTCCCGCTTTACACAGAGAAAGGGCCGAGCCCGACCTCGGAAGGCTTCGACCCCCTCTTCTGCTGTCTCTAGAGCAACAACCAGTCTAGCACGGGGACCCCCCCGCGTCAACAGACATCGGCCAGTGTCTCGGTGCGCCGCGGGCCCCTTTGCGAGGTGCCCATGCAGGCCCGCAGTCCGTCTCAGGGCCGGGCTGCAGGCGGCGGGAACCCGGGGGGATTAACCTGAGCGGCGGACTCGGACTTTCTGGGCCACCTTCAGGCCCAGCGGCACCGGCTGGCCCTCTGACTCCAGGACCATCAGGTCGCTGGCGGGCACCACTTCTCTGACTACCACCCGCCGCCCGGGCATGATGCGGCCCCGCTCCAGGTAGCGCAGCAGGTCGGCGTCCTCTTCCAGCTCCTCGGAGATGAACTCGACGGTTGCCTCCTCTCCCGGCGGTACTGCTGCCAGGGGGACAAGGTCGGCGGGAAGGCGTCCGCCCAGCCCGGGTATGGGACTGCCGTGCGGACAGGTGGTGGGGTTGCCCAGCAGGGCGACGATGCGCTCCTCTAGCCTTGGGGTCAGTGCGTGCTCGAAGAGATGGGCCTCCTCGTGACAGTCGGCCCAGCCCAGGCCCAGCACATCGGTCAGGAAGCGCTCCGCCAGGCGGTGACGCCGCACGATATCCTCGGCCAGCCGGCGCCCCTTGTCCGTAAGGTGGATGACCTTCTTGCCATCGAGGGTGACCAGGCCGTCCCTGGCCATGCGCTGGACGGTCGCCCAGGCGGTGGGCGGGGTGACGCGCATGCGTCGGGCGAGCCGTGCCGATATCACCACCTCGCCTTCGCCTTCCAGGCTGTAGATGGCGTGCAGGTAGTCTTCGATCGTAGGGGACGGCATGTCCGTCCCGGACCTCGGGGCCATTGCTAACACCTCCTCGGGACATGATACAAATATAGACCTGCCGGGTCAACCTAATAAGGCGCTGACCCATCGGGGGCGGAGAGGGGGTAGCTGCGGCACGGGGCCAGGGCGCCCCGGGCGGTCACTCCCGCCGCCGGTGACGGGCGGCGGTGGCAACGAAGCGGGGAGCCATGTATGGCGAGTGGGCCAGGTGCAGGTGGACGTAACTCGCCCACACGCTGCCGGCGCGGAACCCCTCCAGTCGGCCTGGCTGGTCCAGGACCTCGTAGGCTGCAGGCGCCTCCTCCAGCACGTCCAGGCGCGAGTAGTGGAACTCGTGGCCCCTCGCCTCTTCGCCCTCGGCCAGGACGGGGCCATCAGCCAGAGCGCGCACGCGGCGGTAGCCCAGGTGCAGTCGCGCGCCCTCCATGCTGGTGCGCAAGGGGAGCAGCCCCGCCATGCTATGGGCCGTGCCCCCCGCGTCCACAATCTCGCGCCCGAGGTACATGAGGCCGCCGCACTCGCCGTAGATGGGCAGGCCAGCGGCCGCAGCCTCCCGCACCGCATGCAGGAAGGGCGCGTTCTCGGAGAGTTCGCGGGCGTAAAGCTCGGGGAAACCGCCGCCCAGGTAGAGGGCGCTGCAGCCCTTCGGGAGGACGGCGTCGGCCAGCGGGCTCACGGGCACCACCTCGGCGCCCCAGGCGGCCAGGAGGTCCAGGGCGTCCTCGTAATAGAAGCTGAAGGCCCGGTCGCGGGCCACGGCGATGAGGGCGTGGGCGGGCACAGGCTCGGGCGGAAAGAGTCGGGGAGGCACCGCCGGCGGGTCGGGCGCCTCGGCCACCCGCAGCAGGAGATCGAGGTCCACCGATGCTTCTACCTGGGTAGCCAGGCGGGCGAAGAACTCGCCCGCCACCGGCCCCTCCACCTCGGGCACCAGGCCCAGGTGTCGCTCCGGCAGTTGCAGGTCGTCACGGCGGGGCAGGTGGCCGATAACGGGGATCCCCGTGGCCCGTTCAATGGGGCCACGGCAGTAGTCCAGGTGCCGGGCGCTGCCGATGCCGTTAAGCACCACTCCGACGATGCGCAGCCGCGGGTCGAACCGCTGGAAACCGAGCACGG
Organism: bacterium HR24; assembly: GCA_002898715.1. Taxonomy (GTDB): domain Bacteria; phylum Chloroflexota; class Dehalococcoidia; order SM23-28-2; family HRBIN24; genus HRBIN24. The sequence continues at coordinate 156 of BEIA01000152.1, read as the reverse complement.
TGGCGGCGACGCTGCGGGCCACCTTGCGCGCGTCCACCACCAGCACCACGGGCAGCCCCAGTAGCCTGGCCACTTCGGCGGTGCTGCCCTCGTCGGTGTCCGGGGAGGCTCCGTCGAAGAGGCCCATCACCCCCTCCACCACGGCCACGTCGCAGG
>BEIA01000151.1 GCA_002898715.1 bacterium HR24 | reverse complement strand
GCCAGCCAGGCCGCCAGGTAGAGCCCCATGCCCACGGCGGTGCCGATGGCGGCCGCCACCCATATGGTGGCGGCGGTGGTGATCCCCCGCACCGAGTCCCCCTCCCGGAAGATGACCCCCGCCCCCAGGAAGCCGATGCCGGTGACGATGCCGGCGGCCACCCGGTCTGCCCCCAGGAAGTTGGAGATGCTGGTGAAGAGGGCAGCGCCGCAGGCCACCAGGGCCAGGGTGCGCGTCCCTACCGGATAGTCCCTTAACTGTCGCTGCGTGCCGATGAGGGCGCCCAGGAGGCCGGCGAGGGCGAACTTACCGATAAGGACTAGCTGCTCTTCCGGCGGCATGCCCCCACCTGATACCTACAGCCCCCGTGACGGGGCTTTCTCTCACGCGCCGGGGCGAAAACAGATATGGTGGAGCTGAGGGGACTCGAACCCCTGACCTCCTCAATGCCATTGAGGCGCTCTCCCACTGAGCTACAGCCCCACCCGTTGGCAATATTAGCAAAGGGCGTCCAGGCGGGCAAGGGCGCTTGACCGGAGGGAGCGCCCCCAGGCATCATATCCACACGATGGGCCGCCGCACCGGTGCCCCTCCGTCCCCGCCCGCGGAGCGGCCCCATCCCAGAGGAGGTGTGTAGCCCCATGATGGCCCTGGAAGGCATCCGCATCCTGGACATGGCCCACCTGCCCCCTGCCCGCTACGGCACCATGCTCCTGGCCGACTTCGGCGCCGACGTCATATGCATCGAGCAGCCACCAGGGGCCAGTCGCCTGGGGGACGTGGACGGCTCAGACCGCGCCCGCGTCTTCAACCCCCTCAACCGCAACAAGCGCTTCATCTGCCTCAACCTGAAGGACGAGGAGGGCCGCCAGGCCTTCTACCGGCTGGTGGAGACGGCCGACGTCCTGGTGGAGGGGTTCCGTCCCGGTGTCACCAAGCGGCTGGGCGCCGATTACGAGACGCTCCGCCAGATCAACCCCCGTCTCATCTACACCTCCCTCTCCGGCTACGGCCAGGACGGCCCCTACGCCAGCTTGGTAGGCCACGACATCAACTACATCAGCATCGGCGGCGCCCTGGGGATGATCGGCTGGCCGGGGCAGCCGCCGGCCATTCCCGTCAACATCATCGCCGACTTCGCCGGCGGCGGCCTCCACATGGCCTTCTCCATCCTCCTGGCCCTCCAGGCGCGCCAGCGGACGGGCCGGGGCCAGTATGTGGACGTGGCCATGACGGACGGCGTCCTCTCCCTCATCTCCTGGCTGGCCAGCTTCTACCTGGGCGAGGGCAACGTCATCCGCCCGGGGCAGGAGTTCCTGAACGGCGGCACCCCCTTCTACAACGTCTACGAGACGGCCGATGGCCGCTGGATCAGCATCGGCTGCGTGGAGGGCTGGTTCTGGGAGAACCTCTGCCGCGCCCTGGGGTTTGAGGAGTACATACCGCACCAGTGGAGCAAGGAGCGCTACCCGGAGATCTTCGAGAACTTCCGTCGCCGCTTTAAGGAGCGGACGCGGGAGGAGTGGTTCCAGTACCTGAGCCAGCACGAGGTCTGCGTGGGCCCCGTCTACAGCCTGGACGAGGTCTTCGAGGACCCCCAGGTGCGGCACCGCCGCATGGTCCTGGAGCTGGAGCACCCCCAGATGGGGCGGGTGCGCCACGTGGGCATAGGGCCCAAGCTCTCGGAGACGCCGGGCTCCGTGCGCTCCGTGGAGGTGCAGCGGGGCCAGCACACCGACCAGCTCCTGAGCGAGCTGGGCTACAGCGCCGAGGAGGTGCGCCGGCTGCGGGAGCGGGGCGCCGTGGCCTAGCCCGGCCCCCCTCCCCACGGGACAACGATGCGCACCCGTGAGTTCCTGGAAGCGGTGCGGGAGCGGCTGCCCGCCCTCCTCCCTCCACCCCTCCGGGCCTTCCAGTGGCGCCAGTCCTTCACCCTCCTTCAGCTCTACTACTGGTACCCGGCCGTCCACTACGAGCTGTGGCTGCAGCGTCGCCAGGAGCGAGTGGAAGTGGGGCTCCACTTCGAAGGGGAGCGAGAGCACAACCTGAGCTGGGCCGCCGCCCTGGCGGACTACATGCCCCTCTTGCAAGCGTCCCTGGGGCATCCCCTGGACCTGGAGGAGTGGACCGGCTGGTGGACCCGTCTCCACTACACCATACCCTACGGCCCCCTGGGCTCCGCCTTCGCTGAAGAGTGCGCCGGCCGCCTGGCTGCCCTGGTGGCAGCCGTCCAGCCCGTGCTGGAGGAGGTGCGGCGGCAGCGGGGCATCGGCGAGAGCCGCCTCACCGGGCCACCCCGCCTGCGCCGTCGGCGGGCCGGCCGCGGCCCCTCCTGAAAAACCTTTCGCTCCTTGACAAAGCTGGCGAAAAACCTATGCTGGAATCGCCAGCAGCCGACAGGAGGTGCCAGCTATGGCCCAGGAGCAAAAGCCCGTCTGGCGGCGCATCCACGATGCCACCTGCCCAGGCTACCGCAACGTGAAGCTCTTCCAGCAGGTCTGCCCCGTCTGCCGCAGCGACCAGGCCAAGAAGCGGGCCTAGAGCGGGGGCCTCAGGCGCCGTAGCGGGCGCTCAGGGTGGCTATCATGCCCAGGGCCCCCGCCTCGTCGCCCAGCTCCCCGGTGGCCAGGCGGAGGCCGCGCCTGGGTTGGGCCAGGGCCAGGGCGTACATGTTCTCACGGGCGGGGGCCAGGAAGGCCTCCCCTGCCTGCACCACTCCACCCCCCAGCACCACCAGCTCCGGGTCGAAGATGTTGACGTAGCCAGCCAGGGCGATGCCCAGATAGCGGCCCGCCTGTGCCAGCAGGGCCAGGCAGTCGGCGTCGCCCCGGGCCGCCGCCTCCGCCACCAGGCGGGCGGTGGGCGCCTCCCCGTCCTCCAGGAGGCGGGCCAGGCCGGGCGCCTTCCCACGGGCCAGCAGCTCCCTCGCCTGGCGGGCGATGGCGGTGCCGGAGGAGAGGGCCTCCAGGCAGCCCCGCGTCCCGCAGCCGCAGAGGGGCCCGTCCGCCAGGACCACCACGTGGCCCATCTCCCCGGCAGCGCCGCTCTTGCCGTGGTAGGGACGTCCATCGATGATGATCCCGCCGCCGATGCCGGTGCTGATGGTGAGGAAGAGCATGTAGCGGCTGCCCCGGCCAGCGCCGAAGACGTGCTCGCCGATGGCGGCGGCGGTGGC
>BEIA01000150.1 GCA_002898715.1 bacterium HR24 | reverse complement strand
CTGGCCCACGTGAGCACCGCCGCCGCTCTGGCCCATGTGCGCCGGGCCAGAGCGGCCGGGCTCCCCGTCACCGCCGAGGTCACGCCCCACCACCTGACGCTCACCCATGAGGCTGTCCTCATCGGGACGGGCGAGACGCCCGGGGGCCTCGCCTATGACACCAACGCCAAGGTAAACCCGCCCCTGCGCACGGCGACCGACGTCGCGGCCTGCGTGGAGGCCCTGGCCGACGGGACGCTGGACTGCATCGCGACCGACCACGCACCCCACGCCCTGGAGGACAAGCTGTGCGAGTTCGATCTGGCGGCCTTTGGCATCTCGGGACTGGAGACGGCCCTGGCCCTCTGCCTGGGACTGGTTCAGGCCGGCCGGCTGTCCCTGGGCCGGCTGGTGGAGGCGCTGACGGTGGGCCCAGCGCGGGCGCTGGGCCTGGACCGGCGCCTGCCAGGGCTGGGCACCCTCTCCCCCGGGGCAGCGGCCGACCTGGTCATCTTCGACCCCGAGGCCGAATGGACGGTGGAGCCCCAGGGCCTCGTCAGCAAGGGGAAGAACACCCCTCTGGCCGGCCGCCGGCTGCGTGGCCGCGTCCTCACTACCATCTGCAACGGGAGAGTAGTGTGGCAGGAGTGAACCAGCGCGCCTATCTCGTTCTGGAAGACGGCTCCGTCTTCCCGGGCCGCCTCTTCGGGGCGGCCCGGCCCATCCACGGTGAGGTGGTCTTCTCCACCGCCATGACGGGCTACCAGGAGATGCTCACGGACCCCTCATATGCTGGGCAGATCCTGGTGCTCACCTACCCGCTGGTGGGCAACTACGGCATCAATGCCCAGGACGTCGAGTCCCGACGTATCCAGGTGCAGGCTCTGGTGGTGCGGGAGGCCTGCGAGACGCCCTCCCACTGGCAGGCCGAGATGACACTGCACGAGTACCTCGCCTCCCAGGATGTCCCTGGCCTGCAGGGGGTGGACACGCGGGCCCTGACCCGTCGCCTGCGTCATCACGGCGTCATGATGGGGGCCATCGCCGTGGACGAGACGCCTCGGGAGGCCCTGGAGCGGCTGCGGGGCCAGCCCCGCTACGGCACCATCGACCTGGTGCGCACCGTCACGGCCTCCACCCCCTACGAGTGGGAGGAGCCGCCCCGGAGACGCTATCACGTGGCGGTGGTGGACAGCGGCCTCAAGTACAACATCCTCCGTCTGCTACGAGAGCGGGGCTGCCAGGTGACGGTCCTCCCCTGCACCGTCACCAGCGACGAACTCCTGGAGATGGGGATAGACGGCCTCGTCCTCTCGCCCGGCCCGGGCGACCCGGCCCTCCTGGACTACCTGGTGGCCACCGCCAAGGCGCTGGTGGGCCGGCTGCCCATCCTGGGCATCTGCCTGGGTCACCAGGTGGTGGGACGGGCTTTCGGCGCTCGGACCTACAAGCTGAAGTTCGGTCACCGGGGCGCCAATCACCCGGTGAAGGATCTGCTCACCGGCCGCGTCCACATCACCTCCCAGAACCACGGCTACGCCATCGACGCCGACGGCCTGCGGGGCGGCATCGAGGTCTCCCAGGTGCACCTGAACGACGGCACCGTGGAGGGCCTCTATCACCCCTCGCTTCCCATCATCACCATCCAGTACCACTCGGAGGCCTCGCCCGGGCCCATGGACAACGTCTACGTCTTCGACCGGTTTATCGAGATGCTGAGAGAATACGGAGGGAGCCGCTGATGATGAGGTTCCTCCCTTTGGGAGTCGGATCATGCCCGGCAGGCTGAGCTTCGTGCGTGCCGACCGCCGCCACGTGGACGATATCGTCAGCGTGGCCCGGGCCATAGTGGCGGAGATGGGGCCCCAGAGGGCCGCCCTCCCCGAGTCCCTGACGGCGGAGGCGCTGGCCCGCCGCATGGCTCGCTACCGCGGGCGGGGGGCCATCTTCCTGGCCCGGGAGGGGAGGCGCCCGGTGGCCTTCGCCATGCTGGAGCCGGAGCGGGACGACCCGCAGACCTTCGCCCTGGGCGTCTGGGTGCTGCCGGAGCACCGTCGGCGCGGCCTGGGGCGTGAGCTGGCCCTCATGGCCATAGAGCACGCCCGCGCCAGGGGCTGCCGGCGGCTGCGGGGCCTCATCCCCCCTGAGAACGAGGCCGCTCTCAGCTTCTTCGGCGACATCGGCGCCTACGCCCAGGCCGTGGGCGGCGGCATGCAGTACGAACTGCCGTTGTGAGGGGAAGGAAGGCGTGACAGGAGCAGCGCGAGCGGCAATCTCAGCAAGCAGGGAGGAGCGCTTCTGTGAGCGCTAACGTTTCCAAGGTTCTCATCATAGGCTCGGGGCCTATCGTCATCGGACAGGCGGCGGAGTTCGACTACTCAGGTTCCCAGGCCTGCCGCGCCCTCCGCGAGGAGGGGGTGCACACCGTCCTCGTCAACCCCAACCCGGCCACCATCATGACGGACGAGGGGATAGCCGATACCGTCTACGTGGAGCCCCTCACCGTGGAGGTGCTGGCCCGCATCATAGAGCGGGAGCGCCCGGACGGCCTCCTGGCCACCCTGGGCGGCCAGACCGGCCTCAACCTGGCGGTGGCCCTGGCCGACGCCGGCGTCCTGGACCAGTACGGCGTCCGGGTGCTGGGCACCTCCATAGACTCCATACGCAAGGCAGAGGACCGGGAGCTCTTCAAGCGCCTCCTGGACGAGATAGGCGAGCCCCGCCCGGAGAGCGAGACGGTGACATCCCTCGCCGACGCCCGTCGGGTGGCGGGCGAGCTGGGCTTCCCCCTAGTGGTGCGTCCCGCCTACACCCTGGGCGGCACCGGCGGCGGCATCGCCTATGACTGGGACGACCTGGAGCGCATCGTCAGCATCGGCCTGAGGGCCTCGCCCATCCACCAAGTGCTCCTGGAGCGGTGCCTGCTGGGGTGGAAGGAGCTGGAGTACGAGGTAATGCGGGACGGGGCCGATAACTGCATCACCGTCTGCAACATGGAGAACCTGGACCCCATGGGCGTCCATACCGGGGACAGCATCGTGGTGGCGCCCAGCCAGACCCTCACCGATAAGGAGTACCATATGCTTCGGTCGGCCGCCCTCAAGATCATCCGCGCCCTGGGGATAGAGGGCGGTTGCAACATCCAGTTCGCTCTGGCGCCGCGGCGGGAGATCGCCGACTGGGCGCTGCGGCCAGATGGTCGCCCCCCCTACTATGTCATTGAGGTCAACCCTCGCGTCTCCCGCAGCTCCGCCCTGGCCTCCAAGGCCACCGGCTACCCCATAGCCCGCGTGGCGGCCAAGATCGCCGTCGGCAAGCGGCTGGACGAGATCCCCAACCGGGTGACGGGGAAGACGACCGCCGCCTT
>BEIA01000149.1 GCA_002898715.1 bacterium HR24 | reverse complement strand
GTTAGCATCTGGCATGGGTGAAGGCGCCCGCCGCCTCATGGGCCGGGCGGGCTGCCCGGCCCCGTCGCCGTGATGGCCCACGGCTCGTCCTGGGGCAGGGCCATGACGAAGCGCCGGGCGTCCTCCATGGTGGGGAAGAGCCCGGGCAGGGCATCAGCGAGGATGGCGGCAAGGCCGCTGGGCCCCTCACCGCCGTAGCCCCAGGCGAGCCCGCGCAGGGCGGTGAGGGGTCGGCCGTCCCCGTCCACCAGTTCCACCACACCGAAGGCCTCCTCGTGGTCAGGCCTGCCCCTGGCCGAGACGACCTTGCCCCGCAGGAAGCGGCGCCGGCGGTAGTAGGCGGCCAACGAGAAGATGGTCACTCCCGGCCGCTGCCGGTCGTCGGCGCCTCGCCACTCGGGGGCAAGGGCTTTGGCCAGGCGATGGGCGGAATAGATCTCCCGGAGGGCCCTTGTGACCCTGCCGCTCCCGCCACAGAGGCGACAGCGGCGGCGGAGGCGAAGCTCACAGAGGGGGCAGGGGAGGACATCGATGGGGTGCATAGGCCATCACCTCCCACCGTGAGGGCATGTCTGCGCCGATGCTGGCGGCGTCGTGTTGAGGGCAGGAGCGGAAGCGTGACTAAGTGGAGGGGATGTCGCGCAGCAGCCTGTTCAGCCTGGCCCGCAGCGGCCGGCCGAGGGCTTTTTCGAACTCCCGCAGCCAGCGCCGCACGTACGTCAGGTCCATGTGTGGCTGCGCCCGCAGCAGCTCCTGGGCATCGACGCGGTCCTGGGGTCGCCAGGCCACCAGCTTGTGCACCAGGAGGTCCTCGGGCGCCAGGTAGCGCACGGGGTAGCCCATCACCGGCACCGTGACGGCGCGTGCCAGGGCCTCCGTCTCGTATGGCGTGAGGCCGATGGTCACATCGACCCGAAGCCCTGTCGTGCTGTCCAGGCACGGGATGACGTAGTGCCGGCGGGCGAAGGCGAGCGGGTCGTCAGGAAGCGGACTGATGCCGGCAGCTGCCAGCGCCTCGACCAGCCGGGCAAGGTCCTCGAGTGGGCAGGCCACCGTGATGTCCACATCCAGAGTTACCCGGGGGCGGCTGTGGACCAGCAGCGCCTGGCCACCCGTGACGGCGTAGCGGAACCCTGCCTCATCGAGGGCCTGAGCAAGCCTGACCAGCAGCGAGCCAGGGCTCTTTGAAGGCACGGGCGAGCCTCAGCTTTTCGTCGATGCCGTGCCATGGGTCACGGCATGGGAGGACACCCACGGCGCGGCAGACGGCCAGCATCTCCGCCAGCAGCTCCAGGCGGCGGTCGATGCTGAGGCCTGCTTCCCAGTGGCGCTGTGCCCGTTCCAGGACGGAGTGGTCATGCCGCATCATTGCGTCCTCATGGTAACACCTTGCAGTCCGTGATGCGACGCAGGACCGCATCATCCACCTTCATGGCCGCCGTCCTTCAGGCACTCCGGGCACAGCCCGGCCACGAGGATGGTGTGGCCCAGCCGGGCCATGGTCATGCGCGGCCCCGGCGGGGGGACATGGGCGCCGCAGCGGTCGCAGGCCGTCTCCTCGCCGCGGGGGCGCAGCTCCTCCAGGTAGCGCGCGAAGCACTCTCTGGAGAGGCAGACGATGTGCCGCGACCAGGCGACGGCCAGGACGGCGATGGGGCCGGAACTGGCCTCCACATGCTCGCAGCCCCGGATGTCGCCCAGGGCGAGCCCCAGGGGGACTTCCAGGAGACGGCGCAGCAGCCAGCGCTGCACGCCCCCTCCTGGGCGGCGGTGGGGTGGACGCCTGTCGGTGCCCCGCTGAGGGTTGCCAGGAGGCCCAGCATGGACGAGGCCTCGGCGAGGGCGGCCTCTGCCTGCTCCCGCCAGGAGGGCGAGACGGCCCCCTCCCCCAGGCCCTGGTGGACGGCCTCGAACAGGGCGAGGGCATCGATGTGGGGGTAGAGGTACCTCTCGCTCATGGTTGCCTGGCCTTGACGGCCTCCCGGACCTCGCGGCCCAGGAGACGGCGCGCCCAGGCCTCGAACCGGCGCCGCTCCCGCCGCAGCACGATGGCCCGGTAGCTATTTACCGTGACCACTGCCGTCGGCGAGACGGCGGCTACGAACTTCACCGGCGAGCGGTGCCCCTCTTCCACCAGCGGCCGGAAGGGGGCCTCCTGGGCCGACCCTTCGGCGGCAGTGTACTCGACGGCGATGACGACATCGCGCGCCGGCATAACATAGCAGGCAGCGGTGTGGCCTGTGCCGACCCACAGCTCCCGCTGGACATACCGTCGGATGTCGGGATCGGCATGGAGCAGTGTGGTCAGGTAGGCGACGCCCTGCCCCAGCAGCCAGAGGGCCGATTCCAGGGCCTCCACAGCTACCCCTCCCTCTCGGCGGCGAGGGCCAGAATAGCGGTCTTTATCTCCTTGAGGCTGTCCTGGCAGGCTATGGACCTGCGCTCGCTGCAGCGGACGCACAGGTCCAGCAGCCGCTGCGCCTGTTGGCGGTTCAGGTGCAGGGCCTCTGCCACGCCCGCGAGGGCGGCGCTGGCCATGGCGGCTACGACCAGGAGAGAACGCCTCTCCTGGTCGGCGGCCCCCACCATACGGGCGGCCATGGAGACAGCTATGGCAGCTTCGCCAAAGGCTGCCAGGCACCGCATGATGCGGAGGATGAGGGCGGCGCGTCGGTGGGTGGCGGCGGCGCCGTTCTCCCACCGGGCGCGGGCCACCTCCTCGGCGGCGCGGAGGAGGTCGAACTCGTTCATGGCCTCACCCCTGGAGGTTGCCGGACAGAAGTCCTATTCCGTCAGCTCTCGCCAGGTGCTGACGTACTCGAACTCCCGCCGGCAGCGGCGGCAGCGGTAGAGCACCACGAGGGTGCTTTCGAACTGGTCGACGATGTGGTCGGGCTCCCCTGCCTGCACGAGGGGAGCGTTACAGTGGGGGCAGGTCGGCCTCTGGTCCTTCTGCTGATTCATCTGTATCACCTCCTGTGTTTTTCCGTGTTGCGCGGTCGGGCGCCGCGGTCTAGTCGTGCGCCCTCCATCGGGCTACTTCTCCGTAGGGGGGCTCGCATCCCTCCGGCGTCACCCAGAGGACTCTCGCCCCCTCGGGCTCGGGCGGCCACCGCGGGATCGCGGCATCGGTGAAGACGCAGATCCCGTCGGGGCGGTACTCTGCCGCCCTTTCGACGAGGGGGCAGATGTCGGTGCCGCCACCCCCTTTCGGGGTCGGCACGTCGTCGCCCGGCCTCAGCAGCATGTCCACCTCCACCCGCTGGTCGCCGCAGATGAACCGGACGACGATGCCGTGGTGGAGGAGGAAGGAGATGGCCGGGCGGGCGTAGTGCAGGTCCCTCGT
>BEIA01000148.1 GCA_002898715.1 bacterium HR24 | reverse complement strand
GCCAGCGCCGTGCCAGAGCCGTCAGCGCTGGCATACCAGGAGACCCGCAGCCAGGCCGCCGCCACAGCCGGGTCGTCCTTCAGCACGTAGCCGGAGAGCTCGTAGAACTGCCCTCCCTGCACCAGCACCGTCTGGAAGGCCCACTTGGTGGACGTGGTGGCGCTGCGGAGGGCGGCCGAATAGAGCCCTTCCCGCCGCCACGCCGCAGACCTGTCCAGGGCGCCCCCGAACTTGTTCCAGCCGTAGGGGCTGCCATCGGCCCTCCCCTGCTCAAAGCCGCCGTTGACGAGGGACGGGAAGGCCGCCGGCTCGGGCCCCTCGCTGGGCGTGGAAGACGGCGCTGGCGGCCCTCCCGAGGGCGGCGGGGATGGCGGCGGCCTGGGCACGGTCGCTGTGGCCGCGGGCGTGGGCGCCGGGGCAGGGGTGGGCGTAGGGGTAGGCGCAGCGCAGGAGCCGTCGGGTGGGGACTCCCGCACCAGGTGCAGGGACTCTGGCGCCACGTCGGGCGAGGCGGTGGCCTGGAAGCGTGCCCACGCCGCGCCGCAGGGCGCATAGGCCCCGGGCGAGGACCGGTAGCAGCCGGCGCCGTCGGCCACTCCATCGCTGCGCTGCCACGCCAGCCTGCTCCCGCCGGCAGCGGCGTCCTCGTGGAACGACAGATCGAAGGCGACACCGGTGACGGGGGCGGCGAAGCAGGCACGGACGTAGTAGGTGGCCCCAGCCTCGACGGCGGCGCTGCCGGACTGGGCGCCGGCTGCGACGGCCAGGCCCAGACAAAGCGAGAGCGGCCCCAGGGCCGCCCACCACCGCATCCCCTTTTCCTTTGCCCGCCCGAAAACGGGCCGAGCAATGCCTACTTGCCACATTGTAGAAAAGATGTCAAGTACTCCCTGCGACGCTGTCTTGACTTTCCGGCCCGAGACGGGATTTTTGGGCCTCTGCCTTCGTGCATCGCGTCAAAGGGGGTTGACAGGCCTCGGCCGGGGCCGGCATAATGGGCGGCGGTTTTTGCGTAAGCAAGTCCGGGCCTACCGGCGCAATTAGGGAGGTAGTAGCGGTGAGGTGGCGGTGCCGATGGCGCTGGGGCCTCTTTGACGGAGGCACGCCATTCCGACACCGGACCCATCGGGCCGGCCCCGCGATCTCAGGGGCTGGACGAGACGAGACAGGCGGTCGCGGGGCCGCTCGCTCCGGCACCGTGTCTGGGTGCACGCCCTGGTGCTGGGGGCAGCCCTGGCCGGCGGTGCCCTGGGCCTGGGCAGTGGGCGCTTCGCTGGCCCCGGCCACCCCACCGTCGCCCCAGAGCCGGTAGCTTCCCCGGAGACTATCACCCGGCAGGAGCCGGTCTACCTCCGGGCCCCCCTCATCGTCCGCACCAGCGAGTCCCGCGTGCTGGCGGTGGCAGCGCCGCAGGTGGGGGAGAACGACCAGGCGGCCCAGGCCCAGCAGACGGCCACGCCCACGCCTATGCCCACGCCCAGTCCCACCCCGGAGCCGACACCGCCGCGGCGAGAGCCCAAGCCCCTCTTTACCACCTACGTCATTCAACAAGGGGACACGGTCTATGGTATAGCCGGGCGGTTCGGCATCGACCCCAATTACATCATCTGGAACAATCCCGAGGTGAGCGAGCACCCCGATAGCCTGTCGGTTGGGCAGACGCTAGTGATTCCAGCGGCGCCGGGCATCCTGTACCGGGTGAAGCTGGGGGACACCCTGGCGGGCATAGCCCAGTTCTACGGCATCGACGTACAGGCCATCATAAACTATGAAGACAACGGCATCGCTTCGCCCGACCAGTTGCGCGAGGGCACGTTGCTGCTGCTGCCGGGCGCCAAGCCGCCCCCTCCGCCGCCGCCACCACCGCCGCCTCCGCCACCGCCGCGGCAGCAACCGCAGCCCGCGCAGGCGCCGGCGCCCGCTCCCGCCCCGCCGCCACCGCCGCCGCGCAACACCAATCCGGGCGGGTTCATCTGGCCGGTCTCGGGGACGATCACCCAGTACTTCGGCGGCAGCCACAAGGGCATCGACATCGCCACTCGCGCGGGCACGCCCATCGCCGCGGCCGCTGGTGGCACGGTGGTGCTCGCCGCCTACGGGTACTATGGCTACGGCAACACCGTCATCATCCGCCATCCCAACGGCATCGAGACCCTGTATGCTCACCTGACCGAGATCTGGGTTCGGATGGGGCAGACGGTCGGACAGGGCGACTCCATCGGCACGGTGGGCTGCACCGGGTACTGCACCGGCCCTCACCTGCACTTCGAAGTGAGGGTGGGTGGCTCTCCCGTCAACCCCCTCAGTTACCTTCCCTGAACACCGCGCGTGCGGGCTCACACGCGCGCCCTGCCGGGCGACGCAGGGCCGGCGAGGCTGCGGATACGCGAAGGGCTAAAACGGAGCAGTCGCCGAGGCGCGCCGGCTAACGCTCGTAGTCCAGGACTACCACCTGGGTGGACTCGGGGAGGGAGCCGGCAGTGATGGACAGGCGCTTCTGGGGCTCAGCCGCTTCCACGTCCATCTCCTTGAGGAAGCGGTCCAGAGGATCCAGCGAGAGCTGGCAGGCGGGTGTGCGGTAGTGCATGGGCACCACCAGCTTCGGCTCGAGCAGGTTCACCACCTCGGCAGCCATGGCGCCGTCCAGGGTGGTATGCCCGCCCACGGGCACGAACAGGACATCGGCGCCGCTGAGCAGCTCCACCTGCTCGGGCGTGGGCAGATGCCCCAGGTCGCCCAAGTGGCAGAGGGTCAGCCCCTCCATCTCTATCAGGAAGACCAGGTTGGGCCCCCGCACGGCGCCCTTGCGGCCATCGTGGTAGGTGGGGATTGCGGTCAGAAAGACGCCATCGATGTCGTATTCGCCGGGGGCGTCCAGAACCCGCGGGCTGCCGCTCACTCCGGCGGTGTAGTCGTGATCCTCGTGGTGGTGGCTCACGGTCACGATCTGGGCGGTAGTGCGCCCGATGCTGTAGCCGGTGCTGGGCGGACAGGGGTCGGTGACGATGGTGGTCTGGCGGCCCCGCAGGCGGAAGCAGGAGTGTCCCAGCCAGACGATCTCCATTCCCAGGCGCCGTCCTCCCCTGCTAGCTGCCCGCCGCCTTGCGCCGGCGCCAGAAGGCCAGGGCAGCCACGGCGGCCCCGGCCGCCGCCAGGATGGCCATTATGCGCCCCATGCCCCCCTTGCGACGCTCCGGCTGCTGCTGCTCTTGCATCGTCCTCACCCCCTGCACGCTGCCGGGCCGCTGTCCATTGCACTGCTGGCGGCCCGTGCTGGCCTCTCGTTGCCGTCCGTTCCCAATAATACAACAGGAACGCTCATGGAGGCTCGGCCTGCCGGGAGCCCAGCTCCTCGTCGCTGAGCCAGACCTTGGCCTTGATGGTGGCCAGGCCCAGGGCGCGGGCCGCCGCCACCCGGTGGCCGCCATCGGACAC
>BEIA01000147.1 GCA_002898715.1 bacterium HR24 | reverse complement strand
GACAGCCGGTAGTGCCTCACCTCGCCCTCGCGCACCTCCCAGGCCAGAGTCGGGGCCGAGGGGCTGACCTCGTCCAGCCCGTCGCTGCCGTGGACCACCAGGGCACGGCGGGCCCCCAGGCGGAGCAGGGCCTCGGCCATCCTTTCGCCGAAGGAAGGATCGGGCACGCCCAGGAGCTGGTGGCTAGCCCCTGCCGGGTTGGTCAGCGGTCCGAGGAGGTTGAAGACCGTGCGCACGCCCACCTCCCGTCGCGGGCCGGCGGCGTGCTTCATGGCCGGGTGGAAGACCGGCGCGAACATGAAGCCCATGCCCACCTCTCGCACGCACCGGGCCACCTGCTCCGGCCCCAGGTCGATGCGCGCCCCCAGCGCCTCCAGCAGGTCGGCCGAGCCGCAAGTGGACGAGGCTGCCCGGTTGCCATGCTTGGCCACCCGCGCCCCGGCGGCGGCCGCCACGATGGCGGCGGCAGTAGAAGCATTGAAGGTGCCGCGGCCGTCGCCGCCGGTGCCGCAGGTGTCCAGCAGGGGCGGCTCCACGGGCACCCGCAGGGCGAAGCGTCGCATGGTGCGGGCCATGCCCACCAGCTCGTCCACTGTCTCCCCGCGCAGGCGCAGGGCCACCAGAAAGGCCCCCAGCTGGGCCGCCGTGGCCTGCCCCTCCATGATCTCCGTCATCACGGCCGCTGCCTCCTCTTCTGTGAGGTGGCGGCCCTCGTTCACCAGGGCAGCGATGGCCTCTCGAATCATAGCGACTCCAGGAAGTTGCTGAGGATCTGCTTTCCCACGGGCGTGGCGATGGACTCGGGGTGAAACTGGACGCCCTCCACCGGCAGGCGGCGGTGGCGCAGGCCCATGACGAGCCCTTTCTCCGTCCAGGCGGTGACCTCTAGCTCCTCGGGCAGCGGGTCGCGCTCCACCACCAGGGAGTGATAGCGCACAGCGGGGAAGGGGGTCGGGAGCCCCCTCAGCACACCGGCGCCGGTGTGGTGCACGAGGGAGGTCTTGCCGTGGACTATCTCCCCTGCGCCCACTACCCGGCCGCCGAAGGCCTCGCCGATGCACTGGTGCCCCAGGCAGACGCCCAGGATGGGCACCTCGCCAGCCAGGCGCCGCACCAGCTCCACGGAGATGCCCGCCTCCCGTGGCGTGCATGGCCCGGGAGAGATGACGATGCCCTGCGGGCGCAGCGCTTCGATCTCGTCCACGGTGATGGTGTCGTTGCGCGCCACCTGCACCTCGGCCCCCAGCTCCGAGAGGTACTGGAACAGGTTATAGGTGAAGCTGTCGTAGTTGTCTATGAGGAGGATCATCATTCCTCTCGCCGTTCGTCGCTGACGATGCGCCCGTCCTCCATCCTCACCACCCGGCGGCACCGCTCCGCTATCGCCGGGTCGTGGGTGACGATGATGAACGTCTGTCCGGTGTCCCGGTTCAGCCGCTGGATCAGGCCCATCACCTGGGCGGCCGTCTGGGTGTCCAGCTCGCCCGTGGGCTCGTCGGCCAGGACGATGGCCGGGCGGTTGACCAGCGCCCGCGCCAGCGCCACTCGTTGCTGCTCGCCGCCCGAGAGCTGCGATGGCCGGTGGTGCACCCTGCTTCCCATCCCCACCAGGGACAGGGCCTCCAGGGCACGGCGGCGTCGCTCGCCCCGAGATACGCCGGCGTAGCGCAGGGGCAGCTCCACGTTCTCCAGAGCGGTCAGGGTGGGGATGAGGTTGAACTCCTGGAAAACGAAGCCCACCTTTTCGCGGCGGACGCGGGGCAAGCGGCGCCCGTTGAGCCGGGCGATGTCCAGGCCGTCCAGCAGCACCTGCCCGGCATCGGGCCGGTCCAGCCCTCCCAGCACGTTGAGAAGGGTCGTCTTGCCGGAGCCCGAGCGCCCCATCACGGCCATCAGCTCGCCCCGGGCCACCGTGAGGTCGATCCCGTCCAGTGCGTTGACCACGCCTCCGCCCAGGCGGTAGGTCTTGCGCAGGCCCCGGGCCTCGATGATGGGCGAGTCCCTGTCCAGGAGCCCCGGGGCAGTCCGTTCCTGTGCCATGCTATCGCTCGTCCTCCTCTCACTCGGCCCTGAGCGCTTCCACCGGCCTCAGGCGCGAGGCGCGGAAGGCTGGTAGCAGGCCGGCCACCGCCCCCAGGAAGGCAGCGAAGGCCACCGATCCCACCGCGAGCCTGCCGGTGACCAGGAAGATGGGGCCGCCGGCCGCCTCGCGGGCGAAGTCGTTCAGGACCAGCACCGCCAGCCAGCCCACCAGCAGCCCCAGCAGGCCGCCGATGGCGCCGATGGCTACAGCCTCGCTCAGGTATTCGCGCAGGATGTCGCCGTCGCTGGCCCCGACTGCCTTCTTGATGCCGATCTCGCGCACCCGCTCAGCCACCGACATGACCATGGTGTTGATGACCGATAGCCCGCCCACGATGAGGGCGATCATGGCCACACCGACGATGATGAACTGAAAGACCATGTTGCTGGTCTGCAGAGGCTCCTTCAGCTCCGTTGGCCCCAGCGCCTGGATGTCGGGGTAGCGGGCCTCGATGTCGCGGGCCACCTGGTCGCCGTCCACGCCCTCCCGCACCGCCGCGAAGATGGTGTCCACCTTGTCGGACAGGTCTACCTCCGAGAAGAAGAGGCGCGACTCGCGCAGCAGTTCGCGGGCGTCGTCCAGGGGCACGTAAGCGATGTTGTCGGGGCCGGTGAGGGTGCGGTCCAGGATGCCCACCACCCGGAAGGGGCGGTCGCGCAGGGTCACCTCCTGCCCAACGCGCGCCTTCAGGCGCTGGGCCACGTCGGCCCCCAGGACCGTCACCCCCCGTTCGCCCTCTCTCCACCAGTCGCCGCTGCGAAAGGTCAGGTCCACGGGCGTGGGCGCCTCGTCCTGGCACTCCTGCACCTCGTCCACCACCACCCCCGAAATGAGCTGCGGCATCCCCACCGAGGCGCCGCCCTCGGGGTCCAGAAGCAGGTTGATGCTGGTCTCCACGCAGGCCACCCCGGGCACCTGCCGCACCTGCTGGGCGAAGGTGACGGGCACCAGGCCGAAGCCGCCGAAGAAGGGGTGCCCGCCCCCCTTGTCGGTGATGGCGATGCGGTTGGCCAGATACTCCTCGCCGCCCTGGACGAGGACGTTCACCTTCTCGGCCAGGGCCCCCAGCACTACCAGGGCGAAGATGCCGATGGTGATACCCATTACGGTCAGACCGGTGCGCAGCCGGTGCCGCGCCAGGTTGCGCAGGGGCTCCGGCACCAGCGCCAGCAGGTCGCTCAAGCTGTATCCCTCCCGTTCAGTAGCCGAGGCTGCCCGTGACCGCCGCGGCCTCCGTCTCCTCGGCGCGTTCTATGGCGGCCAGCAGGGCGGCCGCCTTGCTCATGGTCTCTTCGTACTCTCGCTCCGGCACCGAGTCGTAGACGATGCCCGCCCCGGCCTGGACCGAGGCGATGCCGTCCTTCAGCACTACCGTGCGGATGGTGATGGCCGTGTCCATGTTCCCCGAGTAGTCGAAATAGCCCACGGCCCCAGCGTA
>BEIA01000146.1 GCA_002898715.1 bacterium HR24 | reverse complement strand
GCCAGGGTATCTATGACGCTGTTCGCAACGTCGAGGCCCTCGGTGAGGGTAGGCGCGACACGGCCGTGGTCGCGGAAGGCGTCCAGGGTGACCTGGGGCACAGTGTTCACCGTGTCGGGGCCGATCAGCCCTTCCACGTACATCACATCCGAATAGGCGGGGTTCTTGGTGCTAGTGCTGGCCCACAGGCAGCGCTGCACCCGGGCACCGCGGGCCGCCAGCGCCCGGAAGCGCTCGCTCCCGAAGATGGCCTGGAAGCGCTGGTAGGCCAGCTTGGCGTTGGCGATGCCGGCCTTTCCCAGCAGTCCTTGCAGGGCCTCTTTGTCGGACGGCTCGGCCTCCATGCGCTCCATCAGCAGCCTGTCTGTCAGGGTGTCCACCCGGCTGACGAAGAAGCTCGCCACCGAGGCGACCCCGTTTACGGGCATTCCTTCTTTCGACCGCCGTTCCAGCGCGCGGATGTATGTCCAGGCGACCTCCTCGTAGCGGCGGACGCTGAACAGGAGGGTCACATTGATATTCATGCCCTCGTACAGGCACTGCTCTATCGCCGGGAGCCCTTCGGCCGTGCCTGGGATCTTGACCATAAGGTTGGGTCTCCCCACCAGTCGCCACAGCCGGCGCACGGCCGCCACGGTACCCTCACTGTCGCGCGCTAGCTCCGGCGACACCTCCAGGCTCACATAGCCATCGCGGCCGCCCGTCGCCTCGTACACGGGCAACAGGACATCGGCGGCCTGGCGTACGTCCTCGACCACCAGGGCCTCGTAGATGGCAGCCGCGCACTTGCCGTCGGCAGCGAGGCGTGCGATGTCCGCATCGTAGTCTTCGCTGTCGGTGATGGCCTTGTCGAAGATGGTGGGGTTGGACGTCACGCCGACGATGCCGTCCTCTCGCACCAAACGGGCCAACTCGCCCGAGGCCAGAAGGCGTCGGCTGAGGTTGTCGTACCAGATGCTCTGCCCGTAGCGCGTCAGTTCGTGCAGGGGACTGGTCACGGCCTGCCCTCCTAGCCTGGCCGGGCCATGGCCTCCTCCATGGCGGCCACCTTCTTCAACCTCCGCCGGTGGCGCTCCTCCCCGCTGAAGCGGGCGGAGATGAAGGTCTTTACCAGTTCCACGGCCAGGGCGGGGCCCACCACCCACGAGCCCAGGCAGAGGACGTTCATGTCGTCGTGCTCGACGCCCTGGCGGGCGGTGTAGGCGTCGTGGCACACTGCCGCCCGAATGCCGCGCATCTTGTTGGCGGCAATGCTGGCGCCGACACCGCTACCGCAGATGACGATGCCTCGGTCGGCCTCCCCTCGCAGGATGGCCTCACCCACCGCCCGGGCAAAGTCAGGGTAGTCCACCGGCTCGGAGCTGTTTGTGCCCAGGTCCAGCACCTCGTGCCCATGACGGGAGAGGTAGGAGATGACGACTTCCTTGAGGGGTAGGCCGGCGTGGTCGGCAGCCACCGCTATTCGCATGGGCGAAAACCTCTCATTGGTATGTGCACTTTGGCCGAAGCCGTCCCCTCGCCCCTAGCTTATCGTTTAGGGGCAGGCTTTGCAACCGCGAGTCGGGGCAGGAGCGCGGCTAAGGCCGCCATCGGCACCACCAGTGCTAGCCCCCAGGCCCACCCGCCCAGCACGTCGCTGGGCCAGTGCACACCCAGCCAGACGTTGGGCGGCCCGGCCAGCGCCAGCACCAGCGTCGACCATGCTCCCAGAGGCCAGCGCCACACCTCGGGCACCCTCCCCGTAGCTGCCAGCCAGGCCAAGAAGCCGTAGAGGACGGTGGGGCTCATGACGTGCCCCGAAGGGAAGCTGGGGCTGGTGAAGCCATCCCTGATCTCGGACCAGGGCGGGCCCGGCCGCGGCCTGTCCACCAGCTCTTTGATGGCCGACTGCACCAGCGGCAGCAGCACGATTCCGGCGGCGAGCGCCAGCGCCTCGGCGCGGCGGCCGACGAGGGCGAGCAGCAAGGCCATGACGCCGCCCGTCGCCATCACCACCTGGGTGGTGGTGATGGCCCTGACCGCTTCCGACAGCGTTTGCCCGGGGAAGGGGAGGCCCTGGGCCCAGCGGAGGACGGCTGCGTCGCCGGGAAGCGGTG
Source organism: bacterium HR24 (assembly GCA_002898715.1). GTDB lineage: Bacteria > Chloroflexota > Dehalococcoidia > SM23-28-2 > HRBIN24 > HRBIN24. Next base: position 1,473 of record BEIA01000146.1, on the reverse strand, counting down.
TGTGGTGGGCAGCCAGCACGGTCAGGGCGACGGTTGGCCCCAGCAGCAACGTCCACAGGACTGCAGCCCGGGCCACGAAGGCCATCTCGGACGCGGGGCTTGCCTCAGGCGGGGAAAAGCTGCCCTAGTGCGCTAGCGACCAGCCTGCCCAGAGCTTCCCGCCTCTCGTCGGGCCCCATGTCATCCATGGGTTCCCGGCCCATGAGCGAGTCCATAAAGGCGCCCAGGATCAGGCAAATGGTGTGTCGCGCCACCAGCCCCGGGTCCCTGTCCACGAGCTCGCCCCGGACCTGGTAACGCTCCAGCATCCCCACCAGCGCCCGCTCCCATCGCTCCAGGAGCTTGCGGTACTGCTCGCGGGTCACGTCGTCGCCCGCCAGGCTTTCCATGAGAATGAGGCGCAGGAAGTCGCGGTTCTCGTCCATGAAGGCGATGGCCCCTCTGGCCATCCCCAGAAGCCCCTCGCGCAGAGGTACGTCAGGCTCCCACTCCTCCAGCTTCTGGAGGCGGGCGGCGAACCCTCGCTCCTCCACCAGCGCCTCCAGTAGCTCGCGCTTGGAGGCGAAATGGTAGTAGATGGCGGCATCGGTAATGCCGGCGTCGCGGGCGATATCGCGGATGCTGGTACGGGCGAATCCTCGCTCGGAGAAGAGGCGCAGGGACACGTCCAGGATATGCTTGCGCGTCATGGGGCCGCGGCGCGTCCGTCGGCGGGGCCCGTCGCTCAGGCGCCTCGGATTGGTAGCCATCTCCACCCCCAGCCGTCAAGGTGACTGCGTCTGGAGCTAGTATCCGCCCCGACTTAGCGGCGGTCAATGGGCTCTATAGGGCAGGCCAGGGGCGTTGACCTCGCTAATAGGGCATGACGAAGCGGGCGAAGGGCAACTCGGTGTCCGCTTCCGTCCACACGGCAATGACGGGCGAGAGGAAAGGCACCAAATGCCAGGGCGCGCCCTCGCTGGGCCGGGGGAAGCGCACCTCGGCCCGGCCGCGCAGCGCGTGCTTGAACTCGTAATGGGGGTCTATCTGCGCCAGGGACACGTGCGGCGGCGGTTGCCCGTCCTGGATGGAGGGGACCAGGCGCAGGTTAAGGTAGGGGTCGAAGCGCACCACCTCCACATCGATAGGCGCTCCCTGCCGCAACGCTGCCGCGCACACCGTCCGCCCCGCCACCTCGACCCGCGCCTCTACATCGCTGCCCTTCTCCTCCACTGCGACTTTGCCGAGTAGGCAGGGGAAGCCCCACACCTCCCGCAGGGCGATGAGGGCGGTAGGGGAATCGGTTACTGCCTGCAGGCTGTAGGCCCGCACCAGGAAGCGGGAGCGGCACCCCAGCGTCTGCACTGCCAGCGAGAAAGGGCCAATAGGGCTCTCGGGATAGTGGCCGACGATGATGTGCGCGTAAGGAGGGATAGGCCGCCCGAGGCTGGGAGGAAGCCAGCGTATGGCCACGTCCTTCTCGGTCTCGTAGGT
>BEIA01000145.1 GCA_002898715.1 bacterium HR24 | reverse complement strand
CCCGAATTCCTGGAGAACGAGGGCCTGGTGGCGGCCATCGGCAAGCGGGTGGAGGCCACGGCCGTCAGGCATGGACTGAACATCCTGTGGCAGCCGCCTGCCGAGCCGGAGGCCCCGCTGCCTGTCAAGGAGGCAGCCTTTCGCATCGTCCAGGAGGCGTTGCACAACGTGGTGAAGCACGCCCGCGCTCGCAACGTGACGGTGCGCCTGGAGGCAGTGCCCGGGGCGCTGCTGTTCGAGGTGAGCGACGACGGGGCCTGCTTCGAAGACGAGGAGCCGGTAGCCGGCCACCTGGGCCTCCAGTCGATGCGAGAGCGAGCGAGCAACCTGGGGGGCCAGGTGGAAGTCGTCAGTGTTCCCGGCCAGGGCACCACCGTGCGTGGGCGGCTCCCCATCCTCTGAGGGGCCTGCCTGGCGCCCGCCATCCGCCCAAAGTCCCAGGGCGTCCTGCGCGCCAAGTCCCGCCCCGTCCTCCTGCCCATGGCCGGTGCGACCGCTCCCCTCGCGGGCGACAGTGGGCATGAAGACAGGCCCACGGTACGACAGGAGGAGGAGCAGCCATGACTACCGCCGAACGGTACCCTGCCCTGGGACGTATCGCCCAGGCCATGGACAGGCTGCAGCGCGAACTCGCCTGCGAGGTGCTGCGGCCCGGCGACCTGGCCTACGAGCAAGCGCGTCAGGTGAGGCAGGCCCTGGCCGACCGCTACCCGTTGGCCATCGTGCGCGCGCGCACCGCTGCCCAGGTGGCCCAGGCGGTGCGCTTTGCCCGCGAACACGACCTGCCCCTGGCCGTGCGCAGCGGCGGCCACAGTATTTCGGGAAAGAGCATGGCCGACGGGGCCGTCGTCGTCGACCTGTCGGGCATGGACGGACTCAGCATCGACCCATACGACCGCGTGGCCGTGGTCGGCCCCGGGGTCACATCCGGCCGCCTGGGCTGGGCCGCCCATGAGTTCGGGCTGGCCCTGTCCACAGGCGACGTCTCGTCCGTCGGCCTGGGAGGGCTGACCCTGGGCGGCGGCATAGGCTACATGGTGCGCATGTACGGCCTGACCATCGATCACCTGCTCTCGGCCCAGGTGGTAACGGCGGAGGGCGAGGTGCTGACGGCCAGCGGCGAGGACCACCCTGACCTGTTCTGGGCGCTAAGGGGCGGCGGCGGCAACTTTGGCATCGTCACCAGGCTGGAGTACAGGCTGCAGCCGGCGGGGACCGTCCTGGGTGGGGCCATCGTCCTGCCGGCCACGCTGGCGGTGCTGCGAGGCTACCTAGAGTGGGCCTCCAGCGCGCCCGACGAACTGACTACCATTTCTGCCCTGACGCACGTGCCGCCGATGCCCTTCGTGCCCGAACCGGCCCACGGCAGCCTCGCCTTTGTAATTTCCTTCGTGGCTGTGGGAGACCCCGGGCAGGCCGAGGCGATGGTGGCGCCCCTGCGCTCGCTGGATGAGCCCATCGGCGAGCTGGTGGGCCCCATGCCTTATCCGGCCATCTACCAGTTCAGCGAGGAGGCGACCAACCGCTCCGCCCTGGCCATCCGCTCCATGTTCGCCTGCGAGCTACCGGATGCCGCCCTAGAAACGATGATCGAACATACGGCCAGGGCCGACTCGTTCATGCACATGCTGCAGATACGGGTGCTGGGCGGGGCCATGGCCCGGGTGCCGGAAGAGGCAACAGCCTTCTCCCACCGCGACAAGCCCTTCATGGTGAGCGTGCTGAACGAATGGCACGACCCGGCACAGACGGAGGGCCAGCTCGCCTGGACGGAAGCGGCCTGGCAGGCGCTGAGGGGCTACGGCAGCGGAGTGTATGTCAACTTCCTCGAGGACGAGGGCGATGACCGCATCCGCGAGGCATATGGCACCGAGACCTATGCCCGACTGGCCGAGGTCAAGCGCCGCTATGACCCCACCAACGTCTTCCGCCTGAACCAGAACGTCCCTCCGGCGTGAGGGGGAGTGAAGGGCGGGCGCGGCAGGCGGCCGCCGCCTGCCGCGCCCCTGCGTAGACCTGCCGGGCGCCCGGGACAGCGGAGCAGGAGCGGGGGGTCGTAGGCCGGAGCCCTTCCGAGCAGCCCCGGGAGCCGGCCCGCCAGGGGACATGGATCAAACAATGACTACTTTAGGGAACGATTGACAAGCGGGGGCCGAACAGGCGACGGAGTCGGGTGCTCCCCTCAGAGGGCAACTAGCCCCCAGCAGCGCCTAGAAGTCTGGTCGGGGCGGCCGGATTTGAACCGGCGACCTCCACAACCCCATTGTGGTGCGCTACCAGGCTGCGCTACGCCCCGACCCAGACCAATGCTAGCACAGCCCTCCCGCCCCAGCAACGGCAGCCCGGGGCACCACGATAGCCCCTTCTTCCTCGTCGCCGATGACTTCGCCCAACCCCCGGTGCCAGAGGAGGCCGGTATAGGCAGCGAGCAGCGCGTCCAGCGCGTCGTGGCCCAGCAGCCGCTGGGCAGGGTCGGGCAGGCCAGCTATTCGGCCCGCCAGGCCCTGCTGTGTCCAGGCCCTCCCCAGCAACGTCCCCTTGCGCGCCGGCGGCCTTCCCAGCAGCCGCACCCGCGTCGCATAGGGGTACACCTCGATGACAGGCCAGCCCCTGGACTCCAGCTCGCCGCGCAAGACGATGGCCCACTCCACCAGGGGCCGCAGCAGGCCCTGCTTCGTCGTCCAGAACAGCCCCAGGCCCAGGGAGGCCATGGCCAGCTCCGCTCTTCGCCGCGCCGTGGGGGGTGCAGTGCAGCGCCCACAAGTGCACGGCCAGTCCAGGCAGCCCCACCCCGCGGGCAAGAAGAGAGGCGCATCGATGGCCACCACGACGGGGCGGACTCGCTCCACCAGCGAGACCACGTCGTGGGTATCGCCCAGCTCCCGGAGGCGTGGCTCACCGTCCAGCAGGGCGAACGCTGCCGGTCGGCCCGGGAACGAAGGGTCCAGCCCCAGGAACATGGCTACGGCCCGGCGAAGGTCTCGTAGGCCAGGCGGGAGAGTTCAGCGCCCAGGTCGTACGCCGCGCCGTGGTCGGCGTTCTCCTCCGTGAGCAACACTATTACGTACGGGTCGCCCCGGGGAGGGAAGACGATGCCTACGTCGTGCAAAACGCTGGGGTACTGCTCGTCGGGCGGGATGAAGCCTGTCTTGTGGGCCACCACCGCGTCCTCGGGCAGATAGCGGGAGATGATGAGCTGGTCCTGCTCTCCTGCCGGACGCATCTGCTCGAGGGCGAGGCGAGTCATGGCGGGGTCAGCGAAGGCGCGCCCCTGGTAGAGGGCCAGAAGGGCCTGGGCCACATCCCGAGCGGTGATGTAGTTCTCGCTGGCGCTGCCATACGTCTCCTCCACCCCGGGCCAGAGAGAGTAAACGCTGGCCGTCATTCCGAGCTCCTGCATGAGAGCGTTGACGCGTGCCAGCCCCACCAAGTTGGTGAGGCGGGCGTTGGCCTCGTTATCGCTGTAGAACATCATCAAATTCAGGTCGTCCTGTACCTCCTCCAGGGGGTAGAGGCCCTGCTCCACATCCCTCAGCACCGCCAGCATGGTGAAGACCTTGATGACGCTGGCGGCGATGAAGGGCTCGTCCCAGTTGATGGCCACCCCGCGGCCCGA
>BEIA01000144.1 GCA_002898715.1 bacterium HR24 | reverse complement strand
TCTGGCAGACGGGCGGCATCGCTATCGGCGGCAAGAGCACCAGGGGCACCGGCTGGGGCAGGCTGGACGAGCTGAGGGTGCAGCGCGTCGACCGAGGCAGTCTGATGGACTACCTGCTCCAGGGTACCGCCGCCGAAGACGATCCGGCCCGCCTGCTCGCCGCCTTCCGCTCCCGCCTGGAGGAGGTATCGAGAGATGCATAAGGGCCGCTACAATGCGCTGGTCCTCGACATCCGGTTGAGCCCCCGGGCGCCACTGCTTATAAAGCACGGCGGGACTTCGGCCGACCCATCGCTGCCCGATATGCAGTTCGTCCGCACCTACCATGCGCGGCTGGGCGAGACGGTGTATATCCCCGGGTCGTCGCTGAAAGGCGTAGTGCGGGGCTTCGTGGAGAAAGTGCTCCGGACTATGGACGACAGCAGCAATCCGGGTCCGGCCGCGGAGAAGGGGTGGCGGTGGGCCTGCGCTACCTTCGAGGACAGGCGCGCCGGGCGGGGCGACAGGGCCCAGTGGGCCTGTCCCCAGTTCCTGCGCGACGGGGACGTGCTCCGCCATATCCGGGGTGAAGAGGAGCGGGAGCTGCACTCCTGGGAGGTCTACCGGTGGTCGTGCGGCGCCTGCCGCATGTTCGGCCACACCCGTCTGAGGGGCAGGGTGTCGTTCACCGACCTGGTCCCCCTGGGAGCGGTACGGACAGAGACGAGGTATGGCGTGGCCATCTCCCGTTTGAGCCATGCCGTGGCCCAGGGGCCGTTCGATATCGAGGTGGCGGTAGCGGGCACCTTCGGCGGGCAGGTGGTGCTGGAGAACTTCGAGCTCTGGCAACTGGCCCTGCTGGCGACAGCGCTCCAGGCCATGGAGGCTGGCTTGCTCAAGGTAGGGTTCGGCAAGAACCGCGGCTTCGGCGAGGTATCCGTCGCCGTGTCGTCGGTGCGCCTGGACGAGGCGGCCCGGGGTGCCGCTCCCGATGCCTGGCGGGGCCTCGGTGCCATCGTGAACGGCGACTTGAGGCGGGCCTACGGGCTGTCAGCGCCCGACCGCCTCGACGGGATGCCGCAGCCCGCCAGCCTGGACCGGGACCTGCTGTACCTCCGCCGGACATACGACAGCGCCGCCTGGGAGCGCATCGTCCAGCGGTCCGTGGCGGCGCTCGGTGTGGACGGAGGCCAGGGTTGAGCGAGGGCCGCTGCTTCGCGTACAGCTTGCACGGCAGCCAGGCAGAGCTGGCTTCCTGGGCGCGTCTCCTGGGCGCGGACGTGCTCCACTGGGTGGCCGACTCCACCCGGCTGCTTATGGGTGCCGGAGTGCCCAGTGACTGGCGAGAGCAGGGGGCTGTCTTCGGCCCGGGCGGAGAGCTGCGATGGTGGCGAGACGACCAGGGCTATCGGGCCGTGCTCCTGCTGGCCGGGCCTGCAGAGGGGCTGTCGCCCCTGTCGGGACAGTGGACCGCCGAGGAACGGGAGTTCGAGTTGCAAGACCTGGCCGATAAGCGCCTGCGCCCCCTGTTCGAGACCTATCCGAACGGCTCCAAAGAGGGCAGAGCGCGGGCATGTATCTACCGACGGGATGGAGTGCCTGTCTTCGTCAGCCCCCGCGGCCTGCAGGGGAGGGAGTGACCGATGCAGAGGCCTTTCGGGAGCAGCTCGTCACCCGCGAAGCCCTACTTCACGATACGTATGCGAGAGCCTCCGGTGAGGCAAGCGCCCACGGGGCACGACCGCTTCCAGGGGTACACGGGCCGTCTGGACCTGCGACTGGAAGTGGTGTCGGAGTACCTGCATGTCGGCGGCGGCGGCATCGATGTTACGGGGCCTCAGGGTAGAGAGCACGCGTATCATACCTTCGCCCGCCGGGACGGGCAGCTCGTCATCCCGGGCACCAGCATCAAGGGGGCGGTGCGCGCGGTCCTGGAAGCCATCTCCAACTCCTGTGTGGGGGTCGCGGGCCGCAGGGAAGACGCGGGCCGCGACCACAGGCGCTGCCAGAATACCGGCGCCCTGTGTCCTGCCTGCCGCATCTTCGGTACCACGGGCTGGCGCGGCCGGGCCCACTTTCCCGACGCGGCGCCGGTGGGCGACGTCCAGGCGCAGGTGGTGAAGATAGCCGACCTATGGCGGCCGCGTCCGACCAAAGCGCGCAAGTTCTACCGCTCCGGCCAGTTCCGCAAGCTCGACCCCCGGCCGGAGCGGAATCACCGCTTTCTGGAGGCAGTGCCGAAGGGGAGCGTGTTCGCGACCAGCCTCGTGTTCGAAAATGCGTCCGCCGCCGAAATGTCCCTGCTGCTACGCGCCATGGGCCTGGACGCGGCCCGGGATGCCAGCCCCACCGCCGCCTTCTGGGTCAAGCTGGGCGGGGCTAAGCCGCGCTGCTTCGGCGCTGTGTCGTTCAGGCCCCTAGCGCTGCGACTGGTCGGCCCGGGGGCGAGCCTCGTCCGGGACCTGGCCCGGGGCGGCTCTCCCCAGCCTGTCGAGGAGCGATTGAGGGAATGGCTGAGGGAGACGTCGCTCCTGCACGAGCCGTCGTGGCGCGAGTTCCGGGAGCAAAGCGGTCGCCCCGGCGACGGGTATTGCCCGGAGGGATTGTACTGATGGCGTCGCTCGCGGAACTGGTACGGCTGGCCGAACGCATCGCCGCCGAGCTGCCCGAGGTCACGCGGAACGAGTGGATGCGCTGGTCGGAGGTAGCGTGCAGGCGGGGCCTGGCGGTGGCCACGCAGCTCGCGGGCCGGCTCGCTACCGATATCACCGTGCGGCCGGCGGTGCAGCGTGCCAACCAGCTCATCGCGCAGGCCGTCCGCGCGCACAGGGCGGAACTGGAGCGCCTGAGCGACGACGAGCGACGCACCCTGCTCGGCTTCGTCGCCTGGCACCTGCGGATGCGCGCTAGAGGGGCGCCGACCCCCCGTGATCCGGGTGATGTCCCCGGCGGAGCTGGTCCGGGAGTACGGTTGAGGCGCGACCGATGAAGGCCATTTCGTTCATAGGCGTGGGCAATTACGAAGAAGTTACATACGTCTGGCGCACGGACGAGGGGGAAATTGCGCACCGCACCAGCCTGTTCCCCGAGGCTGTGGCCCGCATCTTCGGGCCCGACAGGGTGCTGGTGATGGTCACGCCCGACGCGGAACGCCACCCCAATTTCCAGCTCCTGAAGGAGCGTCTCGGCAGCCTGGTGGAGCCCGTGCCCATTCCCACCGGCACGTCCGAACGTGAGCTGTGGGAGATATTCGACCGCTGCGTATCGGTGGTGGACGAGGGGGACGAGCTCCTGCTAGACGTGACCCATGCTTTCCGGTCGTTACCGCTAGTGGTTTTCACCGCGGCGTCCTACTTGCGTAGAGCAAAAGGCGCCTCCATCCGTCACATCGTGTACGGGGCGTACGACCCAGACTCGTGCAAGGGCGCCGGGGACGGGGCGAGGCGAGTGCCCATCTTCGATCTGACGCCCATGGTCGACCTGCTCGACTGGCTGTCGGGAGCCGAATTACTGCTGCTCCGCAGCGACGCCTTCCCCCTGGCCGCCAAGCTGGAGGCCACACAGCGACGTCTCTGGGCCCAACGCCTGGGCGACGAGCTGCCCAGACAGTTGCTCAACGTTGCCCGGCGGCTCCGCGATCTCTC
>BEIA01000143.1 GCA_002898715.1 bacterium HR24 | reverse complement strand
GCCGCGGGCGGCCACGCGGCCGGGCGAGAGTGTAGTGCCGTTCCACCAGGCCTCGCCGCACCAGGGCAGAGACGGCCGAATGGGCGCGGGCTATGCCCAGCGCCCGCTCTAGGTCGTGCATCTCCACCTGTCCCTGCTGCAGCACCATGTCCAGCGCGCGGCGGGCGGTGGAACCCAGCTCCAGCCCTGCGAGCTGCTCGGGGCGGATGCGTGGCCGGAGGTAGGTCAGTGGCCGCTGCTCGCTGCCCGGCGGCAGCATCAGGGCCACGCAGTCGAACAGGGGAGACAGGTAGTAGAGGGAGAGCCAGCGGGCCAGAGCAGGCTGATGGGGCAGGAGCAACGGCTCGTCATCGGCGGGCTCGATGATGTCGCGGGCGTCGGCGTAGGCAGGGGTGTCGGTCACCTCCAGCACCACGCCCTGCACGACACGGTGGCCGAAGGGCACATAGACCATGTGCCCGGGCTGCAGTCCGACCTCGCTGGGAAACCGGTAGGTGAAGGACTGGCAGGTAGGGAAATGGGAATTGACGGCTACTTCGGCGTAGGGCATGTCGTCCGGGGGCGGGCCGGAGGGCCTGTGGGCTACCGCTGGCCCTTGCCCTGGGCAGTCACGCGCCGCTCCTTGATGCGGGCGGCCCGGCCGATGCGCTCCCGGAGGTAGTACAGGCGGGCACGCCGCACCTTGCCGTAGCGTACCACTTCCACCTTCTGGACGAGGGGCGAATAGAGGGGGAAGATGCGCTCCACCCCTACGCCGTGGGAGATCTTGCGCACCGTGAAGGTGGAGTTGAGGCCACCGCCCCGCTTGCGGATCACCACCCCTTCGAAGACCTGCACCCTCTCCCTGTCGCCCTCCAGCACCTTCAGGTGCACGCGCACAGTGTCGCCCGGGCCGAAGGGCGGCACCTCGGGGTTCTCCCTGATGTCCAGGAGCGGGCGGACGTCTATGTCCATGCCAGCGCTAAGTTTACGCCTGCTCCAGGTTCTCGGCAAGCCATTTTCGCTCTTCCGGCGTCAGGTCCGCCCTGGCCAGCAGGTCCGGCCGCCGCCGGGCGGTCAGCAGGATGCTCTGCCGCCGCCGCCACTTGGCGATCTCCTGATGATGGCCGGAGAGCAGGATTTCCGGCACCCGCCAGCCGCGGAAGTCGGCCGGACGGGTGTAATGGGGGTACTCCAGCAGGCCGTCGCTGAAGGACTCACGGTGCACCGACTCGGGGTCGCCCACGGCCCCGGGCAGCAGACGCACCACGGCGTCCACCAACACCATGGCGGGCAGTTCCCCGCCCGAGAGCACATAGTCGCCGATGCTGATCTCGTCGGTGGCCAGGTGGTGGTGGACGCGGGCGTCGACGCCCTCGTAGTGGCCGCAGATGATTATCAGGCGCTGGTGGCGAGAGAGCTCCACGGCCACCTCCTGCGTGAACAGCCTGCCGATGGGGGTCATGAGGATGATGGGACCGCGGCGCTCGTCCATCCCCAGCACGGCCTCGGTGGCGGCGAAGATGGGCTCGGGCTTCATGACCATGCCCGGGCCACCGCCATAGGGGTAGTCGTCCACGGTGCGGTGGCGGTCGGTGGCCCAATCGCGGATGTCGTGAATGTGGATGGAGACGATGCCGCGCTCGCGGGCCCGCTTGACGATGGACTCGTCGAAGGGCCCCGCGAACATGCTCGGGAAGATGGTCAGGATATCGATGCGCACGGGGCGTCTACCTCCCACCGTCTCCCACTGGCTACCACCCTCAGCTGCTCTGGTGAGGTGAAGGCTCTCCCCGGGCCAGTTCGAGGGCGTGGGGCAGCACCGGCAGCAGCACCTGCAGGTTCTCCTGTACGGCGCGGGGGCTGCCGGGCAGGTTGACGATGAGGGTGCGGCCCCGCAGCCCGGCCACGGCACGGGTGAGCATGGCCAGGGGAGTGCGCTTCAGCCCCTCGCTCACCATGGCTATCACCAGCGCCGGAGCCTCGCGGTCGATGACATCGCGGGTGGCCTCAGGCGTCACATCCCTGGGGCCGAAACCGGTGCCGCCGGTGGTGAGGACCAGGTCCAGGCCGTCCTCGTCGGCCCAGCGCCGCAGGCGCAGGGCGATCTGGTCGCGCTCGTCGGGCACGACCTCGTAGCGCTCCACGGTGGCCCCCAGGGACGCCATCATCTCGCGGATGGCCTGGCCGCTGGTGTCCTCGCGAAGTCCACGGGCGCCCAGATCGGACACGGTAAGGATGCCCACGCGGAAGGTCACGCTCGCCCCCCTGTGGAAATGCTGTGGATAACCTGGTGCCGCCCCGCCGTTGACGCGCGGGGGCGGGTGGTATGATGTGGGAGGAAGTGGGAAGCGGTGGTAGGCTCTCCCACGCCTTCCTCCCGCCATATTTGGGCCATGCACGGCAAATATACCACAGGCCCGGTGGCCGGGGAAGGGAAAGGAAAGGTAAGGGCCCTTGGTCTTTCGTGGCACATACGAGTACTCGATGGACGACCGGGGGCGGGTGCCCATACCCGCCCGCTATCGGCATCTCTTCAGCGAGGGCATGAAGCTGACCCTGAGCCCCGACGGCTGCGTGGAGGTGTGGACCAACGAGGGGTTCGAGCGCATGGAGGAAAAGGTGACGCTGGAGCCCGCCACCACCCTCAAAGGCCGCCGACTGCGCCGCGGCTTCTCTGTCCGCTCCTGGGACGCCGAGCTGGACCGCCAGGGCCGCCTCCTGGTGCCCCAGTACCTCCGGGAGAAGGCAGAGCTGGACGGCAACGTCATCATCGCCGGCCGCATCGAGTGCCTGGAGATCTGGAACCCCAAGCGCTGGGAGGAGGAGATGGCCCAGGTGGAAGCCACTTACCGCGAAGAGCTGGAGTCACTCAGGTAGGGAGGGAGGATAGACCATGCTCGTGAGGGCCAAGGTGTTCGAACCAGTCCTCCACATCCCCGTCATGGCCGATCAGGTGGTGCAGGCGCTGGACGTGCAGCCCGGCGGCCGCTACGTCGATTGCACCGTCGGCACCGGCGGCCATGCCGAGGCCATCCTCGACGCGGCCTCCCCCGGCGGCTTGCTCCTGGGCATCGACCTGGACAGCGAAGCGCTGGCTGTGGCCCGAGAGCGGCTGGCCCAGTTCGGCAGCGATGTGCGACTGGTGGAGGGCAACTACCGTGACCTGGCCGCCATCTGCAGCGAGTTCAATTTCGTCCCCGTCCATGGCGTCCTGTTCGACCTGGGGCTGTCCTCCTTCCAGCTAGCGCGGCCGGAGCGAGGCTTCAGCTTCCAGCTCGAGGGGCCCCTGGACATGCGCTTCGGCCCCGAGCAGGAGACCACGGCCTTCGACATCGTGAACAGCCTGCCCGAGCGCGAGCTGGCCGACCTCATCTGGCGCTACGGGGAGGAACCCCAAGCGCGCCGCATCGCCAGGGCCATCGTGCGGGAGCGGCCCATAGCCACCACCACCCACCTGGCCGAAGTGGTGGCCAGGGCCGCCGGCCGCGGCAAGCAGCGCATCCACCCCGCTACTCGCACCTTCCAGGCCCTGCGCATCGCCGTCAACCAGGAGCTGGAGAACCTGGAGATGGCCCTTTCCCAGGCCGTGCAGGTGCTGGGACGAGGCGGCCGGTTGGTGGTCATTTCCTATCACTCCCTGGAGGACCGGCTGGTGAAGCAGTTCATCCAGCG
>BEIA01000142.1 GCA_002898715.1 bacterium HR24 | reverse complement strand
GAGGGCCGTGTGAGAGTGCTGGACAGGGACGTTCTCAAGACCCTGCGCTGGGTGGCGGTGGTGGCGCCCCTGGCCTTCCTGGTGGGGCTGGCGCTCTTGTTGGAGCTGGCCCTGCGGCCGCGCCTGCCCGACGGGGTAGCCTTCGGCCTGGCCGGCTCCGTCGCCGCCCTCGGCGTGGCCGCCTTCTCCTGGGGCATCTTCGCCCTGCTGGAGCGGTTCCAGGCCAGGCTGGAGCGGAGCGCCCGCGAGTGGCGGGCCCTGTTCGAGCTGGGGCAGGAGGTGACGGCCGCGCCCGACATCGGCACGCTGCTGGAGTCGGTTACCGAGCGCGCCCAGCGCCTCACCGGGGCGGATGTGGCCGTGTTGTTCTTGCTGGAGCCCGATGGCGATACGCTGCAGCCGACGGCGCACCGTGGCTGCCCGGCCGGCGTGCTGGCCCCCGTCTCCCTGCGGGGCGACGGCCTGCAGGCGCTCGTCCTGGAAGGGGGCGGGCCGGCGGTGGTGGCCGACGTCCGCTCCGACGGCCGCACCGCGGGACGCCCTCTGGCTGTCATAGAGAGCGTGGGCCTGACTTCGGCCCTGGTGGTGCCCTTCTCGGCCAAGGGGAAGCTCCTGGGCACGCTCATGGCGGGCCATCGGCAGCCCGGTCGCTTCGGGCCCCAGGAGGCGGAGCTGCTGCAGGCGCTGGCCGACTGGGCGGCGGTAGCGGTGGAGACCCACCGCCTCTATGAGGCCACCAAGAGCCTGGCGCTACTGGAGGAGCGGGAGCGCATCGCCCGCGACCTGCACGACGGCGTTATCCAGTCCCTCTACGCCACCGGCCTGGCCCTGGAGGCCCTCAGCGAGCGACTGGAGCAGGAAGAGCCGGGCCGGGTGCGTCCTCAACTGGAGTCGGCCATAGACGCCCTGGAGCGGGTGATGCAGGACATCCGCGACTACATCTACGGCCTCCGGCCGCGGGCGCTGCGGGGCGAGGACCTGGCCGAGGGCCTGCGGGAGCTGGCCCGCGGCGCCGGCGAAGTGGCGGGGCTGCAGACCCAGGTAGAGCTCGAGGAGCCCCTGCCCCGCCTGGATGGGGAGCGGGCCCTGGCGGTCTACCACGTGGCCCAGGAGGCCGTCAGCAACGTGGTGAGGCACGCCGGGGCGACCCGCCTCCGCCTGCGCCTGGCCCGCCGCGGCCAGGCGGCGGTGCTGGAGGTGGAGGACGACGGCGTGGGATTCGACCCCGAGGCCCATCGCGACCACGGCGGCCAGGGGCTGCGCAACATGGCCGATCGCGCCCGCAGCGTCCAGGGCCAGCTGACGGTGGACAGCGGCCCCGGCCGCGGCACCCGCGTCTGTCTCGAGGTCCCCCTCGAGGAGGTGAAGCTATGAGCGAGGAGGAGCCCATCCGCGTCCTGCTAGTGGACGACCACGAGGTGGTGCGCATGGGGCTGCGGGCCCTCCTGGAGCGCCGCCCCCATCTGCAGGTGGTAGGCGAAGCGGGGAGCGTGGCTGAGGCGGTGGAACAGGCGGCCCGCACACGTCCCCAGGTGGTGGTCATGGACGTGCGCCTGCCCGACGGCACCGGCATCGAGGCCTGCCGCGAGATCCGGCAGATGGACCCCAGCGTCAAGGTCATCATGCTCACCGCCTTCGCCGACGACGAGGCCATCGTCGGCGCCGTGATGGCCGGCGCCTCGGGCTACGTGCTGAAGCAGACCCGCAGCCAGGGTCTCATCGAGGCCATCGAGCGGGCGGCCAGGGGCGAGTCGCTGTTGGACCCGGCCGTGGCGGGCAAGGTGCTGGAGCAACTGCGGAGGCTGGCCCGGGGCGAGCAGGACGAGTTGGCCTCCCTCTCGGCACAGGAGCGGCGCATCCTGGAGCTGGTGGCCGAGGGGAAGACGAACCGCGAGATCGCCCAGGAGCTGTTTCTGTCCGAGAAGACGGTCAAGAACTACGTGTCCAACATCTTGGCCAAGCTGAACCTGCACCGTCGCTCGCAGGCCGCCGCCTTCCTCGCCCGGCGCCGCCCCTTCGACCTCGGCCGCGAGTGAGGCCAGAGCCTACTGGGTAATAAAAAGAGGGAAGCCCGCCGGCCGGCGGGCTTCCCGTGCCCTGACCGGGTCTTCAGGCCGCCCTACTCCCCTCCTCCCTCCCGGCCAGGAGGTGTCCGGCGACGAACAGGGCAGTGACGATGGCCGCCCCCAGGATGGCCGGGGCCAGCTGCAGGCCGCCCACCTCGCCGCCCCAGCGGCTGAAGTCGCCGAACCACTCGCTCCAGGCGAAGGATCCCAGCAGGGCGGCTGCCACCGCGAGGGGCAACTCGCTGATGACGTCCCTGCGCAGGGCGACGAGTGCTGCCCAGCCCACCAGGCCCACGCCGAACCCGACCACCAGCCAGATAGCGATGCCGATGCCCTCCATCTCGACTCACCTCCTCAGGCTGCCCTCGGGCCCAGCCTCGGCCAGCGCCCGATGCCGACTCGCTCCATGGCCTTTCGCGGCAGTGCGCCTGGCTCCCAGGGGGTGCCCAGGACCTGCAGCAACAGTCGGTCCAGGCCCCAGTATCCGGCGACGCGCCAGGCCAGGACGATCAGGATGCTCAGGGTGAACAGCACCGGGTTGGTGCTGGCGGAGCCGGCCAGCATGAAGTTCAGGTTCATGAAGGCGCCCGTCCCGGCAGCGATGGCGGTGAAGGCGCCCAGGATCAGCGCGATGCCGACGGCCAGCTCGCCCACGACCACCAGCTTGGCGAACCAGGTGTACCACTCGCGCTCCAGCATGAACTGCAGAAAGTCGCGGTACCAGTCGTAGGCGATGGGCGGCCTGGCTGGCGGCGCCGGCACCTGGATCGCCCGCTCCCAGAACGACTTGAGGGCGGTGCCGCCGCTCATCCAGGCGGGGTCGCTGACCTTGTGCAGGCCCGACTCCAGCCACTGGTAGCCCAGGTACATGCGCGCCACCAGCCACAGCCACGCGAAGGCCGGGCTGGTGAAGACCCGGGCCACCCCCTCTGGCACCATGGCCTGGGCGGCTGTCCTCTTCTCGCCCATGGCTACCTGCCTCCTTTCCTTTTGGTCTCCACCTTCAGCATGGGTTGCGAGGCTTTCGACCGTCCCCCGGCGAAGGTCACAGGCCGCCCCGTCTGAGGGCCACCGGTTGCATGTGACCTCCGTCACAAATCTGCCGAAGCCTGGACATGCGGCGCTGGCAGGCCGGGGCGACCGTGGTAACATGGTGGGGCATGGAGGCCGGCCCGACGGCGGCCCCCGCCTAGAGAAGAGGGAGGAGGAGCAGGGATGAAGGCAGTCAGGTATTACGGCCCCGGCGACAAGCGCGTAGAGGACGTCCCCGAACCAGCCATCCAGGAGCCCACCGATGCCATCGTCAGGGTGCGCACGGCCACCATCTGCGGCACCGACCTGCACATCCTCAAGGGACATGTGCCCGAGGTGAAGCCGGGCACGGTCCTGGGCCACGAGGCTGTTGCCGTAGTGGAGGAGGTAGGGGCAGGGGTGCGGCGCTTCCGGCCGGGCGACCGGGTCATAGTGCCCGCCATCAGCGCCTGCGGCATCTGTTCCTACTGCCGCCGTCAGATGTACGGCCAGTGCGAGAACGGGGGCGGCTGGATATTCGGCCACCTGATAGACGGCCTCCATGCCGAGCGGGCCAGGGTGCCGTTCGCCGATACCAGCCTGTATCCGGTGCCTCCCGAGCTGGAGGACGAGGACGTCCTCTTCCTGACGGACATCCTGCCCACGGGCTACGAGTGCGGCATCGTCAGGGGCCGGGTGAAGCCCGGCGACGCCGTGGCCATCGTGGGGTCGGGCCCCATCGGCCTCTCCGCCCTGGTGACCAGTCGCCTCCA
>BEIA01000141.1 GCA_002898715.1 bacterium HR24 | reverse complement strand
TGGCGGCAACGGGCGGACGCGGGCCGTCCGTTCGTCTCGTGGCTGGTGCTGCTGGCACTGATGCTCCTTCTGGGGGCGGAGCTGTTCTACGTCCGCGATCTGCTGGGCTTCCGCTACAACACGGTGTTCCGCTTCTGGTACCATGCCTGGACGCTGCTGGCCGTGGCGGGGGCCTACTGCGCCTACGACCTGCTGGAAGGGCTCCGGCTTCCATCGCTGGCTGGAGCGGGGAGGGCGGCCTGGGCTGCCTTCGCCGCCTGCGTGGTAGGCGGGGGGCTGGTGTTCACAGTGCTGGTAGTGGCCGAGCGGACCGAGGGACTGTCGCGGTCGCCGCGGGGCCTCGACGCCCTGGCCTACCTGGCCCGCAGCGATCCCCAGGAGTACCAGGCGGCGCGCTGGCTGGCCGTCAACGTCCGCGGCACGCCGGTGGTGCTGGAGGCTACGGGAGGACCGTACAGCGACTTCGCGCGCATCTCCTCGCGCACGGGGTTGCCCACCGTCCTGGGCTGGGCCAATCACGAGGTCCAGTGGCGGGGAGGCGACAGGCTCTTCGTGGGCCGCTCGGAGGACATCCGCCTCATCTACGAGACGGCCGACATCGGCCTGGCCAGGGCGCTCCTGGCCAAGTACGACGTGGAATACGTTGTAGTGGGCCGAATCGAGCGCGAGGCCTTCGTCGACAAGGCGGAGCCGCAGGACAGGGCCCAGCGGGAGGCAGGCCTGGCCAAGTTCGCCGGCTTTATGGAGGTGGCCTTCAGCAGCGGCAACGTCACCGTCTACCGCCTGCCGAAGGAGCTGTACCGCCTACCCGGGTGAGGGCCGCTGCTACGCGCCGTGGCCGCAGTCAGCGCAGGTGCTCGGCCAGGAACTCCAGCGTGCGCCGCCAGGCGTCCTCCGCCGCCTCTGGGCGGTAGCTGGGACGGCCATCGTTCATGAACGCATGGCCCGCGCCGGGGTAGCTGTGGAACTCGTGGGTCTTGCCCAACCGGGTGAGCTCGGCGTCCAGCTTGGCCACGTCGTCGGGGCTGGGGTTGGAGTCTTCCAGGCCGTACAGGCCCAGGAGAGGGCAAGACAGCCTCGGTGCCAGGTCGAAGGGCGCTGGGCCCTCGCCCCAGGCGACCATCTTGTTTCCGCCGTAGAAGTCGACGCAGGCGCGATAGGTGGGGTCCAGGCAGGCCATCATGAATGCTACCCGCCCGCCCATGCAGAATCCGATGATAGCCACTCGCTCCCCGTCCACTTCCCTCAAGGAGCGCAGGTGGGCCAGAGCAGCGTCGACATCGCGGGCGATCTGGTCGTCGCGGAGCCGGGCCATCCGCTCCAGGGGGCCTTGTTTCGACTGCTCCTCCGTCTCGCGATGGTACAGGTCGGGGGCGATGGCCGCATAGCCTGCCAGGGCCAGCCGTTCGCAGATGCCCTGGATGAAGCCGTCCACACCCGGGGCATGCATGATCACCACCACCCCCGGGAAGGGCCCTGGGCCAACGGGCACGTGCAGGTGGCACCACATAGGGCTCCCGTCGACGCTCACCTGGTCCCAGCGCACCGGCATGGCTCAGCCCCTCCTTATGGAATCGCTCAGCGCCATTATGCCCGTGTCGGCCAGGGCCGGCAACGTGGGCTAGCCTCCGCCGCAGAGGGGCAAAGGCCCCGGGGCCGCCCCCGACCAGCACCACTTTTACGAGGCAGGCCCCGGCAACATTGACCCGAGGACAAAGGTATTTTACCTTGACGTTAGGGATATCGCTCTGCATATCTCAGCCGGAGGCGGCGAGTTGAAAAAGGTCCACGAGGGCATATACCAGCTAGTGACACCCTTCCCCGAGTACCGGCGGCAGGAGGCCTATCGCCTGCGCGAAGAGCTGCCCCACAACCCTCACCTGACCAAGGGCCTCCCCTATGTGCTGCCCTACTTCATCGTCAGCCGCGGCGACAACCTGCTCGTCGACTGCGGCTGGAACACGGACGACGCCCACCAGGCCCTGCAGGAGCAGCTACAGGAGCTGGGCTCCCATCCCCGCGAGGTGCGCAATCTCATCCTGACCCACTCCCACCCGGATCACTGCGGCCTGGCCGGGCGCCTCAAGGCCGAGGCCGGCTGCACGGTGATGATGCACGAGCGAGAAGTGGACTTCATGCGCAGCCGGTACCTAGAGCCCGACGAGTTGCTCAAACGGATGCACGAGTGGGTGGAAAAGCACGGCGTGCCGGTGGAGGAGCAGACTTGGATGGAACGCGCCTCCATGCCCGTACGGCACTTCGTATCGCCTATCGAGCAGCCGGACGTTGCCCTCAAGGGGGGCGAGCACATCTCTGTAGGCGATTTCGTGTTCGAGGTGGTGTGGACGCCTGGGCACTCGCCAGGGCACGTCTGCCTCTACGAGCCCAACCATCGTCTGCTCCTCACTGGAGACCACATCCTCCCGGTGATCACGCCCAACATCAGCCTGCACCCCCAGCAGAGCGACAACCCGCTGGCCGATTACCTCGAGAGCTTGGAGAAGGTGGCCCGCCTGAAAGTGGACCGCATACTGCCCGCCCACGAGTGGGACATCGACTGGTTCCAGCGGCGGCTGGAGGAGATGCGCGCCCACCACGAGGAGCGGTTGGAGGAAATGTTGCGGGCTGTGGGCACCGAAGGGCCGGTCACGGCCGCCGACGTCGCCCGGCGCATCAAGTGGAACACCGGCCCTTACGACGAGCTGCCTTTCTGGATGAAGCGGGCTGCCCTGGGCGAAACGCTGGCCCACCTGCGCTACCTGGTAGGGCAGGGACGCCTGCGCGAGTTCGAGGCCGACGGCCGCGTGTATTTCCAGGCGGTGTAGGGGGCGGGCGGCCTCCGTTCAGCGGCCCTTGTACTGGGGCGGACGCTTCTCCATGAAGGCGCGGGGCCCTTCGCGGGCGTCTTCCGAAGCGAAGACCTCCCGGGCCACCTCGTCCTCGATGCGGAAGGCGTCAGCGAGGGGCAGGCCCGAAGTGCGCAGGACCGCCTCTTTGATCTTGCGCACCGCCAGAGGGCCGTTCTGGGCGATGCGGCGGGCGAAGCGCTCTGCCGTGGTCATCAGCTCCGACAGGGGCACCACGTAGTTCACCAGCCCGAAGCGGTACGCTTCCTGGGCGGGAACGGGTTCCCCCACCAGCAGGATCTCCATGGCCTTGCAGTATGGCACCTGGCGCGGCAGCCGCACCATGGAGCCGCCGCCCGGCACCAGCGCCCGCTGCACCTCCGACAACCCCAGGGTGGCATGTTCTGCTGCGATGCGTATGTCCGTGGCCAGGGCCAGCTCCGTGCCGCCGGCCAGGCAGAAGCCGTTGATGGCGGCGATAACGGGCTTGTAGATGGGGCGGCGGCGCATGAGGGCCGCGTCCATCAGCCTGCGCTCGGCAAGGACCCGCCGGTCCCATTCGTCTTCGGGCTGGCGGGCGCCGGTGAGAAGCGGGATCAGTCTGCCCAGGTCGGCCCCGGCGCTGAAGGCCCGCTCGCCTGCCCCGGTGACGATGGCCACCCGCACGCCGTCGTCCGCGTCGAAGTCCTGCCACGCCTCGGCCAGGCGCACCATCATCTCCGGGTCGATGGCGTTGTGGACGTGCGGGCGGTTCAGGGTGATATAGGCGATCCCATCGCGCTTCTCGTAGAGCAGCGCTGTCATGTCTTCCTCCCTCACTGGAACCGGGGCAATACCCTTGTAGCGAACAGCTCCAGGGAACGCATCAGCTTGTGGTGGGGAATGACGCCGTTGTAGGTCCAGGCGAAGAGCCACGAGACGGGCGTGTGCTTGAGGAGGCGCTCGAGCTGAAAGCTTACCGTATCGGGGCTCCCCACCAGCACCAGGGAGCGGTCCATGAGCTCCTGGGGCGT
>BEIA01000140.1 GCA_002898715.1 bacterium HR24 | reverse complement strand
ACCGCCGGGTAGCGCTCGCCGGCGTCGGCGAAGACGTTGTCGCCGCCGCAGGTGGCGATGAGGTCGTGCATATACGTCCCGGGGCCGATGGTCATCCACGGGTCGCGCCAAATGGGGCAGAAGACCCGCGGCCGCGGCGCGCCGGCCACGATGGCCTGCGTCTCCCTCAGGACGCGACGCGACGCCTCCAGCATAGGCCGCGCCGCGCCTTCCAGCCCCAGCATCGTCGCCAGCTCCTCCAGCATGCGCAGGGCACCTACCACTGTGGTAGGCAGGGTGACATAGACGGGGATGCCTGCCTCAGCGATGGCCTCCACGTGTTCGGGGCGGTTCTCCTCGGCACTGGCCACCACCAGGTCGGGAGAGAGGGCGAGGACTCTGGCCACGTCCACCGTCTTGGTGCCTCCGACTCTCGGCCGAGAGCGGACCTCTGGCCAGGGCTCGAGGCAGAAGTGGGTGACGCCCACCACTCTTTCGCCGCCACCGAAGGCGAAAATCGCCTCGGTGAGGCTGGGGACCAGCGAAACGATGCGCTTCGGGGGCCCAGAGAGCTCTACCGACCTCCCCAAGGCATCACGCACAGCCATCGGGCCACGCCAAGTATATCACACCTATGGAAGCCCCCGCGTCCGGGCGAGCCAGGGGCCACGACAGCCGCTAGAATAGCTCTAACGACCCTCGACAGGAGGTAGCGACGGATGTCGACGGTGACGGGACCCTCGGCCTTCGGCGACCGTGTACTGGGCGCCTTGATGCTGCGGACGGAAGCATACGAAGCGGTAGAAGGCGATGAGGACGCTACCTGGCAGGCCGCGCTGGTGGTGGTGCTGGGCGCCCTGGCCAGCGGCATCGGCGCCCTGGAAGGCGGCCCCCGTGGACTGCTGGTGGGAATCGCTCTGGCGCTGGTGGGCTGGACAGCCTACGCCTATATCACCTATCTCATCGGCACGCGCCTCTTGCCCGAGTCCGCCACCCGCGCCGACTGGGGCGAGCTACTTCGGGTGTTGGGCTTCGCCTCGGCGCCGCGCTTCTTCCTGGTGCTCGGTATCGTGCCCATCGTCAACATCATCGTGGGCATCGTGGTCGCCCTGTGGGTGTTGGTGGCCACCGTCGTCGCCATCCGTTGCGCGCTGGACTACGAAAGCTGGCTGCGTGCCATCGCCGTGGCCTTTCTGGGCTGGCTGACCCTGGTGGTGGTACAGCTGGTAGCCGCTGTCATCGCCGCCGCTATATTCTGACCCCCTCGCTGGCCACAGCCCACAGCGTGGCGTACCCTGGAGGGGCGGGATGCGGCCTACCTTCCGAGAGGCCATGGGCGGCAACGGCGATCAGGACGACCTGCCCGAGGACTGGGTGCTGGCCCAGGTGCCCCTGGAGGACTTCCTAAAGGGGCTCCAGGACGTGGACGGAGTAGAGGAGGCCACGGAGCAGCTCCGCGAGCTGCCGCCCGAAGAGATCGAGGCCAGGCTCAGGCACCGTAAGGGGGCGCGTCTCCTGCGTTCGGCGGGACTGGACTTCACCGTGCGCCGCCTGGTAGGAGCGTTGCGAAGGCCCGAGGTAGTAGTGGTGGTGGCCACGGCCCTGGCCATAGGGCTCTACCGCCTCAGCAGGCGCCGTCGGGGACGCGAAGAAGGCCCTCCTCCCGCGCCTTGACCGGCCAGGGAGATTGTGATACAAGTAGCAATCGGGGTGCTCATTTGAAAGGGGCCGTCCCCTCCCGCCCACGCTCGCTCCGCAGTGCCCCCCTGGGCGTTCAGGCCAGCCTGCGGGGCCTGTTCCGCCTACGCTACTGGGCGCCTCTTGCCCTGGGCAGCACCTACGCGCTGCTCGTCCTGGGTGCCGCCGTGCGCACCGAGGGCGCCAGCCTCGCCTGCCCCGACTGGCCGCTGTGTCACGGCCAGCTACTGCCCCCCCTGGAGAGGCTGGTGCTCCTCGAGTACTCCCACCGCCTCCTGGCCGCGGTGACGGGCGTGCTGGTGGTGGGCGGGGCTGTGGCCGGCTGGCTGGAGCGGCGGCAGGAGCCCTGGGCTGCCCGCATCGCCTGGACGGCGGTGCCCCTGGTGCTGGTGCAGGCCATGATCGGCCGCGAGGCGGTGGAGCAGGAGATGCCGGTGCCCCTGCGGGCCGCCCACCTGGGCATGGCCCTCCTCACGCTGGGCGCCCTGATGGCCGCTAGCGTCCTGACGCTGCGTCCCGGCCGCCGCGCCGGCAGGAGGGAATTGCTCCCGGTCGCTGCCGCCGCCGGCGCGCTGGTGCTGGCGCTGAGCCTGGTAGGCTCCTACGTCTCCCATGTCCCCGGAGCGGCCCTCGCCTACCCCGACTGGCCTCTCTTCGACGGGCGGCTGATCCCCGGCGAAAGCGTAGGAGCTCAGGTACACTACGCCCACCGCCTGATGGCCGTGGCCGTAGGGGCGGCGCTATTATGGCTGTGGCTCAGGGCACGGCGCC
Source organism: bacterium HR24 (assembly GCA_002898715.1). Lineage (GTDB taxonomy): Bacteria > Chloroflexota > Dehalococcoidia > SM23-28-2 > HRBIN24 > HRBIN24. The sequence goes on along the minus strand of BEIA01000140.1, from coordinate 1,426 downwards.
TGGGGCCGTTCCCACGAGCGGCCAGCGCCGCCGCTTTGGGGCTGTACCTGGTACAGGTGCTGGTAGGGGCGGGAAACATATGGCTGGAGCTGCCCACCTGGGTGCGGATGGCCCACCTGGCCCTGGCAGCGGCCATCTGGGCGCTGGCCGTGGGCCTGGCCGTATGGGCCCTCCCCGAGCGCAGGGGAGAGGTAGGATAGGCATGCTGGACCTGGCGGTACGGGAGCGCACCCGTGGCCTGCTCGGCTCTGTCCGCGCCTACATCGGCCTGACCAAGCCGCGCATCGTCCTGCTGCTGCTGGTGACGACGGTGCCGGCCATGGTGCTGGCGGAGGAAGGCTGGCCGTCGCCCTGGCTGGTGCTGGCCACCCTGGCAGGAGGGGCCCTCGCCGCTGGCGGGGCCAATGCCCTCAATTGCTACTTCGATCGCGACATCGATTCCCTCATGCTCCGTACCAGGGGCCGCCCCATCCCCACGGGCATGGTCGAGCCGGAGCGGGCCCTGGCCTTCGGGCTGGCGCTGGGCGCCCTGGGCGTGCTGGTCATGCAGGCCTTCGTGGGAACGCTGGCCGCGCTGCTGACCGTGGCCGCCTACGGCTTCTACGTGTTGGTCTACACCCTGACCCTCAAGCGCACCACACCCCTGAACATCGTCATCGGCGGCGCGGCAGGCGCCATGCCCCCCGTCATCGGCTGGGCAGCAGTGCGAGGGGAGGTCGAGGCCGCAGCCCTGGTGCTGTTCGGGATCATCTTCTTCTGGACGCCGGTCCATTTCTGGGCCCTGTCCCTGAACTACAGCCGCGACTACCAGCGGGCAGGTGTGCCCATGCTGCCAGTAGTGAAGGGCGAAGCGGAGACCAGGCGCCAGATCCTCCTGCACGGCCTGGCCACGGTAGGCCTTTCCGTGGCCCTGCCCTGGGTCAGCGGGGCGGGGACGTTCTACCTGGCGGTGGCGTCGCTGCTGGGCCTGGCGCTGGTGGGGCAGGCGCTGCACCTGTGTCTGAGGCCATCAGTGCGCGGGGCGGCGGCTATGTTCCACTGGTCCAATATGTACCTGGCCCTCCTCTTTGCCGCTCTGGCCGTGGACGTGCTGGCCTTTTAGTGAAGATGGACACAAACGGCGTTGACGGAGCCGCGGGGCTGTGAGAGATTAGGGTTGAAGCCTTGACGAGAGGCGGGCCGCGTTGCACAGGCGTAAGTCGCTCACCAGGTATGCGCTGTTGCTGGCCCCCTTGCTGGCAACGGTATTCCTCACCGGCTGCAACGTAGCCATCGACACCCCGCAGAACACCTTCGCCCCCGTGGGCGAAGTGGCCCGGGACCAGCGACACCTCTTCTTCCTGGCCATGTGGCCGGCGGTGGTGATCCTCGTGCTGGTGTGGGGCGCGCTGCTGTATATCGTCGTGCGCTACCGCCACCGGCCAGG
>BEIA01000139.1 GCA_002898715.1 bacterium HR24 | reverse complement strand
TCCCTCACTCGCCGGCGGCCACGAAGGGCAGGACGGTACCGCGACGGCCCTGGGCCTTTCGCTCGCGGTGCCAATCGCGGATGACCTGCGATACGTATGCCACCTGGTCCAGGGTCAGTTCCGGGTACATGGGCAGCGACAGCACCTCACGCGCCGCGCGCTCCGCCTCGGGGAAGTCCCCTGCCCGGTAGCCCAGGAAGGCGCAGGCAGGCTGCAGGTGCGCCGGCACCGGGTAGTGGATGCCGGTGGCGATGCCCAGCCGCCCCAGTCGCCGCCGCAGGGCGTCCCGCTGGGGGTGCCTCACCACGAACAGGTGGTAGACGTGCTTGCCGTAGGCGGGCTCGTAGGGGAGCGACAGGCCGGGGACGTCGTCCAGGCGGTCGCGGTACTCCTCGGCCCAGGTGCGGCGGGCCTCGTTCCAGATATCGAGGTAGCGCAGCTTCACCCGCAGGACAGCCGCCTGCAACTCGTCCAGCCGCGAGGTGGTTCCCAGCACCGAATGGCGGTAGCGCTGGACCTCGCCGTGGTTGCGCAGCAGGCGTACCTTGCGGGCCAGCGCTGGATCGTCGGTCATCACCATGCCGCCATCGCCGTAGGCCCCCAGGTTCTTGGAGCAGTAGAAGCTGAAGGCGGCCGCATGTCCCAGGGAGCCCACCCTGTGGCCACGGTACTCGCTGCCGTGGGCCTGGCAGGCGTCCTCCACCACCGCCAGGCCGTGGCGGCTGGCCACTGCCATGATGCTGTCCATGTCCGCTGGCAGCCCGTACAGATGCACCGGCACGATGGCGCGTGTGCGCGGGCTGATGGCTGCCGCCAGACTGGCGGGGTCCATGGTGTAGGTGCGCGGGTCGATGTCCACGAACACCGGCCGGGCACCGCACAGGGCTATCGCCTCCACGGTGGCGATGAACGTGAAGGGGACAGTGATGACCTCGTCGCCGGCGCCCACACCCAGCGCCTTCAGGGCCAGGTAGAGGGCATCGGTGCCCGAGGCGACGCCCACAGCATGGGCCACCCGGCAATAGGCGGCGAACTCCTCTTCCAACTGGTAGACATTGGGCCCGAGGTTGAACCTCGCGCTGGCCAGGACAGAGTCGATCTCCTCCCGGACCTCTTGCTGGATGGAGCGGTACTGGGCCCCCAGGTCCACCAGTTCCACCTTCATCATGGCTGGAGGCCCTCCCCGGTCACCGGCGCTGCGGACAGCACCTCCACCGGCACGGCCTGCCCATCCCGCGCCAGCGAGGCGTCCAGCGCCTCCAGCACCTGCACCACCCGCAGGCCGAACGCGCCATCGCTCAGGGGCGGAGAGCCGCTATCTATGCAGCGCACGAACTCGGTCACCTCCTCCAGGAGTGGCTCACGCTGGGGGATGTGCGGCAGGTGCACGTCGCCGGAGCGATAGGAAGGCGCACACCACCCGCGTCTGCCGTTCGCTGCGGGGAAGCGGATCTCGCGCTCGCAGACCCGCAGCGGTTCGGGGCTGGTGTCGTCGTATATGGCGGTAGCGCACGAGCCCACCACCATGAGCTGACGCACCTTATAGGGGAAGAGCCAGCTCACATGCACGTGGGCCGACGCCCCGCTCGGGAACCAGAGATGGGCATGGCCCACCTCCCACAAGCGCTGACTGTGCAGGTGCGTGACGGCCCGGGCCGCTGCCTGCTGCGGCCACTCCCCCAGCAGATAGGCGAGTATAGAGATGTCGTGGGAGGCCAGGTCCCAGAGCACGTGGATATCGGACTGGAGGAGCCCGAAGCCCAGGCGCTGGCTGTCCAGGTGCAGCACTCGGCCCATGCGCCCCTCCCGCACCAGGGCGTGCAGCGCCCGCACCGGCTGGCTGTAGAGGAAGGTGTGGCCGACCATAAGCACCAGCCCCCGCTCTCGGGCCATCTGCACCAGCTCGCGCGCCTCCTGCGAGGAGGTGGTGAAGGGCTTCTCCACCAGCACATGCCGGCCCGCCTCGATGGCCTGTCTGGCGAAGCTGTAGTGGGTGCTGGCCGGCGTGGCCACGATGACCGCATCGGAGCGCTCCAGCAACTCCTGGAAGCTCTCCGTCACCGTGGCGGCAGGGTACACTCGGGCCACATCGTGCAGCCGCGCCCGGTCGCAGTCGGTGACGACGACATGGCCGCCGAAGCCCAGTTCGTGAAGGACGCGCAGGTGCTTGCCCCCCCAATAGCCACACCCCACCAGACCGATTCGCATGGCGCCTCCTCTCAAAACCTGAGCCTGCCTCGCACTACCAGGGGCACTGTCCGGGCCAGTATGGCCAGGTCCAGCGCCGGCGACATTCGCTCTATGTACCTCACATCCAGCTCCACAGCCTCCGGCAGGCTGGGAGCGCGGTGGCGGTTGACCTGCCAGAGGCCGGTGATGCCCGGCATCACCCTGAACCGCTGGTAATACCAGGGACGGTAGTGAGCGAGCTCATAGGGGATGGCAGGCCGGGGGCCCACCAGGCTCATCTCGCCCCGGAGCACGTTAAGCAGTTGCGGCAACTCGTCGAGGCCCGTGAGACGGAGCACCCGCCCCACTCGGGTAACTCGCGGGTCGCGTTCCGGCTTGTAGGGGTGGGGCCCGTCGCCGTCGGCAGCGCCCTGTGCCCAGCGGGCCACTGCCTGGCGGTGCAGAGAGTCATCGGCATGGGGATGCATGGTGCGGAACTTGTACATGGTGAAAGGTCGCCCGTCCCTGCCCAGGCGGGTCTGACGGAAGAGCACGCCGCCCGGGGAATCGAGCCAGATAGCCAGGGCGATGAGCGCACACAGGGGCCCCAGCACAGCGAGCCCCAGCGAGGCGAGGACGATGTCCAGCGCCCGTTTCAGGGGCATATAGGCCGCAGCCTGTCGGGGTAGAGTCCGCGTCTGCACCACTTCACCCATCACCCCTCCACCGGCGCGGGCTCCCCCACCAGGGGCCGGCCCAATGCCATATATACGAGCCCGGCCGCCCGCACTGCCTCGCCGTCCAGGGCGTTGCGTGCGTCCAGGACCAGCGGTCTTTTCATCAGCGAGCGGACCCTGGCCCAGTCCAGCGAGCGCAGTTCCGGCCAGCCGGTGGCCACCACCGCTGCATCGGCCGCCTCGACGGCGCGGTAGGGGTCGCGGTGGACAGCGAACTCGGTGCAGGAGGCTACCGGGTCGTAGGCCGTCACCTCGGCCCCGGCCTCTTGCAGGGCGCGGCCCAGGGCCAGGGCCGGCGAATCGCGGGTGTCGTCGCAGCCGGGCTTGAAGGCCAGGCCCCACAGGGCCACTCGCTTGCCCTCCAGCGGCCCCGCCACTGACGCGAGCCGGGCCACGGTCCGCGCCACCTGGCGGGCGTTGGTCTGGGCTATCCCTTCCAGCACCGGCGATGGCACCCCCAGGCCGCGGGCCAGGGCGATGAGGGCCCGCAAGTCCTTGGGCAGGCAGCTTCCGCCCCAGCCGAGCCCCGCCTCCAGATATGCGGGGCCGATGCGCGGGTCGAGACCCATCACCGCCGTCACCTCGCCGATGTCGGCGCCCAGGGCCTCGGCCAGTTCCGCTATCTCGTTGACGAAGGAGACCCGGGCGGCCAGAAAGGCATTGCAGGCGTACTTGGCCAGTTCGGCGCTGATCGGACGGCAGTGGACCACCGGCGCGTCCAGCGGGCGGTACAGCTCTGCCAGCGTGCGGGCCGCCTCTTCGTCATCGGCCCCGAGGACGATACGGGGAGGCGAGAGGAAGTCCTGCACTGCCCTGCCCTCGCGCAGGAACTCGGGGTTGGCCACCACCGGCAGGTGAAGGTCCGGCCGAAGCCCCCTCATCATCACGGACAGGTGGTGGGTGGTGCCCGGGGGCACGGTGCTCTTAACGGCCAGCACCGCCCGCGCGCCCCTGGGCATGGCCCTGGCCAGCTCAGCCGCCGCCCTCCATACCTGGCCCAGGTCGGCTGCGCCATC
>BEIA01000138.1 GCA_002898715.1 bacterium HR24 | reverse complement strand
CATCGGCCAGGACAACCTGGACGGCATCCGCTTCCTTCTGGAAGGCGGCTGGGTGGTCTTCCGCTTCTCGGGCACCGAGCCCCTGCTGCGAATCTACAGCGAAGTGCAGGGCGAGGAGGCGCTGGTCTATCGCGTCCTGGACGATGCCCGCCGCCTGCTGGGGGTCTAGGCGATGGACGTTCTGGACGACCCGGCCCGCCTGTCCGCCCTCGACCCGGCCGGAATGCTGGACTCCATCCGCGACCTTCCCCGCCAGTGCCGGCAGGCCTGGCAGGAGGCCAAGGGCTTCCACCTGCCCGAGGACTACCGCCGAGTGAGCAAGTTGGCCGTGCTGGGTATGGGCGGTTCAGCCATTGCCGGCGACTACCTGCGGGCTCTGGGCACACGCCTGCCCGTGGCCGTGGTGCGCTCCTATGAGCTGCCCCCGTGGGTGGACGAGGAGACCCTGGCGGTGGCCTCGAGCTATTCGGGCAACACGGAGGAGACCCTCGCTGCCTTTCAGCAGGCGCTGGAGCGGGGGGCGAAGCTGGTGGCCGTCACCACCGGCGGCCGCCTGGGGGAGCTGGTGCGAGAGCGGGGACTGCCCATGTTCCGCATCGACTACAGGGCCCAGCCGCGGGCCGCCCTCGGCTACAGCCTGATGCCCTTGCTGTGGGTGGCCCACCTGGCCGGGGCCCTGGACGACCCTTCCCCCTGGGCCGAGGAGGCCCTGGCGGTCCTGGAGCGGGAGCGGCAGCGGCTGGACGCCTCCGTGCCGGCCGCCGAAAACCCGGCGAAGGTACTGGCTACCCGTCTGCATGGCCGGCTCGTCGTCGTCTTCGGCGCTGGGCCCCTGGCCGAGGCTGCCCACCGCTTCAAGACCCAGGTCAACGAGAACGCCAAGGCCTGGGCGTTTTATGAAGAGCTGCCGGAGGCCGACCACAACGCCATCGTCGCCTTCGCCCGCCCGGAGGAGGTGTCCCGCCGCACCTGCGCCGTGTTCTTGCGCTCGGACCGCCTTCACCTGCGGGTGCTGCTGCGCTACGAGTTCACGCAGCGAGCGCTGATGGAGGCGGGAGTCGAGTGCCAGACGGTGGATGTGCCTGGCGACGGCGCCCTGGCCCAGTTGCTGGCCGCCACCCTCTTCGCCGACTACACGAGCTTTTACCTGGCGCTTCTGAATGGGGTCGACCCGACGCCGGTGCCGGAGATCGAGCGCCTCAAAGCCTGGCTGGCCGGGCGCTGATCCTTAGCGCTTGCTGTACTGAGGCGCCTTGCGGGCCCGCTTGAGCCCGTACTTCTGGCGCTCCTTGACGCGGGGGTCGCGGGTCACCAGCCCCGCCCGCCGCAGCACCGGCTTCAGCTCGGGGTTCCACTCGATGAGGGCGCGGGCGATGCCGTGGGACACGGCGCCGGCCCAGCCGCTCACTCCCCCGCCGGTGCACTTGACGCTGACGTTGAACTGCTGGAGGGTGCCGGTGACCTCTAGGGGCTTGCGCACCATTACCTGGTGCAAGAGCCTCGGGAAGACCTGCGTGTACGGCCGCCCGTTGACGATGATGTGCCCGCCCTCGCCCTGGGCAGGGTACAGTCGGGCGCGGGCCACCGCGGTCTTGCGTCGGCCAACGCCTTCATAATAGGTACCCTGGAACATCTCCTCATAGGGACTGGGTATGGTGAGCGTCTCCTGGGCCATGCTTGCGTCACTCCTTCGCCGCCGCGTCGGCGGGGGCGGCCTGGCGTCGCTGGCTGGCCTTCACCTGCGCTTCGTGGGGATGCTCGGGTCCTGCATAGACCTTGAGCCGCCTGAGCAGGTGGCGTGCCAGCCGGTTCTTGGGCAGCATGCGCCGCACCGCTAGCTGGATGACCCGCTCCGGATGGCGGGCGAGCATTTCTCGCAGGGGCACCGCACGGATGCCGCCCATGTACCCTGTGTGGTGGTAATAGACCTTGTCAGTGAGCTTCTTGCCCGTCACCCGGACCTTCGCGGCATTGACGATGACTACGTAGTCCCCGACGGGCAGGTGCGGGGCATAGGTGGGCTTGTGCTTGCCCATGAGGAGGCGGGCCGCCTGGCTGGCCAGCCGCCCGAGCACCTGGCCCTCGGCGTCCAGCACGTGCCACTCGGCCTGCAGGTCCCTCTCTTTAGGTTGGTAGGTCTTGGGCCTCTGCAAAGGCATGGCCGAATATCTCCTCGTCATAGTATACCCGCATCAGGCACAGTCCGTGAGGGGGCGCCGCCCAGCGGGCAGCCCCTGGCCGGGGCTGGCGCAATAGCGCCTCCACCTCCTCCAGCGAGAGCCTCCCCCGCCCCAGCTCCACCAGGGCGCCCACGGTGCGCCGCACCTGCTGGGGCAGAAAGGCGTTCGCTTCCATGTCCAGCAGTACCAACTGGCCCCGGCGCTGAAGCCGGCACCTGTAGACGGTGCGCACCGTCCGCCGCCTCGCCCGGTCGGGACGAGCGAAAGAGGCGAAGTCGTGCTCGCCCTCGAACAGCGGCGCCGCCCGGGCCATGGCCTCCAGGTCCAGCGGCCCGTGCAGGTGCCACGCGAACCGACGCAACAGCGCGGGCCGCGCCTCTCGCAACAGCACCGTGTACCGGTACCAGCGCCGGCGAGCATGGCGGCGGACATCGAAACCGAGGGGTACCTCCGCCGCCGCTACCACGGCGATGTCATCGGGCAGGTGGGCGTTGAGGCCGTGCACGAATGTCTCGGGCGCGTAGCCCTTTCGGGTGAGGAAGGAGCCCACCTGGCCCTTGGCGTGCACGCCGGCATCGGTGCGGCCGGCCAGGGCCAGCCTGGTCTGTTCGCCTGTTAAGCTGCGCAGGGCCGCCTCCACTGTTTGCTGGACAGTGGGGGCGTTGCGCTGGAGCTGGGAGCCGGCATAGGCCGTCCCCTCGTACTCCAGCAGGAGGGCGATGCGCCTGAGGGTGCCCTCCGCACCCACCGCCGGCCTGCCCCGCCCGGGCTAGACCAGCTCCAGCTGCACCAGGTGCGCGCCGTCCCCCTGGCGACGCCCCAGCTTGGTGATGCGGGTGTACCCGCCCGGGCGGCTGGCGTAGCGCGGGCCCAGCTCGTCGAAGAGCTTGCGCACCACCCTCTTGTCGTAGATAAAGGCCAGGGCACGGCGGCGCGACGCCAGGTCGCCCCGCTTGGCCAGGGTGATCATGCGCTCGGCCAGGCCCCGCACTTCCTTGGCCTTGGCCTCGGTGGTGACGATGCGCTCGTAGCGCAGGAGGTCGGTCACCTGGTTGCGGAAGAGGGCCAGGCGGTGGTCGGTGGGCCGACCGAGCTTGCGTCCGTCGATCTGGTGGGCCATGGCCTCTACTCCTCGCCGAGCTGGCGCTTGAGCTCGCGGAGCTTGGCCAGCCGGGGGTCGATCTCGCCCTCGGCTTCGGGCTCCTCCTGGCCGTCCCCGGCGGCGGCCTCGGCCGGGGCCTTCTCCTCCTTCTTCCTGCGCTCAGACCGCCTTCCGGCCTCGGCGGCGGGCGCTGCGGGTTCCTCCGCCGGGCCAGCCGGCACCTCGGCCTCGACCGTCGGCGCTTGCTCCTCAGCCACAGCCTCGGGCTGTGCCTGTTCGACGGCCTCCTCCTCGGCCTCCTCTTCCTCCTCGAGCTCCTCCTCGACGCCCACGGACAGGGCCTCGGCGGTCATGGGCAGGATGCCCAGCTCGGCCAGCTTCTGCCGGAGCTCCTCGTAGGACTTGCGGCCAAAGTTGCGCAGGGCCAGTAGCTCCTCCTCCGTGCGCTCCAGCACCTGGCCCACGGTGGTGATGCCGCTCCGCCGCAGGCAGTTGTAGGTGCGCATGGAGAGGTCCAGGTCGTCGATGGGCATGTTGTACTGCTCTTCGGATATGAGCAGGCCGGCGCCGATGCCGCGCGTGAGGACCGGGGCGGTGGCCCGCCCCATGCTGGTGAACAGGCGCAGGTGCTGCAGCAGCATGTCGGCGGCGCGGCTCACAGCCTCCACGGCGCCGATAGTGCCGTCGGTCCAC
>BEIA01000137.1 GCA_002898715.1 bacterium HR24 | reverse complement strand
TGCGCAACCGGGCCGTCAAGAGCTACACCAAGACCATGCTCAAGAAGGCCGAGGCGGCCATCGCTGCCGGCGACCCCGAGGCGGCGCGGCCGGTGGTGCACGAGGCCATCAGTGCCCTGGACAGGGCGGCCAAGAAGGGCGTGCTGCACCCCAACAACGTGGCGCGTCGCAAGTCCCGCCTAATGCTGCGCTTCAACGCCATGGTGGCCGCCAAGCAGGCCGGCAGCTAGGCCCGGGCCACCGGCGCCCATGTCGTCCCTGCTGGACGTCGAGGCGTTCCGTTCCCTCTTCCCGGGCCTCGACGGCGTGGTCTACATGAACACCGGCTGGCAGGGGCCGACGCCGCGGCCGGTCCTGCAGGCGGTGGAGCGCGCCCTCGCCCTGGAGGCGGCGGCGCCCACCGCTCCCGAGACGGTGGCCCGACGGCTGCAGGTGATCGACGGGGCGCGCGAGGCCGTTGCCGGCCTCCTGGGCGCCGGCCGCGACGAGATCGCCTTCCAGGAGAACACCACCGCTGCCCTCAATGCCGTCCTCTGGACGCTGGGCCTGCGCCCGGGCGACGAGATCGTTACCACTTCCGCCGAGCACCCGGCGCTGGCCGTCCCCTTCCTGCACGTCCAGCGGCGCCTCGGTGTCCGGGTGCGGGTGCTGGATGTGCCGCCCGAGGCCGAGGACGAGGCCATCGTTTCCTGTTTCGAGGCGCTCCTCGGCCCTCGCACACGCCTGCTGGCCCTCAGTCACGTGGCCTACGGCACCGGCCGGGTCCTGCCGGTGGCCGCCCTCGCCCACGCGGCCCGCCGGGCAGGGGCGCTGGTGCTTGTGGACGCTGCCCAGTCCGTGGGCCAGATGCCGGTCTCGGTGGCGGAGCTGGGATGCGATTTCTTGGCCTTTCCCGGCTACAAGTGGCTCCTGGGCCCGGCGGGGATTGCTGCCCTGTGGGTGCGGCGCGATCTGCTGGCGCTGCTATCGCCCGCCTACGCCGGCGCTCGCCTGGCCCGCGACTACCGCCTGCCCGACCTGCTGGAGCCCGCCTCCGACGCGGCCGCCCGCTGGGAGCTGGGCACGCGCAGCGTTCCACTGCTGGCCGGGCTGCTGGCGGCGGTGCGCCTGGCGCAGGACCTTGGGCTGGAGGCCATCGCCGGGCGGTGCCGGCACCTGGCCGCTTACGCCCGCCGTCGCCTCGCGGCCATACCGGGGGTGCGAGTGCTGGGCCGCGACGACGGAGAGGCGTCCTCCGGTCTGGTGGCCTTTGCGGTGGAGGGCGTGGACGCCTGGCAGGTAACGGCCTCCCTCTGGGAATGGGGCCGCGTGGTGGCCAGGACGGTCGGGCCGCTGGGAGCCACGCGCCTGTCGCTGCACGCCTTCAACACCGAGTCGGAGGTAGACCTAGTGGCGGGGCTGGTAGAGCGGCTGCGCCGCCACGGCCCGCCGCCGCATCTCCCCTCGCTGGCCATGGAGCGGCGCGCTGTGGAAGACCTCTAGCTGCCGCCGCGCCCCGGGGGACGGCTGGACGGGGCCGGTTGCAGGTGCTATCCTAGGGGACGCTTTAGGCAAGCAGACGCTAAGCTGTAGGAGGTGCCCCATGACGCAGCAGCAACAGCCCACTTCCATCCGCGAAGTTATGGAGGGCATGCCCAACGCCTTTCGGCCGGAGCGGGCCCAGGGCGTGAAGGCGGTGATCCAGTTCAACTTTACCGGTCAAGAGCCGGGCAACTGGGTGGTCACCATCGACCAGGGCAAGTGCGAGGTGAAGGAGGGCACCGCCGACAACCCCAACGTCACCATCAACTCGCCCTCGGAGGTCTGGCTGAAGATCGTGCGGCGGGAGCTGGACGGGGCTTCGGCCTTCATGAGCGGCCAGTTCACCTTCACCGGCGACATGGGCATCCTCATGCAGATGCCCAACTGGTTCCAGCAGCCCTGACAGGGCTCTAGCTACGCTGCACCAGCGTGCGGGCGTCGCGTCCTACCAGGATGATGATGTCCGCCGGCCCGTTCACGGGCGCGACGCCCGTGCAGGCGCTGTTCGCTACCCGCGTCTCCGGCAGGCCCAGCCATTCGGCCAGTTTGCGGGCAGTGTAGCCCTTGCCGTTTAGGTCGCAGATGGTGGTCTCGGCGGTGCGGGGGCCGTTGGCGTTGGCCACCGACAGCCGCTCCTGGGGCAGGCCCTGACTGGTGAGGAAGTCGCGCACCTGGGTGGCCAGGCCGGGCACGTCGCTGGCGTTCTGCACCTCGATACGGGCTGCCTCCTGGTCTACCTTCCCGTCCAGGAAGAACTGCCGCACCAGTACCCGCATTTTGTCCTGGTCCCAGCCCAGCACATCGGCGCCGTCAGCGGTGGTCATGGGGTATACCACGTCCCGCACCGAGAGAGTCTTGATCTGCTCACGGGGCACGTCCTTGAGCTTAAGGGCCAGCCCCAGGGCGCGAGCCGGGCTGACGTCGGTGTTTACAGCCCGGCGAAAGCGGTCGTACAGCTCCCGCAGGCGGGCGGGGTTCAGGAGGATACCGGCGCTGGTGGCCTTGTCCAGCACCGCCATCATCACCTGCTGCTGGCGTTCGATGCGGTCCAGGTCGTCGGAGCCGTAGCGGATGCGGACGTAGGCCAGGGCGCGTTGCCCGTCCATGTGCTGGGGCCCGGGGCGGAACAGCACCTCTCGGTAGGGGCAGCGGTTGCAGTCGTTATAGGCCGGGTCGTAAACCGTCTCGGGCACGTTGATGTCGATGCCGCCCAGGGCGTCGATCAACTGGACGAACGACGACCACTCCATCACCACGTAGTGATCGATGGTGATGTCGAAGTTGCGCTTGATGGTGTCCTTCACCAGCGCCACTCCGCCGCCGGGGTAGCGCACGTCCGGCCAGTCCGCTGCCTCGTAGGCCACGTTGATGCGCTGATAGAAGTAACCGCCGCGGCCGGTGGGTATCTGCACCCACAGGTCGCGCGGGATGCTGAGCACGCCAGCAGTGTTGCTGTACGGGTCGAGGGTGAGGATGGCGATGCTGTCGGTGCGGGCTGGCGTGCCCGGCGGGTCGTCCGGCCGCAGGTCCAGTCCCAGCAGCAGCACGTTGATGCGCTGCTCGGGCGTGGCCGCCTCGGGCGTCTGGCCGCTATTGATGCCTGGCAGGTTGCCGAGAGGGCCCAGGCTGATCTCGTTGCCGGGCAGGAAGTAGTCGTCGAGCCGCGAGGCGACGACCAGCAGGCCGTAAAAGGCGGCCATAGCGAACAGGGCGATGCCGAAGATGAGGAAGGGGCTGTAACGCCCGCTACTTGCGGTCGCTGGCTGGCGGCCGTTTCTCGGACCCCTACTCATGGGCATCGGCGGCGCTGACGGCGGCCCCGCGGGCCAGGGCGCCTTCCAGGTGCCCCCTCCGCAGCTCCACGCCCACCACCTGACCGCCCTGCAGGAAGAGGCGCGGCACCCGCGGCCCTATTCCGCACAGGACTTCGTAGCTGATGGTGTCGCAGAGGGAGGCCACCTCCTCGGCGCGTATCTCTTCCTCGCCCTGGCGGCCCAGGATGACCACCTCGTCGCCCACGGCCACTTCGGGCACCTCGGTCACGTCCACCATGCACATGTCCATGCACACGCGGCCGATGACCGGGACGCGGCACCCGCGCACCAGCATCCATCCCCGGTTGGAGAGGACGCGGGGCAGGCCATCGGCGTAGCCGCAGGGCACCAGCCCCACCAGGCTGCGGCGGCGCGCCCGCCACGTGCGGCCGTAGCTCACCGACTCGCCGGGCTCCAGCCAGGTGAGGCGCACCAGACGGGACTTGAGGGAGAGCACCGCCCGCAGTTCCACGTCCGGCCTGGGGCCGGCAGGGTAGCACCCGTACAGGCCCACACCAGGCCGGACCAGGTCCAGGCTCATCTCCGGCATGTCCAGAATGGTAGCAGTGTTGGAAACGTGGCGCACGGGTACCCAGTCCAGCTCCCCGGCCACTGAGAGGAAGGTGCGGTACTGCTCCAGGGTGTAGGTCTTATCGCCGTCCTCGGCGCTGGCAAAATGGGTGAACAGGCCCTC
>BEIA01000136.1 GCA_002898715.1 bacterium HR24 | reverse complement strand
CCCCGCGCGCCGGTTCACGTGCTGGTGATCCCCAAGGAGCACATCCCCACCGCCCGCGACGTAAAGGACGGCCACGGAGCACTGCTCGCCCGCATGTTCACCGTGGCCAGGGCCGTGGCAGAGCAGGAGGGTGTGGCCGAGCGCGGCTATCGACTCACCATCAACGTCGGCCCCGAAGGAGGCCAGCACATCTACCACATGCACATGCACGTGCTGGGCGGCCGGCGCATGGGCAAGGAAGGTTGACGCGTCGCCGGTGACGGCCCCCCGTTCGAGCTGGCGGTGGCGGCGGCTACCCTGCCTGCCAGGAGAAGGCAGGGAGGTAAGGAATTGGCCCCATCCCCGGCGGTCCCTGTGCTGGTCGACGCTCTGGCCGGCCTGTGCGCCCTGTTCAACGCCGCCTATTTCGTCTGCTACCTGACCGGCAGGAGCAGGGGCAGGTCGTACAGGGTGGCAGCGGGCGCTCTCGCCCTGGTGTCCCTGGCCGAGGTGGCTACCAGCGGCGTGCTCCTGGCCTGGCGCGGGGCGGATGGCCCCGTCCTGGCCGGGGCCTGGGGACTCTCGCGAGCGCTGTCGGCGGTCGGGGCGGGCACCATATCCCTGCTGGTGCTCCGACGCATCGTCACCCTGGAGCCGTAAAGGGGGAAGAGAGGAGATGGCGGCGACGCTGACCGTAGCGCTGGAGCAGGGGCGCTGGGACGTGGCTGCGCTGTGCCTGGCCCTGGGGGTGGTGGAGGCGGCGGCCGCCCTGCCGCCCGATTCGCTGGAGGCGCTGCTCGCCCTGCTACAGCAGGGGGATGACGGCCGAGGGAGGGCGGCCCGTGCCGACTAGCGGCGGCCGCAGGCGGCGGACCCCCCGTAACCTGCGCAACTTCTATGCCGAGGCCCTCGACCAGGCCGAGCGTCTGGAGCTGGCCGATGCCCACGAGGTGGAGGGCCTGGACGAGGAGATCGCCGTGCTGCGCGTCCGCCTGAAACGTGCCCTGCGCGAGCACCCCGAGGATATGGCCCTCATCGCTAAGGGGGTGGATATGCTGGTCAAGGCGGTGGCCGCCCGCTACCGTCTGTCGCCCAAGGCCCGCCGCGACCTGGCCGACAACCTGGCTGGGCTCGTCGAAGGCATCGACAACCTGCTGGGGGAAGGCAGTGACGCGAGGTAGGCTCGAGCGGGCCATCCTCCGCCTCTACCACAGGTGGCGACGGGCACCGTCGTCGGCCAGCGACGAGGCCATCGAGGTGCGGCTGGCGGCGGTGGAGCGCGATCTGGCCGAGCTGAAGGCCCGGGTCAACGGCCTCATCTTCGTCGTCCTGGGCGCGGTCGTCACCCAGGTAGTGCTCAAGCTCGTGCAATAGGGCCACTGCGGCTATCATGGCCTGGGAGCGACTGCGATGCCGGTGCCGGTGGAGGCCCTGCGAGAGCTGCAGCGGGTGGGGCGCCTCCTGTGGGAGGCCGGCCTGGTGTCGTCGCACGGCGGCAATCTGAGCCTGCGCCTGCCCGAGGGCGGAGTCGTCATCACCTGCCATGGTGCTATGCTGGGCCGGCTGGATGAGGACACGGTGGTGGCGCTGGGCCAGGAGGAGGGACGCGAGCCCTCGTCCGATACGGACGTCCACCGGGCCATATACGAGGCCGCCGGAGCTGGGGCCGTGGTCCACGCCCACCCCCGCCATGCCATCGCCCTCTCTCTCCTCGCCGACAACGACCTGGAGCCCCTGGACCTGGAGGGGCGGCACTACCTGGGCAAGCGGGTGCCGGTGGTGGACGGACGCGAGCATGTGGCCGAAGCCCTGCGTGACTTCCCCATCGCCTTGGTGCGCGGCCACGGTTCCTACGCCCGCGGCCGCGATCTGTGGGAGGCCCTCCTCTACACCAGCGTGCTGGAGGAGAGCGCGCACGTGCTCTATCTGGTGCGCACGGGCCGCTAGGCCCTCCTCATTCCAGCCCCAGCTCCTGCAGCCTGTCCTCGTCCATCCCCAGGTAGTGGCCGATCTCGTGCAGGAGCGTGACCCGCACCTGCTCCACCAGCTCCTCGTGGCTGCGGCAGAAACGCTCGTGGGGCTCCTGATAGATGACGATGCGGTCGGGGAGCGTCATAGTGTAACTGCTGTCGCGCTGCGGGAGAGGCGTGCCCAGGTAGAGGCCGAAGAGGGGCTCTCCGGGCCGCACGCCCGCCTGGCGCCGCTCCCACGGGGTCGGGCGCCAGCGCACCTCCACATCCACGTTGTGCAACATCTCCTGTACGGTCGTGGGCAGCCGGTCGATGGCCTCCCGCACCAGGCGACGGAACTGGGCGCGGCTGAGGCGGGGTATGGGCATGGCGCACTCACTGGCCCGGCAGCGCCTGCACCAGCCCGGGCTGGCGGGAAAGCTGCACCAGCAGGTCACGGGCCAGCACCGTCGAGCGCACCGAGCCCTGGGTGCCACCCTCGTTGAAGACCAGGGTCAGCCAGACGGGGTTGTCGCGGGGGGCATAGGCCACGAAGAAGCCGTGGTAGGGGCCCACACCGCCAGCAGCCTCGGGCGTGCCCGACTTGCCGGCGGCGTCCAGGCCGGTGCCGGAGAAGGCCGCGTAGGCCGTGCCGCCGGGGCTCTGGGTGACCAGCCGCAGCCCTTCGCGGATAGCGTCCAGCGTCGCCTGCGATACGGGCAGCCGGCCGATGGCCTCGGTGCGGAACTCCTTGACGATGTTGCCCTGGGCGTCGGTGATCTTGCGCACCAGGAGGGGCTTGTCCAGCTCGCCACCGCGGGCGATGGCCGCATAGGCGTTGGCAATCTGCATGGGCGTTACCAGCAAGTAGCCCTGTCCGATGCCCAGCACCACCGAGTCCCCGGAGAACCAGGGGTTGGGATCGCCTACGTTCTTCTCCTTCCAGTCGGGGTCGCGGGGGTCGGGCACCAGGCCGGCCTCCTCGGGCAGGCCGATGCCAGTCGGCCGGCCGAAGCCGAAGCCCCGGGCCATATCGGGCAGCAGCCCGGGGTCGATGGCGTCGAGCCGGTAGGCTATCTCGTAAAAGACCGGGTTGCAGGAGGCCATGAGTCCCTCGGCGGGCGTCATCGGGCCCCTGTCTATCGACTGCCAGTTCCGCAGCGGAAAGTTCGGGAAGCGTGTCCACACCGGTGGGCAGGGAAGGCGGGTGGTGGGGGTGACGACGCCCCGCTCCATGCCCGCCGCAGCCGTCACGACCTTGAAGGTGGAGCCCGGGGGATAGGTGCCTTCCAGCGCCCGGTTCATTGTGGGCCGCTGGGGGCTGTTGAACAGCCTGTCCACCTCCTGCTGGCTCAGGCCGCGGATGAAGTCGTTGGGGTTGTAGCGGGGCGCCGAGGCCAGGGCCAGCACCGAGTTGTCCCGCGGGTCCATGACCACCACCGCCCCCGGCCCGCTCCCCAGCACCTGCTCGGCCGCCCTCTGCACATCGAGGTCGATGGTCAGGTGCACATCGTGGCCCGGGACCGGGTCCTTGCGCGCGATGACCTTAGCGATTTCCCCCTCGGGGGTGATGGTGGCCAGCACGCCGCCCTTCTGCCCGGCCAGCTCGTCCTGGTAGGCGCCCTCGATGCCCGCCGCGCCGATCCAGTCGTCCTCTCGGTAGCCATAAGGGGCCAGCCTTTCCAGTTCTTCGGCGTTGATCTTGCGCAGGAAGCCCAGCACGTGGGCGGCCAGGTCGTTGTTGGGGTAGACGCGCTCCACCTCCTCGCGCACGAACACTCCCAGGTCGGCCAGGTCGTACAGGGGCTGGAGGCGGTCGGGCGGCGTGTCGTGGGGGAGTCGCTGCACCGGCACGAAGTAGTAGTCGGGCAGGTTCGTGTCCAGCTTCGGCCGCACCTGGGAAAAGGGCACTCCCAGGGCCCGCGCCAGGGCGGTGGCGGTGCGGTCTTTGTCCGCCACCCGCCCGGGGATGACGCCGACCACGGGGATGGTGGCGTCCATGGCCAGGGGCCGCCCGCGACGGTCGTAAATGGTGCCCCGCCTCGGGTCCTCTATGAAGAGGTGGACAAGGGTGCGGTCGTCCAGCTCTTTGAATATGAGGGACGGGCTCCAGCGCACCCGCCATTCACGC
>BEIA01000135.1 GCA_002898715.1 bacterium HR24 | reverse complement strand
GGGCAGATCTACCTCTTCCGCATGAAAGAGCACTACCAGCGGCTGAGGAAGAGCTGCCGCATAATGCTCATCGACTTCCCTTACAGCGACGAGGAGCTGGCCTCCATCACCACCCGTCTGGTGGAGCTGTCCGGCTTCCGGGAGGACGTGTACGTGCGCCCCCTGGCCTACAAGAGCTCGGAGGCCCTGGGCGTGCGCCTGCATAACCTGGAGGACGACTTCCTGATCTTCGTCGCCCCCTTCGGCCCTTATCTGGACGTGGAGCAGGGGGCGCGCTGCTGCACCTCGTCCTGGCGCAGGGTCGAGGACACGGGCATCCCGGCCCGGGCCAAGATCACGGGCATCTATGCCAACTCGGCCCTGGCCAAGACCGAGGCCAACCTGAACGGCTTCGACGAGGCCATCATGCTGGACGAACGTGGACACGTGTCCGAGGGCAGCGGCGAGAACATCTTCGTGGTGATGGACGGCAAGCTGGTCACCCCGCCCCCGTCGGACAACATCCTGGTGGGCATCACCCGCGACACGGTCATCACTCTGGCGCGGGAGGAACTGGGGGTGGAGACGGTGGAGCGGGCTATCGACCGCAGCGAGCTGTACGTGGCCGAGGAGGTGTTCATGACCGGCACAGCCGCCCACATCACGCCGGTGGTGGAGATCGACCACCGTCCCGTGGGCGACGGCCGCCGTGGGCCCATCACGGCCAGGCTGCAGGAGCTGTACTTTCAGGTCATCCGCGGCAAGCATCCCAAGTACCGACACTGGTGCACCCCGTGCTACTCGCAGGTGAGGACATAGCCACTGAGCGCCCCGGCACCTGGCAGGGGGCGCTGCTGGCGGCCCTGCTGGCGACTGCCTGCTTAGGGCTGGCGGGCCTGGTGGCCCACCGTGTGGCCGAGTGGCCCATTTCCTGGCCGCGGTTCGTGGGCTACCTGAGCGCCGGGCTGCTGGTGGCGCTGGGCCTCTGCTTCGCCTACTGGGCCTATGCCTGCCGCACCATGCGCTACGTGCTCGGCCGCGATCACCTGGCCATACGCTTCGGCCTCGTGTGGCACCTGGTTCCCTGGTCGGCGGTGGAGGACGTGTCCATGGCCAAGGACAAGCCCAGGGTGTCGGGCCTGGCCTGGTGGGGCCTGCGGGCGGGGCGTGGCCGCGAGCGGGACGGCACGCCGGTGCTGGCCTTCGCCACCCGCTGGCGGGCCGACTCCCTGGTGCGCGTCCGGGCGGTCAACGCCGCCTACGTCCTCTCGCCCGCCGACCCGGCCCACTTCGTGGCCCAGGCGAGGCGGCTCGCGCGCGCGAGTCGCGGGGCGGGCGCCCAGTTGGAAAGGACGGAGCGGGTGGGGCTGGCTGCCCTCCCTCTCTTCGGCGACCGGACGGTGGCGGTGCTGCTGGCCCTCGGCCTCGCCCTGGGCCTGGGTCTGCTCGCCTACACCTGCGCCATCTACCCTGGCCTGTCGGAGCAGGTGAACTACGTGCTGCCGCCCCTCGGCCAGGGCCAAGAGATGGTGCCCAAGAAGGAGCTCTTCAAGTTGCCAGCCACCGCACTGGCCCTGCTGGGTGCCAACGTGCTGGCGGGGCTGGCGCTGCACCTGAAAGAGAGGCCCGCCGCCCACCTGCTGCTCAGCGGCGGCGTTCTCATGCAAGTACTGTTCTGGGCTGCTACCCTGGCGGTGGTATCCCACCTCTAGGAGGGTGGCATCCGCAGGCTGCTGGTGTGGCCCCTGGCCCTTCTGTCCTTGCTGTTGCTGGCCTGTATGGCCGGTAGCGAGGAGGGCACGCCTACCTCTCACCAGCTCACGCCCGCGGGCGCCTCGCTGCTCACCCCGCCTCTGTCGCCTGTAGCCACGCCGACGCCCGCAGGGACGGCCGAGGGCCCGCCGGTGAAGGGAGGGCCCAGCGGGCCGGGCACGTACATCGCCCTGGGGGACTCCCTCACCGCCGGAGTGGGCGCGCCGGCCGGTAGCGGCTTCGTCGACCTGGTGGCCCGCGCCCTGGGCCAGGGGATAGAGCTCCTCAACCTGGGTCACCCGGGGGACACCAGCGCCGAACTCATCGAGCATGGCCACCTGGACAGGGCCCTCGGCGAGATCGGTTCCCGCGACTCCGACGGTCGTCCCGACAACGACGTGCGCCTGGTCACCATAACCATCGGCGGCAACGACCTGCTCGACCTGCTGCCCCAGTACGTGCTGCAGGGGCA
Organism: bacterium HR24; assembly: GCA_002898715.1. GTDB lineage: Bacteria > Chloroflexota > Dehalococcoidia > SM23-28-2 > HRBIN24 > HRBIN24. The sequence continues at coordinate 1,918 of BEIA01000135.1, read as the reverse complement.
GTGCCCCAGCCGGGAGGCGTTGCTGTCGCGGCCCGAATGCCTCTCCACCCTGAGGGCGGCCATGGGACGACTGGCGGCTAACCTGGACGCCATCCTGTCCCGCCTGAGGCAGGCGGCGCCGCAGGTGCCCATCGTCGTCGTGACGCTCTACAACCCCTTCTCCGGCCGCGACCAGCAACTCGGTGCCCTGGGCGACCTGGCCCTGGAGGGCGAGGAGGGCACGGCCCTGCCCATGGGCGTCAACGACGTCATCCGTGACGCCGCGCGACGGCACAACGTCCTGGTGGCCGATGTCTTCCCGCCCTTCCAGGGCCGTAGCCCCGAGCTAGTTTCTTCGGACATGATCCACCCCAACCAGAGTGGCTATCGGGTGATGGCCGAGGCCGTGCTCTCCGTCCTGGGCGTGCCGTCTCCCGGCCGGTGAGCCATGGGCAGCTACGACGTCGTCGTCCTGGGCGCGGGGCCATCCGGCTCGACCTGCGCCTTGCTGCTGGCCCGGGCAGGGGCGCGGGTGCTGCTTCTGGAGCGGGCCAGGCTGCCGCGGGACAAGCCCTGTGGGGGCGGCGTCACATTGCGGGCCAGCGCCTGGGCGCCGGTGGACGTGACCCCCGTAGTGGAGCGGACGGTGTACGGAGCGCGCTTTTCCCTGGCCCTGGGCCCGCATTTCGACCGCTGGCACCCCCTGCCCCTGACCTATATGACCCAGCGCTCCCGCCTGGACGCGCACCTGGCCCGGGCTGCGGCTGAGGCGGGCGCGGAGCTGCACGACGGCGAGCAGGCCCTCTCCCTGGAGACGGGGGACGGTGCCGGGGCGACGGTGCGCACGTCGCGCGGCGCCTACCGCGCCGCTGTCGTGATGGGGGCCGATGGTGCCAACGGCCTCGCTTCCCGCTGGCTGGGAGCGCGCGAGACCTACGAGGAAGCGGTGGCCCTGGAGGGCAACGTGACGGTTCCGGCTGCCATCATGGACGAGTGGCGCGAGTTGGTGGGCCTGGACCTGGGTGGCCTGGCCGGAGGCTACGGCTGGGTGTTCCCCAAGGGCGACCACCTGAACGTGGGGGTGGGGGCCTGGAAGTACGCCGCCGGCACGCTCAGGGGAAAGCTGGAAGACCTGTGCCGCCGTTACGGCCTTCCTGCCGGGGGCCTGTGGGGACTGCGTGGCTACCACCTTCCCCTGCGCCGGCCGGGCTCGCCCCTCGTCAGGGGGCCGGTGCTGCTGGTGGGCGACGCCGCCGGGCTCGTGGACCCGCTGTCCGGCGAGGGCATCCACATGGCCTTCTACAGCGCCCGCCTGGCCGCCGAAGTCGTGCTGGCATACCTCGCTGGACGCTCGCCCGACCTGCGCGCCTATGAACGGGCCGTGGCGCGGCGCATAGCGCCGGAGCTGGAGCTGTCCCGCCACCTCCATGAGGCCTTCCACTTCGCGCCGCCGCCCTATGTAGCCCTGCTCTCGCGCAGCGAACACTTCTGGCGGCTCTTCTGCCACCTCATCCGGGGCGAAGTGGGCTACCAGGGCCTGGTGCAGATGCTAGGGCCGCTGCGGCCGCTGGTGCGCTTCTTCGGCCTGGTGGCCAGGCGCCGGCGCGAGGTGCGGGTGGCCTCAGCCCTGGGCCGCCGGCCGGCGGCCTCGCCGATTGCGGAACGCCTCTAGGTAGCGCTGGCGCTGCCGCTCCTGGGTGACGTGCAGGTACACCTGGGTGCTGGTGGGCGTGGCGTGCCCCAGCAACTCCTGCACCACCCTCAGGTCGGCCCCGCCGTCCAGCAGGTGGGTGGCGAAGCTGTGGCGCAGCAGGTGGGGCCAGACCCGTTTGTCGATGCCCGCCTTGAGGGCGTATTTCTTGATGACCTCCTGCACCCACCGGCCGGACAGGCGCTGGCCGTCGCGGTTGAGGAAGAGGGCCCTCTCATGCCTGCCCCT
>BEIA01000134.1 GCA_002898715.1 bacterium HR24 | reverse complement strand
CGGCCGCGCTTTTTGCTCCATAGGAGATGCCGCGGTAGAATGGGCTGTGGCCCCCCTCCGTGCGCTGGGGCCGCCCTTTTCGGCCATGAGCGAGCCTCTGCGCTGCCGCGGCATGTACGACCTGCTGCCCGCCGACATGGAGCGCTTCCGGCAGGTGGAGCAGGTCTTCCGGCAGACGTGCCTGGCCTGGGGATACCGCGAGGTGCGCACGCCTACCGTGGAGCATCTGTTCCTGTTCACCTCCACCGGTACGCTGACGCCGCAGGCGCTGGGCCGCGTCTACTCGTTTCTGGACTGGGACGGCTGGAGCGGAGAGCGGGTAGTCCTCAGGCCGGAAGGCACCATACCCACCGCTCGTCTGTACGTGGAGCATATGGCTGGGGAGCCGCTGGCCAAGCTTTTCTACGTCCAGAACGTGTTCCACTTCGCCGAAGGCGAGGCGCGCCGCGAGGAGTGGCAGGCAGGGGTGGAGCTCATCGGCGATACCCAGCCCCTTGGGGACGTGGAGCTGGTGCTGGTGGTCCATGAGGTCCTGGACAGGCTGGGACTGAGGCCGGCCATTGTGCGGCTGTCCCACCCCGGGCTGGTGCGGGCCGTGCTGGCCAAGATGGGCCTAACGCCCGAAGAGCAGCTGCGCCTCTACGACGGCATCCTGGAAGGCGAGGCCGAGGCCCTGGCCCGTGTCCAGGAGCGGATACCGGAGCTGGGCGCCCCGCCCGAGCTTCTGCTGGTGGAGGAGGGGCAGGGCACGGGCTACGTGGCCAACCTCCGCGCTGTCTTTCTGCCCGCCCTGCCCGAGCTGGCGGGGCCTCTCGATGAGCTGGAGCAGGTGGTGGCCGCGCTGGGCAGGCTGGGGCTGGAGGTGGTGGTATCGGGGGCGCTGGTGCGCCATTTCGAGTACTACACGGGGCCTGTGTTCCGCTTCGAGGTCGGCGGCACGCTGGTGGGCGCGGGCGGCCGGTACGATTCCCTCATCGGCCTCCTGGGCGGCAAGGACGTCCCCGCCTCAGGGTTTGCCCTCTATCTGGACCGGCTCCTGGAGTTGCTTCCGCCACCTCAGGACAGGCAGGAAAGCGCCATCTGGGTCGAGCCGGAGGAGCGCACGCCGGAGGCCGTGGCCGAGGCCTTTCGGGCCGTACGCCGCCTGCGGGCGGCTGGTAGGGAGGCGCACGTAGCCCTAGTGCCGCCCCGGGCCGGCACCGGTCCCCGGCTACGCGTAGGCTCCGGCGCCTTCGTGGCCTTGCCGGCAGGGGAGGAGACGGCAGTGCCCGCCGCCAGCCTGGAGGAGGCGCTGGCCGTACTCGGCGCTGGGGAGGGCCAGGGGTGATCCGCCTGGCCCTGCCCACGGGCGACCTGCGGCGCCCGCTGGCGGCGCTGCTGGAGCGGGGCGGGCTGCGGGTGGCCGGCTACGGCGAGGGCTCTCGTGCCTACCGCCTCCCTGCCGAGGGCGAGGGGCCGGTGCAGGTGCGGGTCTTCCGCGAACGCGACATCCCCATCCAGATCGCCCTGGGCAACTACGACATAGGCGTCTGCGGGCTGCACTGGGTAGAGGAGTTCCTGTGCCGCTATCCAGGGGAAGCCATCGTCAAGCTGGGCGGGCTCCCTGTGGGCGCGACCTCGCTGTTCGTGGCAGGCGCCCGGGGGATGTGGTCATCGCTGCGCGACCTCGCCGGGTGGCGGGGGGTACGGATCGTGTCCGAGTTCCCCAATCTGGCCGAGGCCTTCGCCCTGGCAGCCCGGCTGCCAGGCTACCGCGTGGTGCCCGTCTGGGGCGCGGCCGAAGCGTACCCTCCCGAGGACGCGGACCTGGCGCTGGTGGCAGCGCCCGATGAATCGTCCCTCGGCGGCCTGGGCCTGACGCCCCTGCACCGGCTGCTGGAGGGCCGGGCATGGGTCATCGCCAACCGGCACAGCCTGCGGGCCAAGGACATGGGCTGGCTGCTCTCCTGCCTGGCCTCGTGCGGCCTCGAGGCAGGGGGAGGGCTGTCGCTTCCCCCCGCCCTCGCCCTGGCGCGGGTGCCGCCCGCCCCGCCGCCTGCCGAGCGCGACTCGGTGCGTATCGCCCTGCCCGATGGCCACCAGCAACGGCACGTGCTGGAAGCGCTGGCCGAGGCAGGGGTGCATTTCGAGGGCTATGCCGAGGGCGAGCGGCGCCCTCGCGCCTCCCTGCCTGGAGTGGAGGCCAAGGTGGTGCGGCCCCAGGACATGCCCCAGATGGTCGCCCTGGGCGCCTTCGACCTGGCCATCACCGGCCGCGACTGCCTGCTGGAGCACCTGTACCGCTTCCCGTCCAGCCCGGTGGAGATGGCCCTGGACCTGGGGCGGGGCGCCTTCAACATGAGCGCCGTGGTGGCGGCCGACCTGCCGGCGGAGACGTTGGGGGAGGCCCTGTCCCTCTGGCGCTCGCAGGGTAAGGCGGTGGTGCGTATCGCCTCCGAGTTCGCCAACATCGCCGACCACTATGCGCGAAGCCGCCACTTCTGGCGCTACCGGGTCATCCCTACCGCTGGCGCCTCGGAGGGCTTCGTGCCCGAGGACGCGGAGCTGCTCATCGAAGGCACCGAAACGGGCCGCACCCTGGTGGAGAACCAGCTCAAGGCCATCGACGTCATCTTCCGCTCTACCACGTGCGTCATCGTGCGCAAAGGCGTCGGGGAGGGCCGGCGGGGCAGGCTGGTGTCCGACCTGCTCCAGCGGCTGGCGCAGGGGGCGGTGGCTGCCTCTGCTAGAATGTAGCCAGGTGAGACCATGCCGCCCCTGGGCCTGCACACTGTGGTGGCCAAACAGATAGCCGACCGCCTGGGCCACGACCTGCTGGACAGGGAGAGGGGTGCCCTCTATCTGGGCTCGACAGCGCCAGACATCCGCGTCATCACCCGGTGGGACCGGCGGCAGACCCATTTCTTCGACCTGGACAACTTCGACGAGCAGAGCGGGGTGCAGGGCCTGTTCCGGGCCTACCCTGACCTGGCCCACGCCGGCGGCCTGTCCCCTGCCACGGCCGCGTTCGTAGCCGGTTACCTGACCCACCTGGTGATGGACGAGGCATGGATAACCCAGGTCTACCGGCCGTTTTTCGGCGAGCGCTCGCCCATGGGCGGCGGGCCCTGGGCCAACATCATGGACCGGGCTCTGCAGTTCGCCCTCGACCAGCGGGGCCGCAGCGATGACGAGCTGGTCAGGCATATCGTGGGCGAGCTGGCGCGGGACGAGCTGTCGGTGCAGGTGGGGTTCATCGACCAGGAGACGCTGCAGCGCTGGCACAGCCTCATCCGCGAGGTGCTGCAGCAGCCCCTCACCTGGGATCGCTTCGGCCGCATCGCCAGCCGCTACCTGAAGGAGGCGGGCATCGAGACAGCCGAGGCGCTGGAGGACTTCCTGCGCCTGCTGCCCGACGTGGCCGACGAGGCCGTGCGCTACCTGACCTGGGAGCGGGTGCAGGCCTTCCTGGAGGCCTCGGTCGAGCAGGGCCTGGAAGCGGTGAGGCAGTACCTGTGCGAGTAGTCCGCGGACTGGAAGCGGCCCGCGCCTGGCTGCGCCAGCGCCCACCGGCCGAACAGGATCTGCCACCGTCCATTCGCAAGCGCATCGCCGCGGTCTTCGGGGAGGAGCTGACGGTCGAGCAGGTGGTGGAGCGGGTGCTGGTCGACGTCCGCCGCGACGGCGACAGGGCCGTGGCCTGTTACAATGCCCTTCTGGACGGGGTGCCCGAGGGCACGCCCCTGGCCGTATCCCCGGAGGAATTGGAAGCCGCCTATGCGCAGGTGGAGCCGGGACTGGTGGACGCCCTGCGCCTGGTCCGGCAGCGGGTGGAGGACTACCACCGCCGCCAACTGGAGCACGCCCAGCGCCCGTTCCGGGCCGATGGCTGCGGGCAGGTGGTACGGCCCCTGGAGCGGGCGGGCATCTACGCGCCGGGCACCGCCGTCGTCTACCCCTCGACCGTGCTGATGATCGCCGTGCCGGCGCGGGTGGCGGGGGTGGGCGAGCTGGTCATGTGCACGCCAGCCCGCCCCGATGGCAGCGTCGCCCCCGCCAAGCTGGTGGCGGCCCACATCGCCGGCGTCGAACGTGTCTACCGCGCCGGCGGTGTGCAGGCTATCGCCGCCATGGCCTACGGCACGGAAACGGTGCCCAGGGTGGACAAGATATGCGGCCCCGGCAACGTCTTCGTGGCCACTGCCAAGCGGCGCCTGTTCGGTCAGGTGGGCATCGATGGCCTCTTCGGCCCCTCCGAGACGGTTATCGTGGCCGATGACTCTGCCGACCCCTCCCTGGTGGCCATCGACTTGCTGGCCGGGGCCGAGCATGACGAGCTGGCCACCTGCGTGCTCATCGCCACCGA
>BEIA01000133.1 GCA_002898715.1 bacterium HR24 | reverse complement strand
GTGGCCCGCCCCATGCTGGTGAACAGGCGCAGGTGCTGCAGCAGCATGTCGGCGGCGCGGCTCACAGCCTCCACGGCGCCGATAGTGCCGTCGGTCCACAGCTCCAGCACCAGCCGGTCGTAGTTGCTGGCCTGGCCCACTCGGGTGGGCTCTACCCGGTAACTGACGCGTCGCACCGGCGTGAAGACGGCGTCGACGGCGATGGTGCCGATGGGCAGGCCGTTGACCTGGCTGGCGGGCTGATAGCCGCGGCCCATCTCCACCGTGAACTCTATGTGCAGGCGGGCGTCGGCCGAGTCCACGGTGAGCAAGTGCTGGTCAGGGTTGACTACCTCGATGTGCTCCGGCACCTGGATGTCGCCGGCGGTTATCTCTCCTTCCCGTCCCTGAATGTCCAGCACCAGGGTGGCCGGGCGGTCGGCCAGCGCGCGCAGGCGGATGGCCTTCACGTTGAGCAGGAACTCGATGGTGTCCTCTTTGACGTTGGGGATGGTGGAGAACTCGTGCAGCACCCCTTCGATGAACACCTTCGTTATGGCCGCCCCTGGCAGGGAGCTGAGGAGCACCCGCCGCAGGGAGTTGCCCAGGGTGATGCCGAACCCGGGCAGCAGGGGCGACACCACCACCCGGGCGTAGTCTCCCCGGTCCTCCTCGATCTCGATGCGGGGCAGTTCCAGGACCTCTTGCAGGGTCAAGGCAGACCCACCTCCAAACCTCTCTCGACCACTGATGACCTTCGGCTAGCGCGAGTAGTACTCGACGATGGAGGCGGTGTTGAAGAACACCGGCACCTCCTCGGGGTTGGGCTCGGCGACCATCCGGCCGGTCATGCTGTCCGCGTCCAGCGCCAGCCAGGAGGGCAACGGCCGCGCCCCTACCTGCGCTTTGACCATCTCGAACAGGGCGGTGCGCTGGCCGCGGGGCGTCCAGCTCACCGTGTCGCCGGGCCGCAGCAGCATGGACGGTATGTCCGTCTTGCGGCCATTCACGGCGATGTGGCCGTGTCGCACGATCTGCCGTGCCTGGTTGCGCGACTCGGCGAAGCCCAGCCGGTAGACCACATTGTCCAGCCGCCGCTCGAGCAGCTTGACCAGGTTGTCGCCGGTCACGCCCTTCTGGCGTCGCGCTTCCTCGAAGAAGCGCCGGAACTGGCGCTCCAGCGTGCCATACACGTAGCGGGCCTTCTGCTTTTCGCGCAGCTGGATGCCTCGGTCCGAGAGGCGGCCGTGGCGCCGGTCAGGCCCGTGCTGGCCGGGAGGGTAGGGCCGCTTCTCCAGCACACAGTTGGTGTAGCACTTGTTGCCCTTGAGGTATAGCTTCTGGCCCGCCCGCCGGCACAGGCGGCAGACAGGGCCGGTGTAGCGTCCCATGCTGTCGGTCCCTCCTCCCTGATTCCTTGCCCGGGCCTAGACGCGGCGCCGCTTGGGCGGCCGGCAGCCGTTGTGGGGTATGGGGGTGACGTCCCGGATGCTGGTGATCTGCAGCCCGGCTGCCTGCAGGGCGCGGATGGCCGGCTCGCGGCCGCTCCCGGGACCCTTCACCAGCACCTCCACCTGGCGCAGTCCATGCTCCACGGCGCGGCGGGCGGCGTTGTCGGCGGCCACGCTGGCGGCATAGGGTGTGCCCTTGCGAGAGCCCTTGAAGCCCACGGTGCCACCGCTGGCCCAGGAGATGACGTTCCCCTGAGGGTCGGTGAGGGTGATGATGGTGTTGTTGAAGGTGGACTGGATGTAGGCGCGGCCCACCGGGATGTTCTTGCGGTCGCGCCGTCGTATGCCGCCGCTGCTGGCGCCTCTCTGCCGTGGCATGACCATCTACCCCCTTACTTCCTGACCTTGGCCCGCCGCTTCCCGGCCACCGTCTTGCGCGGGCCCTTGCGGGTGCGGGCGTTGGTGCGCGTGCGCTGGCCCCGTACCGGCAGGCCCCGGCGGTGACGGATGCCCCGGTAGCAGTTGATCTCGATGAGGCGCTGGATGTTCTGCCGCACCTCGGCCCGCAGCTCCCCTTCCACCTTGTAGTTGCGGTCGATGTACTCGCGGACGCGGTTCAGCTCCTCGTCCGAGAGGTCACGCACCTTGGTGGCGGGGTCGATGCCCGTATTATGACAGATATCCAGGGCGCGGGTGCGGCCGATGCCGTAGATGTAGGTCAGGGCCACATCCAGCCGCTTGTCGTTGGGGATGTCGACGCCGGCGATTCGTGCCATGCCCTTCCTCCTAGCCCTGTCGCTGCTTGTGGCGCGGGTTTTCGCAGATGATGTACACCACGCCCTTGCGCCTTACCACCTTGCACTTGTCGCAGCGACGCGTCACCGAGGGACGCACCTTCATCGCGTTGCCCCCTCTCCGCTCTCGCGAAACCGGTAAGTGATGCGCCCGCGGCTCAGGTCATAGGGCGAAAGCTCCACCAGCACCCGGTCCCCGGGCAGGATGCGGATGAAGTGCATGCGCATCTTGCCCGAGGCGTGGGCGAGTACCAGGTGTCCGTTGGGCAGCTCCACCCTGAACATGGCGTTGGGCAGCGACTCCCGTACGATGCCCTCCACCTCGATGGTGTCCTTTTTGGGCATAACGCCTCTTTCCGCTACCTCCCTGAAGGGGTGACCAAATTTCAATTATACAGCTTCACGGCAGCGTGAGCACTAGGGGCTCGCCGTCGGTGATGGCGATGGTGTGCTCGAAGTGGGCCGACAGGGAGCCATCGGCGGTGCGCACCGTCCATCCGTCGGCGTCCCGCTTGGTGCGCCACGTGCCCATATTGACCATGGGCTCGATGGCGAGCACCATCCCCTTGCGCAGCACGGGGCCGAAATCGGGCGGCCCGTAGTTGGGCACCTGCGGGTCTTCGTGCATCTGTCGGCCCACGCCATGCCCGACATACTCCCGCACCACCGAGAACCCCTGTCCCTCCACGTAGGTCTGGATGGCATGGCCGATGGCTCCCAGGCGCACTCCCGCACGGGCGGCGCGGATGCCCCGCCACAGGGCCTCCTCGGTGACGCGGATGAGCCGCTCCGCCTCGGGGCTGATACGGCCCACTCCGACGGTGACGGCGCAGTCGGCCACGAAGCCCCGGTATGTGCAGCCCAGGTCAATGCTCACCACGTCCCCTTCCTGGAACGCCCGGTCGCCAGGGATGCCATGCACGATCTCGTCGTTCACCGACACGCAGACGGTGGCCGGATAGCCCTGGTAGCCCAGGAAGGTGGGTATGACCCCCCTGCGGGCGAACTCCTCGCGCACTATCCGGTCCAGCTCCGTCTCCACCACGCCGGGCCGCACATGTTCCACCAGTATCTGCAGCACCTGGGCCACGTGGCGGCCCGCTTCCCGCATGATGCCGATCTCTTCTTCCGACTTGATGACGATAGGCACGCCCTCGCCTCACCTCTCCTGGGTGGTGGCCAGCAGCGAGAGGAGCTCCTCCCGCACCTTCTCCACCGGCTGTTCGCCGTCGACTTCCCGTAGCTTGCCCTGGGCCTGGTAATAGTCCAGCAACTCCCTGAGCTGGGCCATGTTCACTTCCAGGCGCCTGCGCACCACCTCGGGCCGGTCGTCCTCGCGCTGGTAGAGGCGCGAGCCGTCGCGGTCGCAGACGCCGGGCACCTTGGGCGGGGCGTTAGTCTCGTGGTACACGGCGCCGCAGGTCGGACAGTTCCAGCGCCCCGAGAGGCGGCGTACCAGCTCTTCCTCCGACACCCGCAGGTAGATGGCCAGGTCGATGCCCTGGCCACGCCGGGCGAGGGCATCGTCCAGGGCCCTGGCCTGGGCCAGGGTCCGGGGAAAGCCGTCCAGGAGACAGCCGCGCTGGCAGTCGGGCTCCTCCAGCCGCTTCAGCAGCATGGCGATGGTGATCTCGTCGGGCACCAGTCGCCCCGACTCCACATACGGCCGCGCTTGCTCGCCCAGCTCGGTGCCGCGGCGGATGTTCTCCCGGAACAGCTCGCCGGTGGTGACGTGGGCCACTCCCAACCGCTCGGTGAGGAAAGCGGCCTGGGTGCCCTTCCCGGCCCCAGGCAGCCCTAACAGCACCAGGAACATCGCCCTCGCCTAGCGGATGAAGCCTTCATACTGGCGCATGAGGAGCTGGGCCTCGATCTGGCGCATGGTGTCCAGCACCACGCCCACCACGATGATGAGGCCGCTGGCGCTGATGCCCAGGGCCGCCGACCGTCCCTGCAGGCTGATGTCTTGCTCCATGACGGCGCCGATGAGGAAGGGCGAGACGGCCACAAAACCCAGGAACAGGGCCCCGGCCCAGGTGATGCGCATCAGCACCCGGTTGATGTAGTCCTCGGTGGGCCGCCCGGGGCGGATGCCCGGGATGAACCCTCCCTGGCGCTGCAGGTTCTCGGCCAGGTTCTGCTGCTGGAAGATGACCAGCGTGTAGAAGAAGGTGAAGATGACCACGCTCAGGAACAGCAGCAGCCAGTAGAACGGGTTGCCGGGGCTGAAGGCGTGCTGCGCCCACTC
>BEIA01000132.1 GCA_002898715.1 bacterium HR24 | reverse complement strand
CTTCGCCCTGCTCCGAGGAGCGTCAGAGCCTGTCCACCAGTTCCTGACGTTTGCGCTCGTACTCTTCGTCGGTGATGATGCCCTCGTCCCGCAGGCGAGCAAGCTCGCGCAGCTCTTCGGCCACGCTCTTGACGCCGCGGCCCGGCAAGGCCCTGGCGCCACCCGTCAGCACCTCGTCGGGTCGGCGGAGGGAGCTCGGCAGTCCGTGGGGCGCGTATACCACCACCGTGCGCGAGACCTTGTCGTGCAGCGCCTGGCGGTTGCGGTCGAAGAGCACCCACAGGTAGTCGATGAGCCAGGCCACGCCGATGGCGGCGCTCACCACGCCCGAGAGGAGCTGCTTGACCAGCACCTCCCGTTGCCAGATGCGACCGGCGCTCACCGGCTGGCCGGTCTCGATGTCCAGGACGTACACGTCCACCAGCTTCTTGGCCGGCGTCTGGGCATCCTTGGCAGTGAAGGCCAGCCAGATATACCAGCCGATGATCAGGGTGACCAGATACAGCACCCCCTCCAGCAGGTAGGAGCCCCAGAAGCGGCGGTTATATGTCACCTTCTTCACCGTACCTGTGGGGTCGGGCATGTAGATGTCGCAAGCGGAGCAGAAGAGGCCAGTCTGGCCAGGGGAGCCGCAGTGAGGGCAGTCAAGGACGGGGCTGGGGAGCATCTGACGGCGCTCTGTTTGCTAATGCCCGCTATTTGGGCCTGTGTGCCCCATTATGGGCCGCACCGGTAGGGCTGTCAAGGAGACCTGCGGCTGCTTCGCCGGAGGCGGGCGCAGGCCTGCGAGCGCCCGCAGGACAGCTCCGGCGCCTGCAGGCGGTGGCCGCTCCTGCTAAGATGGTCCTGGTGGGGGCTGCCAGGCAGATGGAGGCACCAGGAACGCGCGTCCCGGGCCTGGAAGTGCTGGCGGAGGTGCAACGTCGCCTGCTGGAGCGGGAGGAGCGCCTCTCGCCCTTCGCTGCCCGCAGCCGCCTGTCGCGGGGGCGGGAAAGGTCGGAGGAGCCCTCGCCCTTGCGCACCGAGTTCCAGCGCGACCGCGACCGCATCATCCACAGCAAGGCCTTCCGGCGGCTGAAGCACAAGACCCAGGTCTTCATCGCCCCCAGCGGCGACCACTTCGTCACCCGCCTCACCCACACGCTGGAGGTGGCGCAGATAGCGCGCACCATCGCCCGCGCCCTGGACCTGAACGAGGACCTGACCGAGGCCATCGCCCTGGGGCACGACCTGGGGCACCCGCCCTTCGGCCACGCCGGCGAGGAGACCCTGGCCGAACTGGTGCCGGGGGGCTTCCGCCATGCCGAGCAGGGCCTGCGGGTGGTGGAGCGCCTCGAGAAGGGAGGCCGCGGCCTGAACCTGACCTGGGAGGTGCGCAACGGCATCCTGTACAGCTCCAAACCGAGGGAAGACATCCTGGGCGAGGGGATGGGCACCCCCGCCACGCTGGAGGGGCAGGTGGTGAAGATAGCCGATGCCGTGGCCTACCTGAACCACGACATCGCCGATGCCATTCGTGCCGGCCTCCTCTCCGAGGACGACCTGCCGGGCATCGTCCAGGAGCGGCTGGGACGCAGCCACTCCCAGCGCATCGATGCCATGGTGCGCGATATCGTGGCCGCCTCCTGGGCTGCCACGGGGCAGGCTGGCACCGACGCGCGCCCGCGCATCGTCATGAGCCCGCCGGTGCACGAGGCGGCCAATGTGCTGCGCGAGTTCATGTTCCGTCGCGTCTATCAGTGGGAGGGCAGGAGGGAGGAGGCCGAGCGGGCCAAGCGCGTGGTGCGCTTCCTGTACACCTACTTTCGCGACCACCCGGAGGAGATCAAGAGCGATTACGTTATTCCCGACGACCCTCCCTGGCGACAGGCGGCCGACTACGTATCGGGCATGACCGACCGCTTTGCGCTGGACATGGCCTACCGGCTGGGCTTTCGCGACTAGGGCGGCAGCGGAGGGTGCCAGCCCTGTAATCTTTGGGCCGCTGGAGCGTTCTACAATAGCGGTGTAGCGTCATCCACGAAATGGATATCGTCGAGGAGATAAAGGCGCGCCTGGACATCGTGGACGTGGTGGGGGAATACGTCCCCCTGCAGAAGGCGGGCCGTTACTACCGCGCCCTCTGCCCGTTCCACAGCGAGCGCACGCCTTCGTTCTACGTCTCGCCCGAGCGCCAGAGCTGGCACTGCTTCGGCGCCTGCGGCACGGGGGGAGATATCTTCGCGTTCGTCATGCGCAAGGAGGGGCTGGAGTTCCGCGACGCCCTGCGCCTGCTGGCCCAGCGGGCGGGGGTCTCCCTCCCCGAGCGGGGCGAGCGGCGGGAGGACGACCGCCTGCAGCGGCTCCGCGCCGCTACCGAGGCCGCCGTCCAGTTCTACCACCGCCAGCTACTCGATTCGCCCGAGGCTGCGGCCGCCCGCCGCTATCTGGAGGGACGCGGCGTCGACGGCGAGGCCTGCCGCCGCTTCCTCCTGGGCTACAGTCCCCAGGGCAGGGGCGCGCTGTGCCGGCACCTGCGGGCCCTGGGCTTCCGCGACGACGAACTACTGGAGGCAGGGCTGGCGCTGGAGTCCGAGGGGGGCCTGCGCGACCGCTTCCATGGGCGCATCATGTTCCCCATCTGGGACGAGCGCGGGCGGGCGGTGGGCTTCGGCGCTCGCGCCCTGGACGACTCCCACCCCAAGTACCTGAACACGCCCCAGACGCCCCTCTTCGACAAGGGCGGCCTGTTCTACCTGCTGGACCGCGCCCGCGACGAGGTGCGGCGCAGCGGTTGCGCCGTCATCGTCGAGGGATACATGGATGCCATCGCCGCCCACCAGAACGGATTCACCAATGTGGTGGCCTCCATGGGCACCTCCCTGACGGAGCGACAGGTGCAACTGCTGAAGCGATACTTTCCTCGCGTCCTGGCTCCTGGACAGCATCGTGTCGCGTCCGTCGTCGCATCCGGCCGGCCACCGGAAAGGCGGCTTGGGAAGTTAGTATTGGCGTTGGACGCCGATACCGCCGGACTACAAGCGAGCGTGCTTGTGAATGAGACTATTAAAGACGCTTATGGAGAGTGGGAAGACACGCCGCGGCTTGGCCCGATTTGGACACAGAAGGCTGTCACCGTCGCGCAGAATCTGGGTCTTGAAGTAAGAATCATTGTCCTGCCCGAGGGCCAGGACCCGGACCAGGTCATCCGCTCCTCGCCCCAGCGCTGGCGGGAGCTGGTGGAAGCGGCCGAGCCCGTGCTGGAGTTCCGCTTCCGTCGTGCCGCCGAGTCCCGTGACCTGCGCGACCCCCGCGCCCGCTCCGAGTTGGTGCAGGAGCTGCTGCCCCTGGTGGACGCCCTGGCCGACCCGGTGGAGCGGGCCCACTACCTGCAGCGGTTGGCGCGCCTGGCCCTGGTCAGGGAGGAGGACCTGGCCTCCCTGTTGCGGCGTCGGCGCAGGGCGCCCGCAAGCGAGAGGGAAGGGTCCCCGCCAGCGCCCCTCCAGCCCGCCCGCGACCAGCGGGAGGACTGGCTGCTGGCCCTGCTGCTGCGCTATCCTTCCCTCCGCGCGGACATCGGCGAGGTTCGAGAGGAGCTCTTCTGGGACAGCGCCAACCGTCAGGTGCTGAGGGCCTGGCAGGGCTGCCGAGACCTCGCCGAACTCCACCAATCGCTGCCGGACGAGCTCCATGGCCATGTGGAGAGCCTCATATCCCTTTGGACACGTTTCGACCCGTCGTGGGATAATGATTATGGAAAGAGAGCGTTCGAGTCGTTGCTGAAGCGGCTGGAGGAGCGGCAGCTCCGGGCCGAGAAGATGGCGCGGGCAGCGGCCCTAGCAGCCCAGGACGAGGCTGTGGCGGACAGGCTTTCTTTACTGGAAGAGGCGCTGCGCTCCTGGCACGAGAAAGGCAAGGGCGAAACGGGGCCCGCTGCCCTCTTGGTGGACGACTTGGAGCTGGGGCTCAGGCTCCACCGCCGCAAGGACCGCACGCCCGGCGCACAGACAACGGGGTGATGTGATAACATGCCTGAGCACATGGACGACATGGAACTGGAGAAGAGGCGCCGCCTGAAGGTGCCCGACTCCGACGAGGAGTTGCTGGAAGAGGAAGGCGCCCTCGACCTGGAGCCACAGGTGGAGGAGGAGCTGGCGGGCGAGGAGGCCGCCCCTGAAGAGGAGGTCATCGAGCCCGCCGCGGCCGAGGTCTCCCTCGACGAGCTCGAGGCCGACGCCTGGGCCCGCGAGGCCGAGGCCCTGGAGGAGGAGCAGGAGCGGGAGCTGGAGGAGCTCGAGGAGGGCGTTGACGACCCCGTCCGCATGTACCTGCGCGAGATCGGCAAGGTGGCCCTCCTCACCGCCGACGACGAGAAGTTCCTCGCCCGCCAAATGGAGGAGGCGCGCTACATCGAGGAGCTGCAGCGGCGCTTCGAAAAGGCCCACGGGCGCCGCCCCTCCGCCGCCGAGACCGTGGTGGCCATCCTCGAAGACCTGGCCACGCTGGAGCC
>BEIA01000131.1 GCA_002898715.1 bacterium HR24 | reverse complement strand
GCCACCCCCGCCAACACCAAGCGGCTGGCGCCGCTGGCAGTAGAGGCGGGGGCCGACATATTCGTCGTCCAGTCCACCGTCACCACCGCTCGTCACATCTCTCGCTCGCTGCGGGGCCTCATCTTCGAAGAGCTGGTAGAGATGCTGAAGGTGCCGGTGGTGGTGGGCAACACCGTGACATACGCCGCCACCAAAGAGCTGATGGAGACGGGCATCTCAGCGGTGCTGGTAGGCGTGGGCCCTGGTGCCAGTTGCACCTCGCGGGAGGTGCTGGGCATCGGCGTGCCCCAGGTGACGGCCACCATCGAGTGCGCCGCCGCCCGCGACCAGCACTATCGCGAAACGGGACGCTACGTGCCCGTCATCACCGACGGCGGGATGCGAAACGGCGGCGACATCTGCAAGGCCCTGGCTGCGGGGGCCGACGCTGTAATGCTGGGCAGCATCTTCGCTCGCACGCAAGAAGCACCGGCCCGCGGCTACTCCTGGGGCATGTCCACCGGCCACTCGCAACTGCCGCGGGGCACGCGGATCCAGACGGGCGTGGACACGACCCTGGAGCGGCTGCTGTTCGGGCCCACTTCCCGCACCGACGGCGCCGAGAACCTCGTGGGGGCCATCCGTACGGCCATGGGCATGTGCGGGGCGCGGACCATCTCCGAGTTCCACCAGGCGGAGATGGTAGTGGCACCGGCCATCAAGACCGAGGGCAAGGCCTTCCAGATGGCCCAGGCCGCCCGCCGTTAGCGCTCCTCGCCCGGGCCACACTGCGGCGCGATGCTGCTGAACGCCCAATCCAGCAGTAGCTCGGCGTCGTGTACCACGTCCTCGCTGCGCAACACGCTGACTATCAGCCGGCGCCCGTCTTTTTCGGCAGCTGCGACGATGGTCTGCCGGGCCTCGTCGGTGTAACCGATCTTGACCCCGATAGCGCCGGGATACCAGTAGAGGAAAGTGTTGCTGTTCCACAATAACGGCCCCTCCCATTGCGGCTGGTAGGTGCGTGCCGCCACCATTTCCGCCAGGTCCCGGCGGTGGAGCAGCTCCCTGCCCAGCATGGCCATGTCGTAGGCCGAGCTGTAGTGCCCGGGCTCGTCCAGACCGTGAGGGTTGCGGAACTGGCTGTCCTGCAGGCCCAGCCGTTGTACCTGGCGGTTCATCATGTCCACGAAGGCGGGCACCGACCCGCCGACGTAAGCGGCGATAGCCAGGGCAGCGTCGTTGCCCGACGGAAGCAGCAGGCCGTACAGCAGGTCGCGCAAGGGCAGCGTCATCCCCGGCTTGAGCCCCATCACCGTAGAGCCAGTAGTGAAGTTCATTTCGCCGCCGTCCACGTTGGCGGTCACCATGGCCGACAGCGGCGCCCTGTCGACGGCCACCAGGGCAGTGACGATCTTGGTCAGGCTGGCAGGCGGCAGGCGCTCATGGTGGTTCACCGCGTAAAGCAGGGCCCCGCAGGGCTCCTCTACCACGGCCACCGCGCGTCCCGAGACCTGCGGGGGAGGCGCCTGGGGCGTTGGCAGCGGGCCCTCGGTGGGCCGCGGCAGGGCCCCGCCCTGCCCCAGCCCCGGGGTAGGTGTGGCCTGACCGGTTGACGGCTGGGCCGCGGCCTCCTCGCCGCCAGAGAAGGTGTCTGGCCTGCCCTCGGACCGGAGGGAGAAGGAGGCCAGGAGACCTCCCAGGCAGGCGACGGTCACGATGACGAGGCCCCATCGCCACCGCCGTCGCTGTACGCGGCGGGGCGGCAGATAGCCGAGGCGGTACCGGCGCCCGCGCATGCCGTGGACTGGTCTCAGGCCGATGAGCGCCCGGCCCGCTCCACCGCCCCGTTTTTCAGACCGCTCTCTGACCGGGCCGCTGACACGCCCTGCCGAGCCCGAAATCCGGGCCGGGCTCCACCAGCGTATACTACACGAGGTGACAGAAGGAGGGGAGGTGACGGCGGCAATGTGCATAACCTGCGGCTGTGACGAGCCGGAGGACAACCACGGCGACCCGCGCCACATCACCCTGAGCCAGTTCCGCCAGGCGGCGGAAGCAGCCGAGGTGGACATGAGGCAGCTCTTGCAGAACATCGAGCAGGGGCTGCGTCGCCACGGCGGAGTCCAGTAAGGCAGGGAGGGGGAGGGGCGAGGCAGCTCCTCCCCCGCACCCACGCCTCTCCATCATGCGTCGCCTCTGGAGCGAGAGCCCCATCGTCATCGGTCGGTGGACGCTGCGCGATGCCGTCCAGGGCAAGCCCCTGCGCCATCCCAGCCACCCGCTGTTCGTCCACTTTCCGGCCGCCCTGCCCATCGCCGCCTTCGTCTTCGACATCGCCTCCCGCGTCCACGCTGACCTCACCCTGCCCCGTGCGGCGCTGTACAACCTGGCCTTCGCCCTGGGCATGGCGCTGCCCGCCGCCATCACCGGACTGGTGGACTACCTGCCCATGGTACCCGGCTCGCGCAAGCGCCGGCTGGGCACGTATCACTTGCTCAGCCAGGTAGCGGCCGTTTCCCTGTTCGCCGTCAGCTTGGCGCTGCGGGCGTTGGAGTACGACGCCGGCCGGACGCCCCCGGCAGCGATGGTCGTCCTGGGCCTGGGCTGCCTGGCCGTCATCGTCGGCAACTACTTCGGCGGCACGCTGGTCTACCGCCAGGGGATGCGGGTCAGCGTGGACCTCTGACGAGGCTCCTCCTGGCGGCTGGTATCATTGAATGGGGCGCCATGGTGCGTCCCGTGATCGCTATGCCTGCCAATCTGCCCCCGCAGTACCACGAGGCGGAGAAGCGCTACCGCACCGCTCGCACCATCCCTGAGAAGCTGGCCGCCCTGCAAGAGATGATGGCGGTCATGCCCAAGCATAAGGGCACCGACCACCTGCGGGCAGAGCTGAGGGCCAAGATGGCCCGCCTGATGGACGAACTCGAACACCCCTCTGGCCCGCGGGGCGGCCGTACCCACCCGTTCTCCATACCGAAGGAGGGGGCCGGTCAGGCGGCCCTGGTGGGGCCTCCCAACGCGGGCAAGTCGTCCATCCTGGCAGCCCTGACCGGCGCTCCGGCCAGGGTGGCCCCCTACCCGTTCGCCACCCAGGTGCCCCAGCCGGGGATGGCCCGCTTCGAGGATGTGCACATCCAGCTCGTCGACACGCCCCCGCTGGCCGAAGGGAGGCTGGAGGGCAGGCTCTTCGGCCTCTTGCGCAATGCCGATGCCTTGCTGCTCGTGACCGACCTGGGCATGGACGCCGTGTCGCAGGCGGACGGCACCATCGCCCTGCTGGAGAGCTGGGGCATCGAGCCCCTGGGCAGGGGAGAACGTCCCGACCCCGCCCACTGGCAGGCCCAGAAACCGCTGGTGATCGTCGGCAACAAGGCGGACCTGGACGGCGCTCTGGACGAATTCCAGCGGCTGGAGTCAGCCTTTGGCCATCGTTTCCCGGTAGTCATGGTCTCCGCCCAGGAAGGAGTGGGGCTGGACGACCTGACACGAGAAGCGTTCCGCGCGCTGGGAGTCATCCGCGTCTACACCAAGCCGCCGGGCGAGGAGCCGAAACTGGACGCGCCCCTGGTGCTGCCGGCCGGCAGCACTGTGGAGGGGGCGGCCGAGTCGCTCCACAAGTCCTGGCGCCAGCGGCTGAAGTACGCCCTGGTCTGGGGCTCTACCAAGTTCCCTGGCCAGCGCGTCGGCCGCGACTACGTGCTGGCCGACCGCGACATCGTGGAGCTGCACGGCTGAGGCTCAGGCATGGACGACCAGCGCCCGCTCCCGCTCCGCCAGGTCCCGGCGCACCTCCACCCTGGCCCTGGACAGGGCCGCGCGGGCCATCTCGGCCAGCGCGCGGCCCTGATGGGGAGCGATCTCTAAGAGAAGTAGCCCTCCTTCTGCCAGCCGACAGGGCGCTTGCTCGAGCAGTCGGGCTATGACGCGCAAGCCGTCGGGGCCGCCGTCCAGGGCCATGCGCGGCTCCCGCCTCACCTCCGGCGGCGCCGCTTCCAGCTCCGCCGTGGGGACGTAGGGCAGGTTGGCCACCACGAGCCCGAACCGGCACCGGAAGGGCGCGAGCAGGTCAGCGAGGACGAACTGGACCCGACCGGCCAGACCCAGTCGCAGGGCGTTGCGGCGTGCCACCGCCAGTGCCCGGGCCGAGAGATCGGTGGCCACCAGCCGTAGCCCGGGCGGGCCGTGGGCGGCCAGGGCCAGGGCGATGGCGCCGGAGCCGGTGCCCACGTCCACGGCCAGCGCAGGCGCGCCGCTCGACCCGCGGAGCCATTCCAGGGCCGTGTCCACCAGCAGCTCCGTCTCCGGCCTGGGGACGGCCACGGCCGGCGTTATCTCCAGGTCGAGCCCATAGAACTCGCGTCTCCCCAGCAGGTATGCCAGGGGCTCGCGGTCGAGGCGACGCCGGAGCAGAGAGAAGAAGGCCTCACGCTGGGCCGGCGAGAGGGGTTCGTGGAGCTGGGAGTACAGCCTGGCCCGGTCGAGGCCGAGTACGTGGCACAGGAGGGCCTCCGCCTCGATAGC
>BEIA01000130.1 GCA_002898715.1 bacterium HR24 | reverse complement strand
CGCTGCACCAGCTCCCACTCCTTCTGGGCCTGGGCTTCCCTGACCCAGAAGGGGTGGGCGCTATCGCTGGTAACTGGGTCTAGGGGCTCGGACAAGGCTGGTGCCAGCATCCCTCGTGCGCCCTCCCTGTGAGGAAAACGCACGAGGTATCACCAAGGTTACGTCCGCGCGGAGCTGGGTCAGTCGTCACCGCTAGCGGAGGAGAGCCCGAGGAGCCGCCGCCGGGCCTGCTCGTAGCGCTCCTTGGCCCTCGCCTCCCGGTTGAGCAGGCCCTTGAGCCGGGGCGGGTCCAGCCGTTCGCCCTCCAGTAGCACCCTGTGCAGGGCCTCCAGCTGGGCCATCCAGGCCCGGTACGCCTCCATGTACTCGCGCCTGACGTCATCGGTAGGCGGCAGCGTGGGCACGCTAGAGGAACCCTCCCCGCACCGAGCCGTCGATGGCCACGTCGATGAGCCATGGCTCCTGGGCCTGCTGCGCCTGCCGCACTGCCGGGACGATGTCCTGCGGGTCCTCCAGCCTCACCCCCTTCACCCCGAAGGCCTTGGCGATGGCTACGAAGTCTATCTCGGGGCCCACCAGGTCCATGCCCACGAAGGCCCGTCCGGCCGCCCCCTCTCCCAGGTATTCCAGCAAGTTGAGCTTGAGAATGCGGTAACTGGCGTTGTTAGCGATGACCCAGGTCACCGGCACCCGGTAGTGGGCGGCGGTCCACAGGGCCTGGACGGTGTAGAGGGCCGAGCCGTCCCCCACGACGGCCAGCACCGGCCTCTCGGGGCAGGCAAGCTTGAGCCCGATGGGCGCGGGCATCCCCGGGCCTAGGCCCCCGCCGGCCGCGCGGAAGTGCTGTCCCGGCCCGAGGCGGACATGCCGGCCGAGCTGCCCGCCGACGGTTATGGACTCGTCGTACAGGAGCGTGTCCGGGTGCAGCGCCTGGGCCAACTCGTGGGCGAACCGGGCCGGCGGCATGGGCCGGGCATCCCAGCGGGGCCGCGCGCTGGCGTCCATCGCCTCGGCCATAGCTTGGCGCAAGGCTTCCACCGCCTCCCGCCGCTTGCGGGCGGCATCCCTCTGCTCAGGTGTCAGGCGGGCCTCAACCTCCTCGGCCAGCTCTGCCAGAGCGCTGGCCGGGTCGGCCAGGACGGCCAGGTCCACGGGCCAGTTCTTGCCCAGCTCCCAGGCGTCCAGATCTATCTGGACAACGCGGCACCCGGGCGGGAACGGGGAATCGGGCATAGGGAACAGCCCCTTGAACACCGGCGTCCCCACGGCCAGGAGGACATCGGCGGCGGACAGCTGCGCCTTGAGTCCGGCCGCGGAGATAACGTTCAGAGGGCCCGCGTAGAGGGGATGCTCGGCCCCGAAGGGGTCCACGGAGCCGAAGGCTATGTGCACCCGAGCGCCCACGAGTTCGGCCAGCCGGGCCAGTTCCTCGCTGGCGTGGGCTGCTCCGGGCCCAGCGACGAATACGGGGGCCTGGGCCGCTGCCAGCCACTCCGCCGCCCGGGCCACGGCCTCGCGCTCGGGGCGGACGCGCGTACGAGCATAGCTGGGCGGGACCACCTCGGCCTCGGCCTCCTCGTCCATGATGTTGGTTGGCACTGAGACCAGCACCGGGCCTGGCGGAGGGGCCATCGCCACCTGGAAGGCGCGGCGCACAAGCATGGGCAGGTCGGCGGCGTCCTGCACCTCCACCGCCCACTTGGTCACGGTCCGGGCCATGGCCACCACGTCGCCCCAGAGGATGGGCTCCTGCTGGGCGCCCCGTTGCGCGTGCTGGCCGACATACACGACCATAGGTGCCCGGGTCCAGTAGGCGTTGTACAGCATGCCCATGGCGTTGCCGAGACCCGGAGTGATATGGAGCTCCACCAGGGGCGGCACCGGCGATATCCTCGAGTAGCCGTCGGCGATCCCTACCGCTACACCTTCATGCAGCGCCAGCACGTACTGGATCTGGGGATAATCGTTCAGGGCGTCCATAAAGGCTTGCTCGGTAGTCCCTGGATTGCCGAAGACGTAGCGGACGCCAACAGCCACTAGCTGCTCCATCATCAGGTGGCGACCTGGCATCCTCGGCACGGCCCTGGGCCTCCCCGCCGGGGTATACGGCATGGCTATGTTATCACCTGTGCGAGGGCGTCCGCCACCGGGACGGGACGGGGGCCCCGTTGCCATCCGATTACAGAACGGTGTATGATTATCATCTGCAGCCGGTTGCAACGACAAATCATAGCATCCGGGGAGCAGCCGTCATGAGCGGTGCATGCCCGTCCGATGGCGAGACGACTGCCGTCGGCCGTCCCAGCGATGCCGGTACAGCGGCGCCCTGCCCGGGACCAGGGCCGGACGGCTTCCAGTTCCAGGTGGAGGAGCTGCACTGCCTGCTGGTGCGCATCGTGCACGAGGGCCGCGAGGTAGCACGAGCCCAGCTCCACTACCACCCGCCTGGGGCACTCGACGTGGCCGACCTGTTCGTCGCGCCCGAGTACCGTGGTAGGGGCCTGGCCAGGGCGGTCCTCTCTTATTGCCTGCGCCTGGCCGAAGATCTGGGCGTCGGCGCGGTGACAGCCCATACCTCGCCACTCAACCTGCCGGCGTACAATCTATTCCGCTCCATGGGGTTCCACACCTGCCAGGCGGAGGAACACCTCGAGCGCCGTGTCGGGAGGCATCATGCACATGAATGAGGGAACGCAGGCCGGCGTCCCAGCAGAGCGCCCAGGACATCACTGGCGCAACCCGGACCGAGCACGGGAGTACGTGCAGCGGATGGACGCCCTGGCCGAGGAGCGCCAGCGCCAGTTCGAGCTGCTGGTGCGCCTCCTGCCCTACCCGCGCGACGCCGCCATCCGAGTGCTCGACATCGGGGCCGGCCACGGGGCAGCGGCGGCAGCCGTGCTCGCGTCTTATCCGCGAGCCAGGGCGCTCCTGCTGGACATCTCGCCGGCGATGATAGAGCTGGGACGGGAGCGTCTGGCATGCTTCGCTGGTCGCTATCGGTACCTGGAGTGGGACTTCGCCGACGGCTCGCTGCCGCAGGGAGAAGGGCCTTTCCAGGTGGTGGTCTCGTCGCTGGCCATTCACCACCTGCCGGCGGAAGCGACGCGGCGCCTCTATCGAGAGGCCCGTTCGCTGCTAGCGCCGGGAGGATGCTTCCTGAACTTGGACATCGTGGCCGCCCCCACGCCAGCCCTGGAGGAGCTGTACCGGCGCCTGGCAGAGGAAGGCGGGTGGTCTTCGGGGCCGTCGGGCCGGCACAGTCGACTCCACGAACTGGGCCAGCACCTGGAGTGGCTGAGAGAGGCTGGCTTAGCCGAGGTGGACTGCTTCTGGAAGCAGTGGCACCTGGCTCTGTTCGGCGGCTTCGTCCCAGGCGCCTGAGTGCCAGCGCGTTGTGCCCCGCTGCCGCCGGTGCTAGCCTCGGACTAGGCCGGCGCTGCACCTGTCAGCGACTCCAGCCGGCCCGGAGGAGGCGATCCATATGGCCCGCTACCCGGCCTACGGGCGCTCGCCGTTCTCCCGGTTCGCGCGCTGGACGGCCCAGGCGGCAGGCCATCCCCTCGGGTTGCTGCTGGCGGTGTCGGTGGTGCTGCTATGGGCGGCCACGGGGCCCGTCTTTCACTTCAGCGACTCCTGGCAACTAGTCATCAACACCGGCACCACCATTGTCACCTTCCTGATGGTCTTCCTCATCCAGAACACGCAGAACCACGACGGGGCAGTGGTGCAGATCAAGCTGGACGAGATACTGCGGGCCGAGCGCAACGCCCACAATGCCCTCCTCGACCTGGAGGAGCTGACGGATGCCGAGCTCGAGCACCTGCGTCAGCATTATCTGGAGCTGGCGCGCCAGGCCCGCGAGAGGATGCGCGGCGGCAGGGATGCCGCTCCGCCCGACGAAGCTATCGAGCGGGCGGTGGCTGCCGACGCAGGCGAAGGCCAGCGCCGGCAGGGCCGCCGGCGCCGGCGGCCCCCTAACGACCGCTGAACCTGGGCTGACGCTTGGCCATGAAGGCGCGGGCGGCCTCGGCCTGGTCCTCGGTGTTGAAGGTGAGCAACTCCAGCGCCAGGGCCGCCGGCATGGTGAGGGAGAGCCCCCACTTGAGCCACTGGTTGAGGGCCAGCTTGGTCCAGCGCACCGCCCACATCGGCCCCTCGGCCAGGCGGCGGGCATAGGCCAGGGCGGTAGGCAGCACCTCGTCGGCGGGGACAGCCCGGTTCACCAGGCCGATGCGCTCCGCCTCGCGGCCATCGATGAGGTCGCCGGTCATGAGGTACTCCTTGGCACGGTGGATGCCCACCAGCAGGGGCCAGATGACGGTGCCGCCGTCGCCGGCCACCACGCCTGCGCGGACGTGGGTGTCGCCGATGCGGGCGGTCTCGCTCATGACCACGATGTCACAGAAGAGGGCGAGGGTCGCGCCGAGGCCGGTGGCCGGCCCGTTGACGGCCGCTACCATCGGCTGCTCCACCCGGAGCATGTTCTCGATGATGTCCAGGGCCTCGCGCATAGTCCGCTG
>BEIA01000129.1 GCA_002898715.1 bacterium HR24 | reverse complement strand
CAGGCACGCGCGCCCTCTGCAGGACGGCCCAGGCCTCCTCCCGCGGCAGGGAACGGGCCCATCGGCCGAGGAGGTCATCGATCTCCCGGCGGCGGGCCATCCGGTCGGCGGCAGCGAGGTCGGCCAGGGGCCCCAGCGAGGGGACGGCCAGGCAGAGCCGCTGCCACTCCTCGTCGTCGCGCACGGCAATGGCCAGCCACGAGTCCTCGCCCCGGCAAGGGTAGAGGCCGTGGGGCACCCACTGGGGATGGGAGCTTCCCCTGGGGGCGGCCACCCGCCCGTTCCAGATGTAGTCCAGAACGTACGTGGCCATGAAGTAGGCGGTGGACTCCCTCTGCGAGAGGTCTATATGCAGGCCGCGGCCGGTCCGCTGGCGGTAGTGGAGGGCGGCAGCCACGGCCACGAAGCCGTGAAAGGCAGCTACGGGGTCGCTTACGTTGATCCCCGCGTTCTGGGGCGTCCCGTCCTCGTAGCCGGTGACGCTGATGAGGCCGCTGGTCAGGTCGTTGGTGGCCCCGTAGCCTACGTGGCCACGCTCCGGGCCGGTAAGTCCCTGGGCGGGCATGGACAGGTAGACGATGTCGGGACGCAGGGCACGCAGCGAGGCGTAGTCGAGGCCGAAACGGCGCAGGGCTCCGGGTGACAGGTTCTCCACCACCACATCGCAGCGGGCGGCCAGGGCGCGGGCTAGCTCTCGCCCTTCCGGCCGGTCTAGGTCGAGACAGACGCCCAGCTTGCCCCGGTTGCGGTCATTGAAGTAGGCGTGTCGGTTCCAGGGGTCGGGGCCAGGCTCGCCGCCAGGGTAGATGCCGTCGCCCGGGTGCAGGGGGCGAGCAGGGCCGCGGATGAGGTCTGGCCGTCGGGCTGCTTCCAGCTTGATGACCTCCGCGCCCGCTTCGGCCAGGAGCCGCCCGCACAAGGGGCCTGCCCAAACGATGGCCATCTCCAGCACCCGCACGCCCTCGAGAGGCAGGGCGCGCTGCAGGCCCGGCGACGCCTCCGGGCGAGGGGAGAGGCGGCGGGCCAGGGCGCGGTGCCCGCCGAGGCGCGGGGCGGGGTTTAGCTTCCACCGCACCCCGACGCTACGGAAGGGGGCATGGGGCACCGTCAGCCGGCCCAGGCCAGGCTGGTCCACGGAGCGAAAGAAGCGACGGGCGCGGAGCTGTGGGGAGCGCAGCAGGTCCGCCACAGTGTGCAAATAGCCGAAGGGGAGGCCGCGGGCCTGCGCCTCTTGCACCACCTGCTCGCGGCCCTTCCCCTCCAGCCAGACGAGGATGGCGGCGTGCATCTCGTCGGCGTGGCGAGTGCGGGCCGACATGCTCCGGAACCTGGGGTCGTCCAGGGGCGGGCCCACCAGATCCAGGAAGCGCAGATAGGCGTCCCCCAGGCCCGAGATGACGCCTACGTAGCCGTCGCGGCAGGGGTACAGTCCCCAGCCGGCCAGCCCACCGAGGTTGCCCCGCCGCCGCCACACCCGGCGCAGGTACGACCAGGCCATAGGGGCGTGCTCCATGGCCGTAAGGGCCGCCTCCCAGCAGGAGAGGTCCACCAGGGCGCCCTGTCCAGTGCGGCGCCTCGCCAGCAGGCAGGCGAGAGCGATGCCGGCAGCGATCTGCCCGGCCGTGAGCTCGGCCACGGGCAGCCCCACCGGGAGCGGCGGGCGGTCGGGCTCGCCGGTGATGTAGGCTAGGCCCATCATCGCCTGCAGGACCAGGTCGCAGGCGGGGAGCTGGCGATAGCGGCCCGTCAGGCCGAAGGGGGTGACGACCACCGCCACGGCACCACGACCCGCCTCTGACCGCGCGCCCACAGCGCCCGCCCAGACCTCGTCTACCAGGAGGACATCGGCAGCGCGGACCATCCTGGCCAGGAGGGCCCGGTCGCCCCTTCGCGCCAGGTCGAGGCTCACGCTCCGCTTGCCGGCGTTGTAGAACAGGTGATGGGCACCCTTCTCGGGATGCGGGACATCGCCCGGGAAGGGGCCCAGGGTGCGGATGGGGTCGCCACCTGGCGGCTCGGCCTTCCAGACGGTGGCCCCGAGGCGAGCCAGCAGGTGGCCTGCGTAGGCGATAGCCAGCCCCTCGCCCGCCTCCAGGGCCTGTACGCCTTCCAGCCAGAGGGGCGACCTGGGCATCGCCCTGGCGGCCTCAGACGGTTATGCCGTAGAGGCGCTGGGCCTCCTTCTTGAGTTCGGCGCGAAAGTCGGGGTGGGCTATGGCGATGAGTTCGCCGATGCGCTCGCGCACGGTCTTCCCCCGCAGGGTGGCGATGCCGTGCTCGGTCACCACGTAGTCCACGAACGTGCGGGGCACGGTCACCACCGAGCCCTCGGGCAGGGCAGGGACGATGCGCGTACGCCGCTCGCCATTCACCAGGTGGCTGGAGGGCAGTACCGACACCGAGCGGCCACCCGGGGCGTACTGGGCAGCGATCATGAAGGCTGTCTGCCCTCCCACGCCTGTCCAGACGCGAGAGCCGATGGTCTCGGACGCCACCTGACCGGTCAGGTCCACCATCAGGGCGTTGTTGACGGCCACCAGGTTCTGGTGGCGGACCAGCATGCGCACGTCGTCTACGTAGCCGAAATCGTACAGCTCGAAGATGGGGTTGCCGTCCATGATGGCCAGGTCTTCGGGCGGCAGGGCGACGCAGGCGCTGCCCACCACCTTACCCCGGTGCAGCGTCTTGTACTTGCCGGTGACGACGCCGGCCTCCACCAGCCTGGGTATGCCACCCGTGATGATCTCGGTCTGGATGCCCAGGTCCCGCTTGTCGCCCAGGTACATGCCCAGGGCAGCCGAGACGGTGCCGATGCCTATCTGCACCGTGTCGCGGTCCTTGATGATCTCGTTGGCCACCAGGGTGCAGATGACTTCGGTGACGGCCACCTCCTCCTCGCTACGGGGCGGGATGGGCGGCGGTGGCGGTGGCTGCCCCTCCACGAAGGCGTCGATGCGCGAGATGTGGATGTGGTTCTCGCCGCCGGTGCGGATGAAGTTCTCGTGGACTTCGGCAATGACCCTCCGCGCCTGGCGGCACCAGGTGGGGGCGAACCACACGCCGGTGCCGAAGCTGCAATAGCCATGTTTGTCGGGAGGCGATACGGGCACCAGGTAGAAGTCGGGCTCGGGGACAGCGCCCGGAGGTATCTCCGCTTCCTTCCACACGCCGATAGGCAGGTAGTCCACCAGCCCGCGGTTCACGGCGTCGCGGTCGAAGGGCGTGGCATAGTTGTTGACGACGTGGAAGGACTCCAGGTCTGCCTCTTCCCGTATCCAGGGAAACAGTCCAGCCGGGTGAACGATGGTGACGTTCTGCAGCTCCCGTCGCCGCTCGTAGAGGGCCTGACAGAGGGTGAAGGGAGTGGTGGTGAAGGGGTGTACTACCACTCGGTCACCGGAGCGGATGGCCCTCACCGCTTCCTGCGGGTTGGTCAGCTTGTCAGCGATCATCTGGCGCCAGTTCATGGTCGCCCTCCTCGGCAAACAGTCGCTTGTTGCTCTATGTAGACGCCGCGGGCACCAGCTGTCAATAGCCCTCTCGGGATGGGCCATCAACGCGCGGGCGTGTAGAGGACTTCGACGCTGGCAGTAGGGCCTACCCGCTGCCGGAAGGCCTGTCCTTCCGCCTCGGTGGCGAACCACACGATGACGTACCACCCCTGCATCGTTGGGTGTATGTCCTCGCACACCACTTCCTGGTCCCAACCACGGATGCGCAGGCGAGTGCCGAAGGGGGCCAGGGACGGGTTGCAGGCGGCAGCGCCCGGGTGGACGAGGCGGCCGCTGGCCATGGCCCCGCAGGCCCCGTCGCCCTCGCAGGTCGTGTACAGGATGCGCACGGCATCGATGACGCGACCAGGGGTGCCGGTTGGCCCGGGGGTGGCCGCGCGCGCCGGCGTCGGGGTGGGCGTGGGGGTCGGCGTGGGCGAGGGCACTGGGCGGGGTGGAGTGGGGGTCACGGGAGGGGTAGGGCTGAGGGGCGGCGTAGGCGTGGGGTGCGTTGGACTGGACGGCGGGGCCGCGGGCTGGCTGGCGATGTCCGGCCCCCGCGGTGGCTCCGGGCCCTGGGCCTCTCGGTACATGGCCCAGCCCAGCCCGGACAGGCCGATGAGGAAGGCCGCGAACAGCAGCTTCCCCACTATGGTCAGGTTCCACCACCACCGCACGCCTGCCCACCTCCCTTCGCTGCTCCTGGTTGCTGTGGAGCGCCGGCCCGCACCCCGGCAGGCCCACGTGTCACCCCGGGATGGCAGGCAGCGAGACGGCTACAGTATAACCCGCGAACGCGCCCTTCAGGTCAAGGCCGACAAGAATTCGATTACCGCCTGGTTGAAGGGCCCCGCGGCCTCCAGATTGACGGCGTGCCCGGCATCCAGACCTACCACGCGCAGGTGGGGCATATGCGCCTCGGCATAGCGACGGTGCTCCTGGAAGCGCTCTTCCCGCTCGCCCACCGCCAGCAGGGAGGGCACGCGGTTCTGGCCGACGCGCCCCCGCGCCGACGACTGCGGCACGGTGTACAGGCCCGTGTAGGCGATGCCCTTGGGGTCGCTCAGCGCCAGGTCGGCCACCAAGGCCTCTCGTGCCGC
>BEIA01000128.1 GCA_002898715.1 bacterium HR24 | reverse complement strand
AGCGCCGATGCCTCCACATCGGGGCGGGTGCCGTGCAGCCAGACCACCATCAGCATGACAACGTGATCGCCGTAGCGGAGACCATAGATGTCCATGGCTATGGCAGCGTCGTCGTTCGTGGACCCGGCCATGGACGGGAAGACACTCGAAAGGTCCATAGCCATGGACAGGCCGAAGCCCTCGCCCCGCAGTCCCGACACGTCGAGAACGCGCAGTTCTTTGAGTGGCATGCCCATTTCTTCAGCGGTAGCGCGGATTTCGGCCAGCTCGGCCTCGCCGATGCTGGCGGGCCACTCCTCGGGCCCGAGGCGCCCCCTGGTGCCCGGCGGCATACGCATCGCCACGGTCATGATGTAGGTCCCGAAGCCCGGCGCCGACCTAGGGGAGCTGAAGAACATGCGCACCGCCGAGTCGACCGTCCCCAAGTCCGTGTCCATCTTGAGGCCGAACTCCGGAGCGGGCGTGAAGCCTGCGGGCAGGTCTCCCGGCCCGATAAGGCCCGCCAACAGGGACGGGTCGGGCGCGGTCGTCCTCTCCACCGTACCCTGCAAGGCCGACAGCATGGTCATGGGATTGACGACGCCGAAGCGCGGCCCGGCCGTGGCGGTAGCAGTCGGCCTGGGTGCGGTCGGCGATGGCGCTGCCGGAGGGGTAGTAGCTGCGGGCTGGACGGCTGCCTGCCGCTCGGCGCCGCCGCAAGCGGCCACGAGGAGCAGCAAGGACAGGAGCAGCGGGGCTGCCAGTCGCGGCAACATAGTCCTCCTCGGTCACACAGGGGCCCTTTTTCCATAAGACGAAGGGCAGCGGCCGCCCGTTACGCCCGCTGCCCTTCCTGGTTCCTTTGCGCCGCCTCAGATGGCGAGCTTCTGGGCCACCAGCTCGCGGTGGTAGTCGGCGTCGCCCCACATCAGCTCCATCCACTTCTGCCGCCGGAAGTAGAGCTGGATCTTGTAGTCCTTGGTGAAGCCGATGCCGCCGTGGATCTGCTGGCCGTGGGCCACGACCCGACGAGATGCCTCGCTGCACCAGGCCTTGGCCATAGAGACCATCAGCTCGGCGTCGGGCTCGTTCTCCTGCAGGCTCCAGGCCGCCTTGTAGGTTATGAAGCGGCAGCCGTCCACGTCGATGACGGCGTCGGCCAGCTTGTGCTGGATCGCCTGGAAGGAGCCGATGGGCCGTCCGAACTGGACCCTCTCCTTGGCATAGTTGAGGGTGATGTCGAAGTCCTGCTGGGCCAGCCCCACCAGATACGAGCAGGCAGCAACGGCCGCCAGCAGCTTGGTGCGGTGGACGACGGGCCAGCCCTTGCCCACCTCGCCCAGCACGTTCTCGCCGGGCACGCGGGCGTTCTCGAAGGTCACCTCGCACTGCTTGTCGGAGGCGATGGTGCGCAGCAGCTCGAACTTGACCCCGGGCGAGCGCGAGTCCACCAGGAAGAGGGTGATCCCCTCCTCCGGGTCAGCGCCCTTGGCCGTCCGGGCCGCCACCACCATGTAGTCGGTGACATGGGCGTCCTGGACGAAGAGCTTAGTGCCGTTGAGCACCCATTCGCCGCCCTCCTGGCGGGCCTCCATCTGGACGCCGTCGGCGTCCCACTTGGCCGACGGCTCCGTCAGGGCCATGGTCATGATCAGCTCGCCGGCAGCGATGCGGGGCAGGAAGCGCTGCTTCTGCTCCTCGCTGCCCGCCAGCATGATGGGGTACGCCCCCAGCACTACCGTGGGGATGAAGGGCCCGGGCACAAGGAACCGCCCGAATTCCTCCAGCAGCACGGCCAGGTCGGTGATTCGCATGCCCGCCCCGCCGTACTGCTCGGGTATGATCAGGCCCATCCAGCCCTGTTCGGCCATCTTGCGCCAGAGGTCGGGCGAGTAGCCCTTCTCGTCTTCCTCCATCTGGCGCACCAGTTGCTCGGGGCACTCCTTCTCCAGGAAGTCGCGGGCGAAGTTGCGCAGCATCTCCTGCTGCTCGTCCAGGCCCAGGTCCATCTCTGCACCTCCGCGAAAAGTTCTCGTCTCTCTCGCTACCGCAGCCGGGCCGCTAGTCCCTCGGCAGGCCCAGCCCGCGGATAGCTATCAGGTTCCGCTGGATCTCGGACGTCCCGCCGCCCACCACCATGCCCGTCATCCACAGGTACTGCCGCTCGAAGCGTCCCCGCAGCCGCGCCCAGCGGGACTTGGGCCGCAGCTGGCCGTACAGTCCCAGAATTGCCAGGCCCCGCCGCGCCAGTCGCAGGCCCATCTCGGTGTTGTAAAGCTTGGCGACCGACGACTCGTAGCTGGGCACCTGCCCCCGCGCCTGGAGCGACACCACCCGGTAGGAGAGGAGCCGCCCTATCTCCAGCTCTACCGCCGCCTCGCCCAGGTGGTAGCGCACGCGCGGGTCGTCCGCCCTCCTCCCCTCGGGCAGGGATGCCTCCCGCACGTACTCTACCAGGTCCTCCAGGAGACGCCGCGACGCTGCCGCCCCACCGATGGACGAGCGCTCGAAGTTGAGAGTGGTGGTGGCCATGTACCACCCCCGGTTCTCCTCCCCCAGCAGGTTGCGGGCCGGCACCCGCACGTTCTCGAAGAAGACCTGGTTGAAGCCGTGGTTGTCCATCATGTCTATGAGGGGCTGCACGGTGATGCCCGGCGTCTTCATGTCCACCAGGAAGTAGGAGATGCCCTTATGCTTGGGGGCGTCGGGGTCGGTGCGGGCCAGCAGTATCATCCAGTCGGCGCGGTGGGCGCCCGAGGTCCATATCTTCTGCCCGTTCACCACGTACTCGTCCCCGTCCCGCACCGCCCGCGTCTGCAGGTTGGCCAGATCGGAGCCGGCATTGGGCTCCGAGAACCCCTGGCACCACATCACCTCCGCCCGGGCGATGCGCGGCAGATGCTCCCGTTTCTGTTCCTCAGTGCCGTAGACGATGATGGTAGGCCCGGCCCAGTCGGCCCCGATGGCGATGTAGCCCAGGGGCGCCCGGTGATAAGCCATCTCCTCGCGGAAAACGAGCTGCTGCCACAGGGAGAGACCCAGGCCACCGTATTCTCTGGGCCAGTGGGGCACCACCCACCCCTTCTCGGCCAGCTTGCGGGCGAACTGGCGCGTGAAGTCCCACGCCTCGCCCTCGGGCACCTGGTCTTCCCAGTCGCGGGGCAGGTGCTGTTCCAGCCAGGAACGCACTTCCTGGCGGAACGCCTCTTCCTCGGGGGAAAGCCGGAAGTCCATGCGTCGCCTCGAATGCTCGTCTATGGCAGTTGCGTGGCCGTATGGAGCATACCATAACCTGCACGTTAGCGGCAACGTGCCGCGGCCCCGTCTTCGCGTCCCAACACGCCGCGCGCTTCGAGGCTAGCGGCACCGAAAGAGGCCGCCGTCGGCAGCCGTTGTCAGCGACCGCGGCCAGGCTTTAAGCTCTAGCAAAAAGTACCTCAGGTCAGGGAGGGCGAGCCATGTCCGGTCCTCTGGAAGGCATCAAGGTGATCGAGCTGGCGTTCTGGGTGGCGGGGCCGTCCTGCGCCGCCGTCCTGGCCGACTGGGGCGCCGACGTCATCAAGCTGGAGCCACCCAACGGCGACCCGTTCCGTGGCCTCTTCGCCAGCGCCCTGGGCATGCCGGCCCCCCTCAACCCGCCCTTCGAGCAGGACAACCGGGGCAAGCGCAGCGTGGCCCTGAACCTGGAGACGGAAGAAGGCAGGCAAATCGCCCGGCAGCTCGTCGAGCGTGCCGACGTGTTCGTCACCAACCTGCGCCCCCGTGCCCTGGAGGACTTCGGCCTCTCCTACGAAGAGCTCTCCGTCCTCAACCCGCGCCTGGTCTATTGCCACGTCAGCGGCTACGGGGTCGACCACGAGGAGCGCAACCGCGCGGCCTATGACGTGGGCGCTTTCTGGTCCCGCGGCGGCGTGGCGGCCATGCTCACCGTCGGCGACAATCCGCCCCCGCAGCAGCGGGGCGGCATGGGCGACCACATGGCGGGGCAGTGTGCCGCCGGCGCCGTCGCCGCCGCCCTCTTCCACCGCGAGCGCTCCGGCCGCGGTCAGAGGGTCTCGGTGGCCCTCATGCGTATCGGCGCCTACATGATGAGCTGGGACATCATGCTCTCGTCTCGTCTCAATGCCACTGTCGTCCCCTACGATCGCGAGCACCACCCCAATCCGCTCATAAGCTGTTACCGCGCCAGGGACGGGCGCTGGTTCTGGCTCCTGCTGCTACAGGGCGACAGGCACTGGCCCGACCTGTGCCGCGCCATCGGACGGCCCGACCTGCAGGAGGACCCGCGGTTCGCCGATATAGAGGCCCGCCGCCTCAACGCCCCCGAACGGGTGGCGGAGCTGGACGCGGTGTTCGCCCAGAAGACGCTGGCCGAATGGGGCGAGATCTTCGATCGCGAAGACGTGTGGTGGGCGCCCATCCAGGACGTCAACGAGGTGGTGCGGGACCCCATGGCGGAGAAGGCAGGAGTGTTCGTGGACGTGCCTGCGGGCGATGGCGGCACCATCCGCATGGTGGCCTCCCCGGCCGACTTCCATGGCACCCCCTGGCAGGTGCAGCGGCCGGTGCCTGAGCTGGGCCAGCACACCGAGGAGGTGCTGCTGGAGCTGGGCTACGACTGGGATCGCATCGTGGC
>BEIA01000127.1 GCA_002898715.1 bacterium HR24 | reverse complement strand
AACGTGCCCGAGGACAGGCTGGGCTGGCTGCTGGAGCGGGTGGCGGGCATCGGCTTCCCCCACGACCGGCACAGGCTCTACGCCACCTCCACCGCCTGCACCAGCCACGACTTCTGCAACTACTCGGTGTCGGAGACCAAGGGCAAGCTGGGCGAGATCATCGAGACGCTGACGGAGCGCTTCGGCCGACGCATCGAGGGGCTGAAGGTGTACATGGACGGGTGCCCGCACGCCTGCGCCCACCACTGGGTGGGCGAGATCGGCCTCCAGGGCACCACCGCCCCGGCCCCGGGCGGGGGCAAGGTGGAGGCCTACGACGTCTCCCTGCGCGGGGGCCTGGGCGCCAGGGCCGCCATCGGCCGGCCCCTGCTACGCCGCGTCCCCACCGACCGCATCAACGACGTGCTGGTCCGGCTGGTGGGCGCCTGGCTGGAGGAGAAGGAGCGGCGCCAGAACGGCTACTCCTTCCGCGACTTCTGCGACGAGCGCAGCGACGAGGAGCTGCAGCGCATCGCCCTGGAGGAGCCGCTGCAGGAGGGGCCGAAGGAGGTCGCCGTCCTGCGCATCCCCGGGCCGCTGCTGGAGCTGACCGAGGGCATCGACCATATCGAGGTGCGCCCCGGGACGGTGCGCCAGGCCATCGAGGAGGCGTCGCGGCGCTTCCCTGCCCTCAAGGAGCGCCTGCTGACTCCGGCGGGCGACGTTGATCCCGCCTACCTGCTCTTCCTCAACGAGGACGACATCCGCGGCCTGCAGGGGCTGGACACCCCCCTCGAGGCCGGTGACGAGCTCCTGGTGCTCATGGCCATGTCCGGCGGCTAGACCAGCGACGAGGTGAAGACCATGCAGCAGCGAATAGTCTTCGACGACCTGGAGATCGGCGAGATCGCCGTCGAGCTGGACGACAAGGAGCCCCAGGACGTCATCGCCTGGGCGCTGGAGACCTTCGGCGACCGCATCGCCGTGGTCACCGCCCTCCAGGCCGAGGGTATGGCCGTGCTGGACATGGCCTACCGCCTGCGGCCCGACATCACCGTCGTCACCGTGGACACTGGCCGCCTGCCTGCCGCCACTTACGCCTTCCTGGAAGAGGCCCGGCGCCACTATCCGGAGGCGAGGTGGCAGGTCCTCACGCCCGACCCCCGCGAGGTGGAAGTGATGGTGCGCCGCCACGGGGAGGACCTTTTCTACAAGGCAGTGCCCCTGCGGCTGGTCTGCTGTCACATCCGCAAGGTGCGGCCCCTCGTCCGCGCCCTGGAGAACCTCGACGCCTGGTTCACCGGCCTGCGCCGCGAGCAGTGGGCCTCTCGCGCCGCCATCCGGAAGGTGGAGCTGGACCACGACCACGGCGGCATCGTCAAGGTGAACCCCCTGGCCGACTGGACCAAGGAGGAGGTGTGGGACTACATCCGCCAGCAGGGCGTGCCCTACAACCCCCTCTACGACCAGGGCTACACCAGCATCGGCTGCGACCCCTGCACCCGCCCCATACAGCCCGGCGAGGACGACCGCGCCGGGCGCTGGTGGTGGGAGGTCAACGCCCCCAAGGAGTGCGGCATCCACTGCCCCATCGAGACGGGAGGCTTCGAGCACGAGGCCGAGGCCATCCTCAAGGAGGCGGAGGGCATCCACCTGTGACCGCTGAGGCGGAAGGGGGCGTCCTCGTCCTCTCCCCGGAGGAGCAGGAGCTGGTCTCCCAGGAGCTGCGGGCCCTGCTCCCCGCCCTGTCGGGGCCGCGCGAGGAGGGATACCGCTCTCTGGCCGAGGCCGTCTCCCGGCAGGAAGTGCCCCGGGACCTGGTGCCACTCCTGGAGGGGCTGGTGGCCATGGCGCTGGAGACGGGCCGGGCCCGCCGACTGTACACCGCCGAGGGTGAGCGCGTCCTGACCGATCTGTTTCGCCGCACTCCGGGCGGCCGCGAACTCTCGCGCCACCTGGAGGAGGTCAACAAGGCCCTGGCCGTGCTCTCGGGCCGCACCCTGTGGGGCGTGCGGGTGGCCATGCGCACCCTCGGCCACTTCACCATCTCTCTGGAGACCGAAGGGGCATCCCTCACCCTGGCCGTCCGCCCGGGCGTGGTGACACTGGAGAGCGTGGCCATCGGTGGCGGCGGCGGGCCCGGATAGCCCCCTCCCATACCCGTCAGGAGGCTGACCCGTGAGCGAGCAGAGGGGATACGTCGTGTGGCTCACCGGCCTATCGGGAGCCGGCAAGAGCACCATCGCCGAGGCCCTGGCCGAGCGACTGCGCGCCGCTGGCCAGCGCGTGGAGGTGCTGGACGGCGACGTGGTGCGCCAGCACTTCAGCAAGGGCCTGGGCTTCAGCCGCGAGGACAGGCTGGAGAACATTCGCCGCGTGGCCTACGTGGCCCACCTGCTGGCCCGTAACGGCGTGACCGTGCTGGTGGCCCTCATCTCCCCCTACCGGGAAGGCCGGGACTACGCCCGCCAGCTCATCGGCGAGTTCGTCGAGGTCTACGTGCGCTGCCCCATCGAGGTGCTGGTGCGGCGGGACGTGAAGGGCCTTTACGCCAAGGCCCTGCGGGGCGAGGTGCCCAACTTCACCGGCATCAGCGACCCCTACGAGGAGCCCCTCTCGCCCGACGTCGTCGTGGAGACGGACCGGGAGTCCCTGGAGGAGAGCGTGGAGAAGCTGTGGTCGGCCCTGGCCCAGCGCGGCTACGTGCCCCAGACCATTCCCAGCGGCGACGGCAGGAGGTAGGCCATGAGCAGCATCCCCCACGGCGGCAAGCTGGTGAGCCGCGTCCTCCCGCCCGAGCGCCGTGCGGAGGCGGAGGAGCGCATCCGCTCCCTCCCCGTCGTGCGGCTCGACGCCCGCCAGCTCTCGGACCTGCAGATGATCGCCCAGGGCGCCTTCAGCCCCCTGGAGGGCTTCCTCTGCCGGGAGGACTACCGCAACGTGCTCCGTCACATGCGCCTGGCCGATGGCACCGTCTGGTCGCTGCCCATCACCCTGGCGGTGGACGCCGAGTCCGCCCGCAGCCTGAAGGAAGGGCAGGAGGTGGCCCTGGCCGCGCCCGACGGCCAGAGCGTGGGCCTGCTGGAGCTGGAGGAAGTGTTCCCCTACGACAAAGAGGAGGAGGCACAGAGCGTCTTCCGCACCACCGACCCGGCCCATCCGGGCGTGCAGGCCTTGCTGCAGCGGGGTGACGTGCTGCTGGGAGGCAAGGTATGGGCCCTGGAACTGGCGCGGGGCGAAGGGCCCTTCGGGCCGTACTGGCTTACCCCGGCCGAGACGCGGGCCGAGTTCGCCCGCCGCGGCTGGCGCACGGTGGTGGGCTTCCAGACGCGCAACCCCATCCATCGCGCCCACGAGTACCTTCAGAAGTGCGCCCTGGAGATGGTGGACGGGCTCCTGGTGCACCCCCTGGTGGGGGAGACCAAGGCCGACGACATCCCGGCCGAGGTACGCCTGCGTTGCTACGAGGCCCTGCTCGGGGGGTACTATCCGCGCGAACGCGTCCTGCTGGCCGTCTTCCCCGCGTATATGCGCTATGCGGGCCCTAGGGAGGCCATCTTCCATGCCCTGTGTCGCAAGAACTACGGGTGCACCCATTTCATCGTCGGGCGCGACCATGCCGGGGTGGGGAGCTACTACGGCCCCTATGACGCCCAGCACATCTTCCGCGAGTTCGCTCCGGAAGAGCTGGGCATCACGCCCCTCTTCTTCGAGAACGCGTTCTACTGCCGCCGCTGCGGCGGGATGGCCTCGGCCAAGACCTGCCCCCACCCGCCCGAAGACCAGGTGAACCTGAGCGGCACGCAGGTGCGGGCCATGCTGGCCCGGGGCGAGCTGCCCCCGCCCGAGTTCACCCGCCCCGAGGTGGCCAGACTGCTACTGGAAGCGGCCTCCGGCCAGAAGGCGCAAGGGCGTTAGGCACTCGCTCCCGAGGCGGACCTCGCAGTCCTGGGCAGGGCGGCCGTATGCCGTGGCCTCGGCCCGCCTAGCCCCCCACGCCCACCAGCCTGAAGCCGATGTCAGTGCCGTATTTGGTGGACCCGTAGGCTAGCTGGATGTTGAACACGCCCAGCACCTCCAAATAGCGCGCGTGCGACAGGGGGCCGGCGTCCACGGGCACGAAGCCGATGGCCCTGCCCATCTCCATGACCTGTCGCTTGGCATCCTCGTCATCGCCGGCGACGAAGAGGCTTATCTGCTCGCCTCTGGCCCTGCCGGTGCTCATGTTTCGCGCGAAGACCGTATTGAACGCCTTGACGACGCGGGCGCCGGGAGCCCACTCCTGGAGCTCCTCGGCGCCGCTCTTGTCCAGGTCGCCCGCGTAGCTCCAGTCCGCCTTGAGCAGGTTGGTGGGGTCCACGACGACCTTCCCGCTGACGTCGCCCAGCTTCTCGATGACATCCCGCCGCGCGGAGGCCGGTACGGCCAGGACGATGATATCTCCCCAAGCGCCGACTGCCCGAACGCCCTCCTGGTCGGAGCCGGTGGTGCGGACCTCGTACCCGGCCTTCTGGAGCCCTTCCTGCAAGG
Organism: bacterium HR24; assembly: GCA_002898715.1. Classification (GTDB taxonomy): domain Bacteria; phylum Chloroflexota; class Dehalococcoidia; order SM23-28-2; family HRBIN24; genus HRBIN24. The sequence continues at coordinate 134 of BEIA01000127.1, read as the reverse complement.
CACTTCCCACGTTCCCCTTGCCAACGATGGCAACCTTTGTCGACATGACCCGCCCTCCTTTCTGGAGAATGATGTCCCGTTCTGGCGTCGCTTGCCCCCTGGACGGGGGACCCAGTTCCCCCGGCCTGAGGCAC
>BEIA01000126.1 GCA_002898715.1 bacterium HR24 | reverse complement strand
TGCTGGTGCCGCCCCGGTCGCCCCAGGTGCTGGCCTCGGCTGTGCTGTCGCTGCTGCGCGACGAGGGGCTGCGCGGCCGTTGCGCTGTCGACGCCGTCGCCATCTACCGCCGGCGCTTCTCTCTCGAGACGATGGTCTCGGCTTACGATGCGCTGTATCGGGAGCTGTTGCAGGCATGGAGGGGGCGGTGAGGGCGGTCATGGTCGCCGAGGACCGGCAGCAGGCGCCGCGGGTCTGCCTGGTATCGGAGGCGCTGGGACTCCCGGCCGACGAGGGAGTGCGGAAGTTCGCTCAGGGCCTGCTGAGGGGGCTGCAACAGGCTGCGCGGACCACCGGCGTGGCCGTGAGCGGTCTCGCCGCTCCCCCGGGCGTCGAGAGCGTGCCGGCGAACAGGGCGTTCGTCAGCCGCCGGCTGGCGCGGCGGCTGCGTTCCCTGTCCCCTGACCTGGTGGTGTACGTGCCGTCGGCCTCGGGCACCCTCTTCAGCCTTTGGCGGGGGCGCGTCCTCAAGGCCATGTGGCCCGGGGCCAGGGTGGCCCTGGTCTGTCTGCAGCCCCGACACCTGGGCCGTGCCAGCCGGGCCCTGGGGAGGGCATTGCGTCCGACCGTGGCCTTCGCCCAGGCGCCCTGGACCATAGGGCCACTCCATGCCCTGGGGTGCCCAGTCCGCTTCCTGCCCTCGGGGGTCGACCTGGAGCGGTTCGCTCCAGTGGGCGAAGAGGAGAAAGAGGCCCTGCGCCGGCGCTATGGCCTGCCGCTGGACGAGTTCCTCCTCCTGCACGTGGGCCACGTGAAGCCGGGCCGAAACCTGGAGGTGCTCGTCCAGGCGGCCCCGCTGGCCCGCCCGGTGGTGGTGGCGGGCTCCAGCATGGGCAGGGATGCTGTCCTCGCCCGCCGCCTGCAGCTGGAAGCGGGGGCCATCGTCATCGATGGCTACCAGGAGCGGGTGCAGGAGCTCTACCAGGCCTGCGATTGTTACCTGTTCCCGGTGGAGGAACCTGGCAACGCCATCGACGCCCCGCTGTCGGTGCTGGAGGCCATGGCCTGCAATCTGCCCGTCATCTCCTATCCGTTCGGCGGGCTGCCGGTCATGTTCGGCCCCGGCCCCGGCCTCCATTTCGTCCATGACTGGGGCCAGCTCCCGCTCCTGCTGCACGCGGTCCGGGAGGGGGCGGCCTGCCGGACGCGGGAGATGGTGGGCCGCTATTCCTGGCAAGAGGTGGCGCGACACCTGCTGGCCCACGCCCTGGGGGTGTATGCGCTGTGAGGGGAGACACGGCTGCCCTGGAGCCGATGGCGGTCCTGGCCGAGCGCCTGGCTGAGGGGGCGCTGGTGCAGGCCAGGGGCAACCATGAACAGGCGGCGGCGGCCCTCGTGGCGCTACTGCGGGCAAACAAGGTGCCGCTGCTGGCCCTGGCCGCTGCCTTGCCCGCTCCCCTGGCCACCACGGACGCCTGGCGGCAGGCCCTCGCCCTGGACGAAGAGTGTCATCGCCAGCAGCGGCAGGAGTACCTGGCGGTAAGGGACGCGTGGGCTGCTGCGGGCATCCCCTGCCTGGCCTTCAAGTCGGCGGGGACGTATCCCTCCTTCCCTTACACCAGCGACAACCTCGACCTGCTGGTGCCCGCGGACTGCTGCGCGCTGGCGAGATCGGCGCTGGAAGAGATGGGGTATATCTGGCTGCGAAGCATCGACGAGCCGCGCAAGTTCCTGTTCCGCAAATTCGTGGGCGGCCGCTCTGTGCTGGCCGTCCACGTCCATGCCTGGGTGGGCTGGGATGTGGAGTTCCTGGGCCAGAGCATATGGCAGCGCTGCCGACCGGCGCCCGACGACCCGGCCGTGACGGTGCCCGGTGCCGAGGACAGCGTCCTGGTGAACGTGGCCCATGCCCTCTACGAGAACAAGCGCTTCACCCTCTATGACCTGCACAAGATCTCGGCCCACTGGGCCGACCCTGGCCTCGACTGGGAATACATGGAGACCCTGGCCTGGCAGCGGGGCTGGCACGACGGCCTCTTACTGGGCCTGCTCCTGTGTGCCCATGCCGAGACCTATCTCCTGGATCGAACTACGGCCCCGGAGCGCCTGCTGCGTCGCTGGGAGAGAGGTCTCGAGCGGTATCCCTGGGCGCTGGCCTACTGGCAGCGGGCGCGCCGCCGCGCCGCGGGCGATATGCCGTACCGGGTCTCGTTCGCTGTGAGCAAGCTCCTTTACTATCGCAAGGTGCTGGCAGACCGGCAGCTTCCCCCGTCGCGGCGCCTCGTCGACCTGGGAAAGGTGCTCGCCTGGGGCCTGAAACAGAAGTCGGGGCTGCGTCCCCAGCGTGGCCTGCTGGTGTCTCTGAGCGGGCCGGACGGGGCAGGCAAGAGCACCGCCGCCGCCGCTCTGGCCTCCGCGCTGGCGACGTCCGAGGTGAGGACGCGCGTCGTATGGACGCGCTGTGGCTGCTCCCCGCTGTACCGTCGCGTGGCGCGACTCTTACGCAGCCGGGCAGCAGGCGGCGACGCCGCCGACGGGCGTGCGGGCTGGCGGCCCGCTCCGGGCAATGGCCTCACCAGGGCCCTCTGGGCGTGGGCTAACGCCATCGACATCTATGTGTCCCTCGCCTGGCGCGCTTGGCTGCCACGCCTCCTGGGCGCAGCGGTGGTCTGTGACCGCTATGCCTACGACGCCGCCGTGGAGCTGGCCTCCCGTCTGGAGGAGCGGGGCCGCCTCGCCCTCCTCGCGCCACGGCTGCTGGTGGCGCTTTCCCCCAGGCCCGACTACCGTTTCCTGCTGGATGCTGACGGGCGGACGTTGCGCGCCCGAGCCGACGAGAAGGTGCCGCCCGCGGTGCTGGCCTCGCAGCGGCGTATGTACCTGGTGCTGGCGGCGGCCCAGGGTCTCCAGGTGGTGGACACCTCGCAGCCCGGAACGGCTGCCTCCGACCAGGTGACCGTGACGGTTCTCAGGGGCTACCAGGACAGGTTCCGCACCGTCCTGAATTCCCTGCTCCTCTCCAATCCCCGCCAGCTCAACCCGGACGATCCGCAGGCATGGACTCCGGCGAGGCGATGAACATGCGCGTGCTCGTGGTGACCAACATGTATCCCCAGCCCGACCGGCCTGCCTTCGGCGTGTTCGTACGCGACCAGGTGGAATCGCTGCGGCGGATGGGGCTGGAGATGGACGTGTTTTTCATCGACGGGCGACGCAACCGGCTGAACTATCTCTGGGCGTACCCGCGCCTATGGCGGGCCCTGGCGCGGCAACGCTACGACCTGGTCCACGCCCACTACATTTTTTCCGGCCTGGTGGCCCTGGGCCAGCGCCGCTATCCGGTGGTGCTGACCCACCACGGCCCGGAGGTGTTCATGACTTGGGAGTCGGTGCTGTGTCGTCTCTTCACGCGCTTCTTCGACGAGGTCATCGTCGTGTCGGAGGAGATGCGGGAGCGACTGCGCTTCCCCCGCGCTCGCGTCATCCCCTGCGGGGTGGACCTGGAGATGTTCCGTCCCCTCCCCCAGGCCGAGGCGAGGTTCGCGCTGGGCCTGCCCCCGGGCAAACGCCTGGTGCTGTGGGCAGGGGAGCACTTCCGGCCCGAGAAGCGCTGGGACCTTGTGCAGGCCGGTATGGAGGTGCTGCGCTCGCGCCGTGACGACGTGGAACTGGTGCTGGCCTCGGGCCGCCCCCACGAGCTGGTGCCGCTGTACATGAACGCCTGCGATGTGTTGTTGCTGGTCTCCGACGCCGAGGGGTCGCCGATGGTCGTCAAGGAGGCGATGGCCTGCAACTTGCCCGTGGTCTCTACGCCCGTCGGCGACGTACCCCAGATCATCGCCGGGACCAAGGGCTGCTTCCTCTGCACCCAGGACCCCCACGACATCGCCGCCAAGCTCGAGATGGCCCTGGACTTCGGGCGGCGCACCGATGGCAGGGAGCGGGTGCGCCACCTTTCGCTGGAGCAGGTCGCCGAGAGGGTGGCGGAGGTCTACGCCGTCGCCCTCGCTCGCCGCGGCGTGCGCCGGGGCAGGCCGGCGAGGGCGGGTGCGTGATGCGTGTCCTGTTCGTCCGTCTGGGCTACTTCCCTCAGGAAGAGCACGTGCGCAAGAACGCTCGCGCCCTGGTCGATGCCGGCTACGAGGTGGACGTCCTGTGCCTGCGCGCCCCCGGCCAGCCGGCGATGGAGCGGTACTGGGGGGGAACCGTCTACCGGCTGCCCCTGTCCCACCGTCGGTCGAGCATGGCGCGACACCTCGTGGAGCACCTGGCCTTCTGTTTGCTGGTCGGCGGGCTGGTACCGGCGCTGTGGGCCTGGCGTCGCTACCGCTTGCTGGAGTTCTACGGGCCGCCAGACTACGCCATCTTTTCGGCGCTGTTGCCTCGTCTCTGCGGCGCGCGGACGGTGCTCTATATCTTCGACCTGCTGCCCGAGACGCTGGCCCGTGGCCTGGGGCTCGGCGAGGGCTCCCTCATCGTGCGGGCGGCCGGCTGGGCCGAGCGGGCCAGCGCGGCCCTGGCCCACGTCGTCATCGTGGAGGGCCCGTACGAAAGGGACATGGTGGTAGGGCGCGGCACCCCGGCCGAGAAGGTCGTATGGGTCCCGAACGTGCCCGATGAGGACACCTTCCAGCCCGAGCGGAGGGTGCCGCTCTCCGAGACAGGGTTCGTGGTCATGACCCACGGCACGCTGCTCGCCCGTTACGGCATCGACGATGTGTTGCGCGCGGCGGCGCTGCTGCGGCCCCATGTGCCTGACCTTCGTGTCTGGATCGTAGGCGAGGGCGAGCACCGTCCCG
>BEIA01000125.1 GCA_002898715.1 bacterium HR24 | reverse complement strand
TTGCTGGCCAGCTTGGCGTCGATCTCCCGCGCCAGGGCGAAGTCGCGATCAGTCAGAGCGCCCTCGCTGTGCGTGATGAGACGCAAAGTGACGCGGTTGTAGTTGACGCTTATGTCCGGGTGGTGACCGGCCCCCTCGGCGAGATAGGCCACTGCGTTCACGAAGGCGATGGCCCGCAGGAATGTGCGGAACACGTACTGCTTGCGGAGGCGTCCCTCCCTCAGCTCCCACCCCTGGAGGCTAGCCAGCCCTGCCTGTACTTCCTCCGGTGTGAGCACCCGAGGCGCCGTCACCCTGCCACCCCCTCACACGATGACGCCCTTCTCCTTCAGCGCTGCTATTTCTTGCTCGGACATGCCCAGGAGCTGGTGGAATACGTAGTCATTGTCCTGGCCCAGCACGGGCGCGGCCCGCCACACCTCGCACGGAGTGCGTGAGAGCTTCCACGGGATGCCGATGTGCTTGCGCACGCCGACGATGGGGTGCTCCTTCTCTGCGAAGGCGCCCCAGGCATTGAGCCCCTCGTCCTCGCTCAGCTCCTTGTTGGAGAGTGGCGGGAAGGCGGCTACACCCGCCTCCTGCAGCTTGCGCGTCGCCTCGAAAGGGTCTTGCGTTAGGGTCCACTCCTCGACGATGCGTTCCAGTTCGTCCTCGTTCTGCTTGCGGGCCTCCAGCGTGGCGAAGCGGGGGTCGTCGGCCAGCTCCGGCCGCTCCATGACCCGGCACAGGGCGCGCCACTCGTCGTCACTGGCGCAGGCGATGCTCACCCAGCGGTCCTCCAGGAGCATGCCTTCGGGCAGGGAGCCCGGCTCGGCCGGTCGACAGCGGAAGAAGCCATGAGGCGCCATGTAGGGGTCGCGGTTGCCCAGGCGCGGGGGCTGGTACCCCATCATCTGCTGGTGGAGGATGGCGTCTCCCAGCAGGGCGATGGTGGACTCCCACTGGGACATGTCGATGTACTGGCCCTCGCCGGTGTGGTGACGGTGCCAAAGCGCTGCCAGGATGGCGAAGGCGGCATGGTGGCCGGCGTTGGGGTCGCCGTAGGACAGGCCCACGTGCATCGGCTGGTCCCAGTGGCGGTACCCTGTCAGGGTGGAAAAACCGGCCATAGGTACCTGCGCCGGGCCATAGGAGATGTAATGGCGGAGGGGGCCGGTCTGCCCGTAGCCCGACATGCTGATCATGATGATATCTGGCTTGACCTTTCGCAGGTCCTCGTAGCCCAGGCCCAGACGGTCGAGCACGCCGGCGGCGAAGTTTTCCACCACGATATCGCTGATGGCCACCAGCCGCCGCGCTATCTCCTGCCCTTCGGAGGTCTGCAGGTCGAGAGTGATGGCCCGCTTCCCCTGGTTGTACTGGTTGAAGTAGCCGGACGTGTTGGGGTTGGGCTGTCCCTCCGCCCAGGGGGGCAGCAGGCGGGTCACGCAGATCCGCTTGGTAGTCTCGATGCGGATGACCTCCGCACCCAGATGAGCTAGCTGCAGGGTGCAGAAGGGGCCGGCCCACACCCAGCTGAAATCCGTCACACGTATGCCGGCCAGGGGTCCCTTGCCGTGCTCGGCCATGGCTGCCTCCTCAGACCGCTAGATCACTCTCGCTGCCTTGAGGGCCTCCATCTCGCCTTGGGAGAGGCCCAGCAGGCCGCCGTACACTTCCTGGTTGTGCTGTCCCAGAGTGGGCGCGGGCGAGCGGAGTTCCCAGGGCGTCAGCGAGAGCTTGTAGGGCGCGCCCGGGTACTCGTAGGCGCCCGCCGCCGGGTGGTCGATGGTGACGAAGAAGCCTCGCGCGCGCAGGTGGTCGGAGCGGAGCAGGTCGCCCATCGTCGAGGCGGGCGCGAATGGGATGCGCCGCTCGCTGGCCGCGCGGTACAGCTCGTCCACCGTCCAGTCCTTGATCCAGTCCTCGAGGAAGGGCCGCAGGGCGTCGTAGTTCTGGGCGCGGGAGATGCGGTCTTTGAACACCTCCCACTGGGCCCATTCTGGGTTGCCCATAAGCTCCACGAACGCCTTCCACTGGTGCTCCTCGACGCAGAGGACGAAGATCCAGCCGTCCTTGCAGCGGAAGAAGTCGACGGGATGGATGGGGCGCTGGCCCCACCGCACCGCCACCACCCGCATGTACGGCCAGCCGGCATAGGTCATCTCGAGGAAGGAGGCCACCACCGCCTGGGCGTTCACCTCCACGTGCTGGCCCTGCCCGTCCTTCAGGCGTGCCAGCAAGGCGCCCATAGTGGCCACGGCGCCCACGGCGCCGGCCTGGTACTCGGTCTGCTGGCCGTAGGCCTTCAGGGGAGGCTCCTCCGGGTGTCCGGGCCAGCCGTTGATCCAGGCCCAGCCGCCGGCGGCCATGACGTTGATGTCCTGCGCTTTGTAGCGTCTGTAGGGGCCGTCCAGGCCGAAGGGTGTGATGGAGGTCATCACCAGGCGCGGGTTCGTCTGCGACAGGGAGGCGTAATCCAGGCCACGCTCCTCCATCTCCCACGGGAGGTAGTTGTGTACCAGCACATCGGCCTGGGCGACCAGGCGTCGCAGCAGTTCCTGCCCCTCGGGCCTGGTCAGATCGAGGGTGATGCCCCGCTTGTTGCAGTTAAGGTACAGGAAGAGGCCGCTCTTCTCCGGGTGTGGCTCGCCGCCGGGGAAGGGGCCGCGGGCGCGGGCCGGGTCACCCGCAGGCTCCTCGACCTTGATAACATCGGCGCCCAGGTCGGCCATGAGCTTGGCCGTGTACGGCGCGGCCACCATGCGGCCGCACTCTATGACCCTCAGTCCTTCCAGGGCCCGAGGTGGCATGTCACACCCCCTGTGTAACCGGACCTCCTATCGAATGCCACATGGAAAACACGCATGCGTGTGGTGTCGCGCCTATAATACTGTCGCGGTGATGCCGTTGCAACGCGGGCCGGCGGTCCTGCTCCGCCTCCCCAGAGGAGCGAGGCTGGCGCTACCCTTGCCCCTTCTCGGCTTCACCGCGCTGCTGCTGGCCTACGGCAACGCCATCTCGGCAGTCAGCGGCGACACAAGCAGCGAATGGGCATTCATCGGTCTCGGTCTGGCGCTCATGGCACTGGCTGTAGTCTGGGCCCGTCGCTGGCAGGGGCTCTCACTGCGCGAGGCGGGCCTGGCCGACCCGGCCTGGATGCGCCATCTGGTCCTGGGGGCGGGCATCGGGGGATTGCTCATCCTGCCCGTGGTCATCTATTTCCTGGTGCCCGTGGGCGTGCCCGGCGGGGAAATCGGCTACGAGGAGGCGGAGCGCGCTACCATCGGCTCGCTGCTGGTCTGGGCGCTGGTGCGCCAGCCCCTGGGCGTCTCGCTTTTCGAAGAGGTGATGTTCCGCGGCGTGATGCAGGGCCTGGCCGTACGCACCTGGGGGACGACCGCGGGTGTCGCCTTCGTGGCTGCGGCCTTCGCGCTCTGGCACCTGGTGGTGAACTACCGCACCGTTCAAGAGACCAACATTGCCCAGGAGCCCTTGCTGGCAGCGGGGGCGCAGGTCGTCTCCCTGGTCGGCCTCGGGGTGGGTTCGCTGGTGCTGAGCTACCTGCGGTTGCGTACGGGTGGGCTAGCGGCGCCCATCGGCTTCCACTGGGCGACGGTGGTAGCCATGCAGTCCACCCTCTTCGCCCTGGCCCGTTAGGGAAGGGGGGCCGTGCCTGCGCTGCTCGTTACCGGCCCTCCTGGGTCCGGCAAGACGACCCTCGTCTTGGAGACGGTGAGGTCCTTGTCCGTGCCTGCTGGCGGCTTCTACACCCAGGAAGTGCGTCGGGGCGGCAGGCGAGTGGGCTTCCGGTTGGTGACCCTGGATGGCCGCGAGGCGGTGCTGGCCTCGGTGGAAAGCCGCAGCAGGCTGCGGGTGTCCCGCTACGGCGTGGACCTGAGGGCGCTGGACGAGGTGGGGGTTCCCGCCCTCCTGGAGGCGGCGCGCCGCGGCTGGCTGGTGGTCGTAGACGAGATAGGGAAGATGGAGCTGTTATCGCAGCGGTTCCAGGAAGCGGTGCTGGCTACTCTCGAGGGCGACAGCCCGGTCTTCGGCACCATCATGCAGGCCCGCCACCCCTTTGCCGACGCTGTCAAGTCCCGCCCGGACGTACACGTGGTCACGCTGTCGCCGGACCGGCGGGAGGAGACTGCCGCCGAGGTACAGCGGCGCTTGCGGTCCCTTCTGGGCCTCCCCTCGTGAGGCGACCCGGCACCGCCTACCAGGCGGTTGACGTGAAGGTTAAGGGCTGCTAGAATGCGGGCGACCTCGGAGGTGGGAAAATGAAGTTCGGCATCTTCTTCGAGCTGTCAGTGCCCAAGCCCTGGGGTGAGCGTAGCGAGCATCAGGTCTATTTCAACGCCCTGGAGCAGGCGGAACTGGCCGACGAGCTCGGGTTCGACCAGGTGTGGGCGGTGGAGCACCACTTCCTCGAAGAATACTCACATTGCTCGGCGCCCGAGGTCTTCCTGACGGCGGTGGCGATGCGGACAAAGCGCATACGCATCGGCCACGGGGTGATGCTGGTCCTGCCCCCGTTCAACCACCCTGTCCGCTGCGCCGAGCGCGCCGCCGCCCTGGATATCCTGTCCGACGGTCGGCTCGAGTTCGGCACGGGCCGGTCGGCCACCTGGACGGAACTGGGTGGTTTCAACTGCGACCCCGACCTCACCAAGGAGATGTGGGACGAATCCCTGCGCGCCATTCCCAAGATGTGGACACAGGAGATCTTCTCCTGGCAGGGCAAGCACTTCTCGGTCCCGCCCCGTTGCGTCATCCCCAAGCCCCTGCAGAAGCCCCA
>BEIA01000124.1 GCA_002898715.1 bacterium HR24 | reverse complement strand
CGCACCCTGGCCAGGTCCCAGCCGGGCCCCAGGTAGCGCGCGCGCATCTCCGCGTTGGCCTCGAAGCCCCCGCAGGCCAGCACCACCGCCCGCGCCGGCACGTCCAGCCAGGCGCCCTGGCGCCGCACCCGCACCCCCGTCACCCGCCCCTCCTCGGTCAGGAGGGCGAGGGCGCGGGCCTCGAACCACACTTCTCCCCCGCGGCGCCGGACGGTGGCGAAGAGGGAGTCCACCAGCCCGGCGCCGCCGCCCACCGCCTCCACCACCAGGGCGCCGTAGAAGCGGAAGCGCTCGCCCACACGGAACGCCTGCCTGCCCACGGCCAGGGTGAAGAGCACCCCCCGCTCCCGCAGCCAGCGCAGGGTGGGGAACGCCTGCGAGACCAGGGTGGACAGCAGCTCCGGGTCGGAACGATACTCGCCCAGCCGGGCCACGTCCTCGAAGAACTGCTCCTCGCTGTAGGGCTCCAGCTCCACCGACCGCGCCTCGGCCTCGCTCAGGTCAGGTATCAGGGCGGCGATGTCGTCCAGGCCGCGGAAGGGGAAGCGGAACAGTCCGCCGGTGAAGTACGAGTTGCCGCCTCGCTCTCCCTCCGGGGCCGCTTCCAGCACCAGCACCCGCGCCCCCTGCTCCAGGGCGGAGAGCGCCGCGCACAGGGCGGCGTTCCCCGCCCCTACCACCGCCACGTCGCAAGTCGTTACCCCTCGATCGCTCACGGGCCCGCTCCTGTCCTCGGGCCTTTAACTGGCCCGCCCCTCACATTATCCTTATGCCGAGCGTAACACGCCGCCGAGAGGAGGTAGGCCATGGACCTGGGCATAGAGGGCCGGGTAGCCCTGGTGACGGGCGCTGGCCGCGGCATCGGCCGGGCCATCTGCCTCACTCTGGCTGGAGAAGGGGCCAGGGTGGCCGTCAACGACATCGTCCAGGAGCGGGCGGAGACGGTGGCCGATGAGATCCGCCGCAACGGCGGGACCGCCATCGGGGTAGCCGCCGACGTCACCGACCAGGAGCAGGTAGAGGCCATGGTGCGGCAGGTGGAGGAGGCCCTGGGGCCGGTGGACATCCTGGTCAACAACGCCGGCATCCCCCTGGCCACGGCGGAGGTAGTCCCCGCCACCGGCCAGCTATTCGTGGAATCGGACCGCGCCCAGTGGGACCGCACCATGCATATCATCACCTACGGCACCCTGTACTGCACCCGCGCCGTCCTGCCCGGGATGATCGAGCGCCGCTGGGGGCGCATCGTCAACATCGTCTCCGATGCCGGCCGGGTGGGGGAGATACGGCTGGTGCCCTACTCCATGGCCAAGGCGGGGGTCATCGGCTTCAGCAAGGCCCTGGCCAAAGAGGTGGGGCGCTTCTGCATCACCGTCAACTGCGTCTCGCCTGCCACCACCGAGACCGAGGCCACCCGCGACTGGATCGAGGCGCAGCGCGAGCGGATCATGGCCTTCTACCCGCTGGCCCGGGGCCTGGGGCGCCTGGGCCAGCCCCAGGACATCGCCAACGCGGTGGCCTTTCTCGCCTCTCAGCGGGCGGAATGGGTCACGGGCCAGGTGCTCTCCGTGAACGGCGGCTATTCCATGGTGGACTGAAGGAGGTCGAGCATGGCCAGGGCCATCGATATGCACGTGCACGTGCCGCCCCAGGGCGAGGCCGCCCGCCATCCCCTGCGGGTGGCCACCCAGGCCTACTTCCGGGCGCCGCCCCTGCCCGAAGGGGTGGAGGCCATGGCTCAGTACTATGCCGAGCGCGACATCGTGGGCGTGCTCCTGGCCGAGGACTGGGAGGCCAAGACCGGCCTTCCCCCGGTGAGCAACGACTTCATCGCCGACATCGTGCGCCGCTACCCGGGGCAGTTCATCGGCTTCTGCTGCGTGGACCCCTGGAAGGGCAAAAAGGCCATCGACGAGGTGCGCCGCAGCGTGGAGGATCTGGGCCTGCGGGGCGTGAAGTTCCACCCCAGCCTGCAAGAGTTCTTTCCCGACGACCACCGCTTCTATCCCCTGTGGGAGACCATCGCTCGGCTGGGGGTGCCTGCCCTATTCCACAGCGGCATGACCGGCTTCGGCGCCGGGTCGCCGGGTGGCGGCGGCATCAAGACCAAGTACTGCGCCCCCATACCCCACATCGACGACCTGGCCGCCGACTTCCCCGAGCTGACCATCATCATGGCCCATCCCGCCTTCCCTTGGGTGGACGAGCAGATAGCGGTGCTCCTGCACAAGCCAAACGTGTTCATGGACCTCTCGGGCTATTCCCCCAAGTACTTCCCGCCCCAGCTCGTCCAGTACGCCAACACGCTCTTGCAAGACAAGGTGATGTTCGGCTCCGACTACCCCATGATCATGCCCGAACGCTGGCTTTCGGACTTTGAAGCGGCCCCCTTCCGGGAAGATGTCCGGCCGAAGATATTGCGCGACAACGCCGTCCGCGTGCTGAGGCTCGACGCGTAGCTACATCCCCGGGAAGCGGGCCACACAGGCGACGGTCGCGTCGGGGCCGTGCAGGCGTCGCGCCTCGGCGATGGCCTCTTCCACCGTACGGGTGGGGACGAAGCCCAGGTGCCTGGGCACCGCCGGGTCCTCGGCCCCGGCCACGAACACCCGCCCCGCGTGCCGCAGCCGCTTGAGGGGGTGGGTGGCCAGCAGGGCATGCACGGGGTGGTAAGCGTAGCCGAAGCGGTAGGACTCGATGTAGCCCCGGTGAGAGGCGAACTCGTTCTCGAAGCGGGCCATGATCTCGTAGGGGTCCTTCGTCGCCGGCAGGACCCGGTCCCATACCTCCTTGTAGGCGGGGTGGTGGACCATGTCCCACTCCTCGGGGCAGGGCGTGGCGAGGACCACGGAGCAGCCGGGCTTGCCTAGGGCCTCGATATAGCCGCCCAGGTAGCCCAGAGCGCTGGAGACCAGCGTGAGGATGGGGTTCATACGGGCGAAGGAGGCATAGGGGCTCCAGGCCGGCACCCCGTAGACCAGCACGTCCACTCTGGCAGGCGCTTCGGCCCGGCGCGGCGGAAACAGGGAGGCCATGACCTCGATGGCTGTCCGCCGCGTCTCGTCCACGTCGCCGGCGAAGACGTGGGCCACCTGGTAGGGGTTGGCCAGCAGCGTCTCCACCTTGAATATGGGCTTGCCCACCCGCTGCCGGAGATGGTGGCCCATCTCCGTCAACACCCGGTGCATGCGGTTGTCGTGGACGGACATGGACATGCCGTCGGGATGGTGCGTCCAGCGGATAGAGCGCCAGGTGGAGAGGCCCACCACGATGGACTTCCAGCCGCCGTTGAACCCGAGGTGGTAGCCGGCGTTGACGTAGCAGGTGATGTCGGCCTCGGCCACCAGGCGGTGGACCTCCACGTCATAGCCGCTTTCGCTGGTGCCTAGGTACGCCAGGTCTTCGGGCGCCTCGGCGTCGTGGCAGGTAAGGCGGGGCCCGAACCGCTCCACCAGCTCCTCGCCCAGCACCGAGGCCAGCTCCTGCCGCCGCCACTTGCGGTGGAGGGCGTTGGCGCAGACGAGATGGATATCATCCTCCCGAACGCCCGCCGCCGTGAGCTCCTTCACCATGGCCTCGATGGCCAGCCGCCGCACCGGGCCGTAGGAGGCGACGGTGCAGTCATCGAAGGCGATGAGGACGCGGGCGCCCGGCCGCGCCAGCTCGCCCAGCCTTGGCATGCCCAGGGGACTGGCCAGGGCCGCTCGCACCGCCTGCTCCTGGTCGGGGGCTGGTTGCAGGCGGGGGCGCCCCTCCCCACCGCCGCCGATGACTATGGCATCGTCGGGAAGTTCGACCTGGACGGTGCCCGTGCCGAAGGGGAGGCTCACCACCTGGGCCATGGCCGCTCACCTCCTGCGAGTGCCCCCATGTTAGGCCAAGGCCCCGGGGCAGACAAGGGGCACCCTTTACGGGCGGCGTGATGTGAGGTTAAAGTCTACTCGATGGGAAGCAGGGAGGAAAAAGCGTTGGGCACCAGGATCACGCTGACCGAGGCGCCCAGAAGCCTCCCGCAGCTGCTCGAGCGGGTTCGCCTCCGTGGCGAGAGGTTCGTCATCGTCGAGGACGACCAGCCCGTGGCTGAACTGCTGCCGGCGGCTGGTGGGGAGGTGCTCCGCGGGCGCGACCTGCCGCAGGTGCTGGCCTCCCTGCCACACCTGGACGTCGAGGACGCCGAAAGGTTCGCAGCAGAGCTGGCGGCAGCGCGGAAGGCATCCGGACCCGCACCGATGCCCCCATGGGCATATTGATTGATTCGAGCGTGTTCATCGCCTACGAGCGAGGCGCTCTGAACCTGGGACGTCTACCCGGCCTAGAGGACGAACCCGTGGCCATCAGTGCCGTTACCGCCAGCGAGCTTTTGCACGGGGTATATCGCGCCGAGGACACGCGGCGCAGAGAACGACGGCAGCGCTTCGTTGAGGGTATCCTGTCGCGCTTTCCCGTTGTCGGCTTCGGACTCGAAACGGCAAGGGTGCACGCCCGCCTGTGGGCCGATTTGGCATCGCGCGGTGAAATTATCGGGGCGCACGATCTACTGATCGCTGCCACAGCCATAGCTATCGGGTTCGATCCGGTAACTGCCGACGCTCGCAGTTTCCGGCGTATTCCGGGTCTACGTGTCCACGTATGGTAGCGGTAAAGGTCTCGAGTGTGACGCTGCGCAACGCCGACCACGCCCAGTATTCGATGAGCGGAGGCGGGCATGGGCGCCTACCCTGACGACGGCTTCCCCCATTACGAGGCGCAGGTCAACGGCCTGCGCTACCACTACGTGCGCCAGGGCTCCGGCCCGCCCCTCGTCCTCGTCCACGGCTGGCCCGGCTTCTACTTCGAGTGGC
>BEIA01000123.1 GCA_002898715.1 bacterium HR24 | reverse complement strand
GTGTTGCCGTCGTCCAGGGGGATGAGCAGGTACTTGCCCCGCCTCCCGACGGAGGCTATCCGACGGCCCACCAGCAGAGAGGCAAACGCTGCGGCGTCGGGCGGCCAGGCGGGAAGCGCGGGCATCTCGGGCGAGAGCCAGGTGTCCACGATGGCCCGGCCTGCCAGCAGCGGTTCTAGCTGGCTGCGGATGGTCTCCACCTCGGGCAGCTCAGGCATCGCTCTCGGCCGTGGGGCGCCGCGGACCCGGGGTCACTCCATATCGCCCCAGGTCTTGCCCGCCTTTACGTCCACGCGCAACGGCACTGCCAGCTCAGCAGCCCTGGGCATGATCTCCAGCACCAGCGCCTGCATCTCCGCTAACTCGGCGTACGGGCACTCGAAGATAAGCTCGTCATGCACCTGCAGGACCATCAGCGAGCGCAGGCCCCTGCGCTCCATCTCCTGGTAGACACGGGCCATGGCGATCTTCATGATGTCGGCGTTGGTGCCCTGAATGGGCATGTTTATGGCTGCCCGCTCGGCCGCCTGGCGAACGTTGGCGTTGGCCGAATTGATCTCGGGCAGATAGCGCCGCCGGCCGAATAGCGTCTCGGCGTAGCCCAGCTCCCGCGTCCGCTGCACCGTCTCCTCGATATAACGCCTGACGCCCGGGTACTTCTCGAAGTAGCGGCGGATGAACTCGGCCGCCTCCTCTTGGGGTATGCGCTCGCGCACCGACAGCCCGTAGGGGGTGAGGCCATACAGGACGCCGAAGTTGAAGACCTTGGCGCGCCGCCGCATCTCCGGCGTCACCCTGTCCAGGGGCACGCCGAAGACCTGGGCCGCAGTAACGGCATGGATGTCCTCGTCACGGCGGAAGGCCTCTACTAAGGCCGGGTCGCCGGTGTAATGGGCCAGGATGCGCAGCTCGATCTGCGAGTAGTCGGCCGAGAGCAGGTAGGGGTCTGGGCCCACGTCTCGGGCGACGAAGGCCCGCCGTATCTGCCGTCCCAGCTCCGATCGCACCGGTATGTTCTGCAGGTTGGGGTTGCTGGACGATATGCGCCCCGTAGCCGCGCCCGTCTGGTTGAAGTCGCTGTGTATGCGGCCTGTCCGCGGGTTCACCAGGCCCGGCAAGGCGTCCACATACGTGCCCTTGAGCTTGGTGAGCTCCCGGTACTCGAAGATGAGGTCGATGACGGGATGGGTGCCCCGCAGCTCCTCCAAAGACTGGGCGTCGGTGGAGTACGAGCCAGTCTTAAGCCGACGGGTCTTGGGCAGCCTCAGCTCCTCGAACAGGACGCGGCTGAGCTGCTGCGGCGAGCCGATATTGAAGCGGTGCCCCACCACCCGATAGATCTCTTCCTCTACCCGACGGACTTCCTCGGCCAGGACGCCCGACATCTCCTTCAGCACGCCCACGTCCACGGCCATGCCGTTCAGTTCCATCCGGGCCAGGACGGGAACCACTGGCATCTCCACCTCGCGGAAGAGGCGCTCCTGGGCGCGCTCGCGCAGCATCTCCTCCAGCCGGGGCCGCAGGCGCAGGGTCATGTCGGCGTCGGCGCAGGCGTAGCGACCGGCGGCATCGATGGGCACTTCGGCCATAGAGAGCTGGTCGCGGCCCCGCTTGCCTATGAGCTGGGTGATGTCGGTCATCTCCACGCCCAGGAGGCGCGAGGCCAGCCACTTGAGCCCCAGAGTGCCCTCGCCGGGGCGATAGGTGCCGCCGCCGCCCTCGCCGGCCAGAAAGGCGGCGATCATGGTATCGAACCGCAGACCCCTCACCCAGATGCCGTGCTGGGCCAGCATCACCATGTCGTACTTGGCGTTGTGGGCGGTCTTCTCGACCCTTTCCGACTCCAGCACGGGGGCCAGCCGCGCCAGCACCATCTCCAGGGGGAGCTGCCTTGCGTCGCCGACGTGGCCCACCGGCACGTAATAGGCCTCGCCCGGGGCCACGGCGAAGGAGAGGCCCACCAGTCGGGCCCGCATGGCCTCCAGCCCGGTGGTCTCGGTATCGAAGGCGAAAGAGCCGGCGTTTTCCAGCCGTCGGGCCAGTTCGGAGAGGGAGTCCTCGTCGTCCACGATGCGGTACCGCTCGCTGCCGGGCTCGGCCGGGGCGGGGCGGCCCGCCAGGGGCATCTGCAGCGGGCGCTCCTCCTCGTGCCCGTCGTCCGGCGGCAGGCGGGGCACCAGACTCTTGAACTCCAGCTCCCGGAAGAGGTCCAGCACTCGCTGGCGCCGGTAGTGGGCACGAAAATCGGCGGCCTGCAGGTCCAGCGTCACCGGCACGTCTGTGGCGATGGTGGCCAGCTCCTTGGAGCGCCTCACCTGCGCCTCGTACTGGCGCAGGACCTCCCGCAGCCTGGGCGGCTCCACCCGCTCCAGGTTCTCGTAGAGCGCCTCGATGCTGCCGAACTCCTGGACCAGGCGCACAGCCGTCTTCTCGCCCACGCCCGGCACGCCGGGGATGTTGTCGGTGGCATCGCCTTTGAGGGCCTTCAGGTCGGGTATCTGCTGGGGCAGGACGCCGTAGCGTCGCTGCACGTCCTCGGGGCTGCTGTAGACCACGAAGTCCCGCTGGTACGGCCGGTAGAGCATGAGCCGCACTCCCGGCCGCACTAGCTGGGCGATGTCCGAGTCCAGGCTGACCAGGAAGGTCTCCACGCCGGCCTCCGCCGCCTGGCGCGCCAGGGTGCCCAGGATGTCGTCGGCCTCGTAGCCCTCCAGCTCGTAGATGGGTATGCCGAAGGCCTCGATCATCTCGCGGCAGCGCCCGATCTGGGCGCGCAAGTCGTCGGGCATCTCCACCCTGTGCGCCTTGTAGTTGGGGTCGAGCTGGTGGCGGAAGGTGAGCCGCCCCCTGTCCATGGCCACGATGACGTGGCTCGGCTTCAACTCCTGCAGCACCGAGAGCAGCGTATTGGCGAAGCCGTAAACGGCGGTGATGACCTCCCCCGTGTGGCGCACAGTGAGGGGCTGCTCCCGCATGGCGTGGTAGGAGCGGTGGATGATGCCGTGGCCGTCCAGGAGCACCAGCAGGGTCTTGGCCTCGCTCACGCCACCGATTGTAGCACCGCAGGCCCGACAACCGCGCTAGCTTAGGGCAAAAGACGCGCGGCTACCTTGCCGTAAACGTTAAATTATCTTAAAATGCCCACGCGCGGTAACCGAGCAACGAACGGAGGCATCATGTCCAGGCCTGTGTTGCGTACGCCCCTGTGCGATCTGTTGGGCATCGAGTACCCGGTGATACTGGCGGGCATGGGCTCCAGCGGCACCACTCCCGCCGTGGCCCGAGCGGAACTGGTGGCCGCCGTGTCCAACGCCGGTGGCCTGGGAGTCATCGGCGGCGCCGCCTTCCCGCCGGACGAGCTACGCCGCGAGATACGCAAGGTGCGCGACCTGACCGACAAGCCCTTCGGCGTCGACCTCCTGCTGCCCACCCTGGGCCAACTGCCCCCGGCATCCGGTGGAGGCGAGGGGGCCGGTCGCGACTGGCGAGAACTGGTGCCCGGCGACATCCGCGAGTTCGTCCTCCGCCTGAAGCGCCAGTTCGACCTGCCCGATGTACAGCCCGAGGCCATGCCGCGCTTCACCCCCGATTACATCCAGCGGCAGATGGAGGTAGTCCTTGAGGAGCGCGTGCCCGTGTTCGCCTCGGGCCTGGGCAACCCGGCGCCTTTCGTGCCCGACCTGCACCGTCAGGGTGCGCGGGTCATCGCCCTGGTGGGCAACGTCAAGAACGCCCGTCGCGTGGCCGACGGCGGCGCCGACGTGGTGGTGGCCCAGGGCTACGACGCCGGCGGCCATACCGGCCGCATCGGCACAATGTCCTTGGTGCCGCAGGTGGTGGACGCTGTGGCGCCCACGCCGGTGGTGGCGGCAGGCGGCATCGGCGACGGCCGCGGACTGGCAGCCGCCCTGTGCCTCGGCGCCGTGGGCGTCTGGGTGGGCACCGCCTTCCTGGTGGCAGAGGAATCGCCCCTGGACCCTGAGCTCAAGCAGCGCATCCTGGAGGCCAGCGAGGAAGACACCCGCGTCACCCGCATCTACTCGGGCAAGACCATGCGCAACATCACTAACCCCCTCATCGAGGAGTGGGAGCGGGCCGGCGTGCCCACTCTGCCCTTCCCCTTCCAGGGGGCTATCATCCGCGAGGTCACCTACGCTGCCCAGAAGGCGGGCCGCAAGGAGCTGCTCATGAACCCCGCCGGCCAGGTGGCGGGCATGGTGCGCCGCATCCGCCCTGCCCGCGAGATTTTGGAGGATATGGTGGCGCAGGCGGCGGAAGTCCTGGCCCGGGTGCTCCCTTCGCGGGTGCAGGCGTCCCCTCCATGAGAGCCCGGCACCCATAGCGGGGCGTCCGGCTGCGGGCCTGGCCATCGTGTATAATGCCGTCGCCCGAAGCTGAAGGAGGAGGCGAGCGATGGCCAAGGACAACAGCCGGTTCTGGGGTTTCGTCAGTGGCAACATGCCCGGCGACGTTCTGACAGCGCAGGCCCGCGCCATGGAGGGCCTGGGGCTGGGCGGGATCTGGGCGCCGCAGATCTACGGGCCGCCCTGGTGCGCCCTGGGCGCCTGCGCCGCTGTCACCCAGCGCATCACCCTGGCCAGCGGCATCGCGCTGGCCTTCGCCCGCAGCCCCTTCGAGACCGCCATGGCCGCCATGGACCTGGACCGCATCTCCGGCGGCCGTTTCGTGCTTGGGCTGGGGCCCAGCGTGCGTAGTTGGAGCGAGGGCTTCTTCGGCATGCCCTACGGCAGGCCGGTGGAGCATTTGCGCGAAGTCATCCACATCGTCCGCGAAGTGGTGGCCAAGAGCCACAAGGGCGAGCTGAGTTCGTTCCAGGGCAAGTACCACCGCCACGACTGGCGGGAGTTCCAGCCCCTGGCAACGCCCGTGCGCCCTTACATCCCCATATGGGTAGCGGCGGTGCGCACGCCCCTCGT
>BEIA01000122.1 GCA_002898715.1 bacterium HR24 | reverse complement strand
GGAGATAGTCCTGCGGGCCTGGACGCAGGACAGCATCGAGTACGACGGCGAGTTCTGGAAGATACCCTACCCCTACGAAACCGGCGTGGACGACTGGCCCCTGGGCCTGGTAGGGGTCACCGGTCGCCTGGGCGCTCCCGGCGAGGTGGACGAGCGTGGCCACGTGCGCCGGGTGAGCGTGGTGCCCGCCCCCTACGCCAAGCCTCACCCGCCCGTGTTCCTGGCCAGCAGCGGCAGCCCCGAGACCATCGAGTACGCCGGGCGCAAGGGATTCGTGCCTGTCTACTTCACCAGTCTGGCCCGGGCGGAGCAGGCCGGCCACCTCTACGTGCAAGCGGCCCAGGAGGCCGGCCGCAACTACGCCCTGGGCCAGAACCAGGCCATCGTCCGCTGGCTGGAGATCGGCGAGACCACCGAAGAGGCCATCCAGTGCCTGGACAGGTACGACTCGGAGATCTTCAAGAACTTCTACGCCGCCATGGGGCGCCGCCGCCTCAGCGACCCCAGCGACATCGTCCGCTCCATGATCGACACCGGCCTCTACTCCTTCGGCACTGTGGACGAGGTCAAGGACCAGCTCGTGCAGCACTGGCGCAAGATGCCGGCGGAGTACATCGTCCTCATCTTCCACTACGCCCAGATGCCCAAGGAGCGGGTCATCTACAACCTGGAGAAGTTCATGACCCACGTCAAGCCGGCCCTGGACGAGCTGGTAGCGGAAGCGTACTGAGGCGCAGAGGGGCACAGCCTGCCGGGGGAGGGCCTAGCCAGGCCCTCCCCCGGCTTCGTACACAGGGCGGATCAGGCGGAGATGCGGGCCAGCGACTCCAGGGCGTGCTCCACCTGCTGGCGGTAGTCCCGGCCCTCCTCCACGGGGTCTATCATCAGGACGATGGCGTCCACGCCCGCCTGACGGAAGGCCTCCACCCGCTCCAGGCAGCGCCGGGGCGGGCCCACGGCGCAGAACTCGTCCACCAGTTCGTCGCTGATGTTGGAGCGGATGCCCTCCATGTCCCCGCGCTCGAAGGCCTCTCGGATGCGTCGTGCCTCGTCCTCGAAGCCGGCCACCCTGATGGCGCGGTTGTAGGCCGGAAGCCCCACCCAGTAGGTGAGGGCCTGGCGGGCGCGGTGCCGGGCCTTTTCCAGGTCGTCGGACAGTAGCAGGTGCAGCCCCAGCACCAGCTCCACCTGGGAGGGGTCCCTGCCGACCTTGCGCGCGCCCTGGGCCACCCTCTCCCTCATCACCGGGATGGCCGACAGGGGCACCATGTACATGGCGGCGCCATCGGCCACCTCACCGGCCAGCTCCGCCATGCCCGGCCCCACCGCGCCGATGTGGACGGGCAGGCGGTGACGCGGGCGCCTGATCCCCAGCTCGTACTCCAGGTACATCTGGCGGGGCAGGGGATAGACACGCTCGCCCGCTGCCAGCCCCTTGACCTGCTGCACGTACCGGCGCATGTCCTCCAGGGGGCGGCCGGGGTTCAGGCCCAGCGCCTGCAGTCGGGGCCCGTGCCCCACGCCCAGGCCCAAGACGAAACGCCCGCCCGACAGGTCACCGATGGTGACGGCGCCCTGGTAGGCCACCAGGGGATGGCGATGGTAGATGATGGCCAGAAAGCTGCCCACCAGGATACGGCGGGTCGCCAGGGCGATGGCCATGTCTATGGCCAGCGTGTCGGTCAGCGACTCGGTGGTATAGAAGCGCTCGTAGCCCAGCTCTTCCGCGCGCACCGCCAGGTCCACCATGTCCTGGAAGGACAGGTCGGGCACGAACGTAGGCAGCGCTACACCAAGGCCTTTCATCAGCCCCTCCTAACAGCCCTTTCGGGCCCCTCTCGCGGTCGCCCTCTGGCCGCGGCAGCCCGGGAGCCCCAGCGCTGCCGTGGTCAGAGCAGTTCCATAACCTTCAGGTCTTCGGCCACACGCAGTGGGGCATCGGTGAGGGCCTGGACCTCTTCCGGCGTCCAGCCCGGCACCAGCTCCTTCAGCAGCAGCCCCTGGGGCGTCACCTCGATGACGGCGATGTCGGTAATGATGAGCTTCACGCAGCGGGGCACCGTCAGGGGCTGGGTCAGCTCTCGGACGATCTTGGGGCGGCCGTCCTTGGTGGTGTGGGTCATGAGGGCGATGACCTTCTTGGCATTGAAGGCCAGGTCCATGCCCCCGCCCAGGCTGCCGATGGGCTTCCCGGGCAGGTGGTGGTTGGCCAGGTCGCCCTTCTCCGACACCTCGATGGCGCCCAGCACCGTGATGTCTATGCGGCCGCCGCGGATGATGGCGAAGCTCTCGGCATGGTCGACGATGGCCATGCCCGGCCTGGGCTTCACCGGCTGGATGCTGGCGTTGACCAGGTTTACGTCCGCCTCGGCGGGGTCGGTCACCACCGGCCCGAAGCCGATGATGCCGTTCTCGGAATGGAAGAAGATGTCGCGTTCGGGCGGCACATAGAGGCTGCACAGGGTGGGTATGCCCACGCCCAGGTTCACCACCATGCCGTCCTGGAACTCCTTTACGGCCCGCAGGGCCATGGCCTGCTCGTCCAGCCGCTCTCCGGCCATCGCTCTCCCCACCTCCTTCACATGGGCTCGTGCCAGGGGCGGGGCTCCCTGGGCCGCACCACCACCCGGTCCACGTACACCCCGGGCGTCACCACGCACTCCGGGTCCAGCTCCCCTACCTCCACCACCTCGTCCACCTCGGCAATGGTGATGCGCGACGCCCCAGCCATGGTGGCGTTGAACGTCCGCGACGAACCCCGGTACACCAGGTTCCCGTACCGGTCCGCCTTGTGGGCACGAATGAGCGAGAAGTCCCCCCGCAGCGCCCTCTCCAGCACGTAGGGCCGCCCATCGAACTCCCGCACCTCCTTGCCCTCGGCCACGAAGGTGCCCGCACCCGTGGGCGTGTAGAAGGCGGCGATGCCCGCCCTGGCCGCCCGAATGCGCTCGGCCAGGGTGCCCTGCGGCACCAGCTCCACCTCCACCTTCCCCTCCAGCAGCGCCCGCTCGAAGGGCATGAGATAGTGGCCGGGCGCCGCCGGGAAGGAGAGGATGCCCTTCCTGACCTGGCCCCTCTCCACCAGCAGCCCCTGATCGTACCAGTCGGGCGGGATGGGCAGGACGGGGGCGAGCCGCTCGCGCACGTCCGCTGCCAGCTCCAGCCCCCACCCGGCCAGATTGGCGACGATGGTCAGGTCGCGGACGTTCTTGCGGGCCACAGCGGCGATGAGATAGCTGGGGCACTCGCCCGGCCCGCCGAAGCCGCCGATGAGGAGCACGGCTCCGTCGAAGATGTCGCTGACGGCCTCGTCGAAGCTGGCTACGACCTTGTTTACGGGCATGCGGAGCTGTCGGGCGACGGGAAAGCTCAATTAGCTATCTACCCACACGCGTCCCCCGCTGTCAAGGCAGCCCGGCCCTGGCTGGCAAGGGGCAGTCCGCCTGTGCCGACAACCGAGGGGCTGGCTCCCTCCGTGCGGGCCGTCAGCCCCAGGGGCACGGGGCACCACCCCGCCCCGCCAGCCCCAGCCCGCAGCAGGGGCGTCCTTAGGAGACGAACGCAGACAGCCCACTCCGGTGCTACGAGGGTGCAGATGCGACCGCGTCCGCGCATCGTTTTTCGCCAACACCCTGCAGCGGTTGACCATTCACTGCGTGGGGGAATATCGTATGTGCCACCAGCAGCGGCGGGTCCGCACCAGCACGGGCACGCGTCGCGAGGAAGAGACGATGGCCAAATCTGGACTCCTGTTTTTCCCCCGCACCGCCGAGACCGTCGTGACAGCGGCCCGCCAGATGGAGTCGCTGGGCTACGACCTGCTTGGCCTGGCCGATACCCCTGCCCTGGCGCTGGACGTGTACGTGGGGCTCACGCTGGCAGCCCTCAACACTTCGCGCATACTGTTGGGCCCCTGCGTCACTAACCCCGTGAGCCGCCACCCGACGGTCACGGCCAGCGCCGTGGCCTCCATCGACACCATATCTGGCGGGCGAGCCTATCTCGGCATCTCCGGCGGCTACAGCGGCGTGCACAACCTGGGCCTCCGGGCGGCCTCCACAACCAGCATGCGCCACGTCGTACCCCTGCTGCGCGACCTTATGGCGGGCAAAGCCGTGGCCGTGGACGGGGGCACGGTACAGATAGCGTGGGCGCGGCGGCCGGTGCCTATATTCCTAGCCGCGTCGGGCCCTAAGGGCCTGTTCATAGCTGGGCAGGTGGCCGACGCCGTCTTCGTCAACGTCGGACTACTTCCCGACTTGGTCGCTGAGGCTGTCGGGCACATCCGCAGGGGTGCGGAGGCATCCGGGCGCGACTGGCGCCAGATAGAGATCTGGGTCATGGGTGTGGCCAGTTGTGCTGAAGACGCCCACCAGGCCATCGAAGAGGTAAAGGGTGCAGCGGTGGGCATCGCCAGCTACGTCCTCAGTGGTAATCCCCGCGACAAGGCGATACCGCGGGGTATGGAGGAGGCGGTAGCGCGCATGTGCCGGGGCTATTCCACCAGGCAGCACCTGCAACCCGGCACCAACCCCAACGTGGTTCTGGCCGAGGAACTGGGACTAATGGACTATCTGTTGGAACGCTTCGCCCTGGCCGGTTCGCCCGAGGACTGTCGCAAGAAAGCGCAGGCCCTGGAGGCGCTAGGGATCGACGGCTTCCTGTTCAGCGTCAGCGCTTCGCCAGACCTGTATCGCGACATACGCATGCTGGCGAGGGCGCTGGGCACGGGCGAGCAACCGAGTTAGGGGCTGCGCGCACAGCGCTTCAAGTGCATCTCAGGCCTTGCTCACGAGAGGCCGACCCAGGTACTGCTCCATCAGCCCCGCCACCCAGAAGGGGTCGATAGGATGGCAGGGCGGCTCGCCGCGCAGCTCGGAGAAGGCCCGCGCCAGGTTGCCCACTATCCGCTCGCTCTCCCCCCACTCCCCATACCGCCCCAGCTCT
>BEIA01000121.1 GCA_002898715.1 bacterium HR24 | reverse complement strand
GTGTCGACGATGCTCACTCCGGGTCCAGGGCCGGTCCCGTGGGCGCTGAGGCCCCCGCCCAGCACCGCCGAGTTGTCGGTGATGGTGCTCCGGTCGAGGCTCAGGCCGCACCCCTCGCAGGTGCCGGCGTAATGGATGCCCCCGCCCTGTCTCCGTGACCGGTTGCCGGCGACGACAGTGCCCGCGGCGGTCTCTAGCGAGCCACTGGCCTCCACGAGGATGCCGCCGCCGTCGCCGTCGGCGGCGCAGCCTCCCCGCACCTCCACGTTGACCAGCACGAGTTTGGCGCTCGAGCCCTGCGGGGCCACATGGAAGATGCGGAACTCGTAGCCGGCGACGATGTGGTCCTCGATAACGCACTCCCCGATGTCGCCGCGCTCGATGACTGCGGTCGTCCCCGTCTGACCGGTGTCGCCGACGACGGTGATGTGGTTCCTGACGTCCAGGTCGCCCACCCAGGCCACGTCGTCGTCGCCGGCATCGAACCACTGGCGCATGAGCCGGTAAGGGCCGACGGCAGGCAGACGCACCTCGAATGTCCCCTCCAAGGCGTTGGCCTGCATGATGGCCGCCCGGAGAGAACAGTTGTTGTCTTGGTCCAGGCACTGCCCGTCGCTCAGGTCCGAGTCCGGCGTGTCGTCGGTGGTGTTGACAGTGAAGGACACCACGCCGACCGCGTCAGGGGCGCGAGCGAGCATGGCCCACCCCAGCAGGGCCACCAGGCCCGCCAGGGCGAGGACGGGACGCAGACGCACGGGCTACCTCCGGGGCGGTTACAGCGACGGGCAGACGGACAGGTCAGCTTATCCGCATAGACACATAAACCTATCTTCGGAATAAAGCGGTCGCTTCTCTTATAGTGCGCCCGCGGCCGGGAGTCAACCCCCGGCGCCACAAGGCGGGAAGGGCGAGCTAAGTTGCGAAGGCCTTACTGCCGGCAATCAGCGGGGACGCGCCGTCGCTCAAGGGCGGGCCGGGGGCACTGTGTGCCAGCGCCGCCGCCTCGCCCCCGGCCACAGGCCCGAGGCTCCTTGTGGGGGCCGGCCAGCCGGCCTAAAATTAGGTTGGCGGGCGTACCCGCATCGGGGACGCTGGCGATATCGACACCGCCCGGGCCCGTAGCTCAAGGGCAGAGCGGCCGGCTCATAACCGGTTGGTTGGGGGTTCGAATCCCTCCGGGCCCACCAGAGCGCTCCTTGTAAACGACGCCCCATCCCTGCTATCTTACCCTCTGCCTCCGGGGTGGCTGTCGTGCTGGCAGAGCAGATCGCCCGTTACCTCTCTCATCGCCTCCCCCGGGCCAGGGAGGTGCAGGTGTCGGGCCTGCGCCGTATCCCGGGCGGCGCCTCTCGCGAGACCTGGGCCTTCGACGCCTCCTGGGAAGAGGACGGCTGCCGCCTGCATCGGGGCTTCGTCATCCGCCGCGATCCCCCGGCCTCGTTGCTCGTGACCGACCGCGATGTGGAGTTCCAGGTCATGGCCGCCGTGGGCAGGGCCGGCGTCCCCGTCCCCAGGGTGCTCTGGCTCGAGACCGACGGCCAGTACCTGGAGCGGCCCTTCTTCGTCATGGAGCGCATCGATGGCTGCGAGACGGCGCCCCATGCGCTCCTGGCCGACCCGCAGTACGCAGGGGCGCGACCCAGGCTGGCGGAGCGCTTCGTCCAGGTGCTGGCCTCCCTGCACGCCCTGGACTGGGGCTCTCTGGGCTTGGGGGAGGCCCTGGGCCCTCCCCCGGCACCGTCCGAGTGCGCCCGCCGCGAGATCGAGAAGTGGGAGCAGGTGCTGGAAAGGGACGCGCTGGGGCCCCAGCCCGTGTTGCGGGCCGCCCTGCGCTGGCTCAGGCGCCACCTGCCGCCTCCTGCCCAGCGTATAGTCCTGGTGCATGGCGATTACCGCGTGGGCAATTTCCTGTACGACCCCCAGGGCGAGGTCCGCGGAGTCCTCGATTGGGAGATGGCACACCTGGGCGACCCCCTGGAGGACTTGGCCTGGGCTTGCCTGCGGCCCTGGCGCTGGGCTGGCGACGAGCGGGTGGGCGGCCTCCTGGAGCGAGAGCGCTTCTTCCGCCTCTACGAAGAGCTGACCGGCCTCCAGGTCGACCCCGAGGCCGTCCGCTTCTGGGAGGTGCTGGGCAACGTCAAGCTGGCCACCATCTTCATCACCGGCGCCCGCGCCCTGGCCGAGGGGAAGTCGCGGGAACCCATCCTTGCCCTCACCGCCCGCGGCAACCCCCGCCTGGAGCTGGAGATCATGGCGCTCATGGATGTCTGAAAGGCCATGCGACCCCACGCGGCCGAGACCATCGCTATCGTCCAGGCGGCCCTGCAGGAGCTGGCGCGTGAGGCGTCGTCCGATTACGGCCGCGCCCAGGTCAACCTCTGCCTCATGCTCCTCCAGTCCGTCGCGGCCGAACTGGACTCGGCCGCCCACGACCTGTTCCATGACCTGGCCGACCTGCGGGACGTCCTCTCCACTGCGCGGGCTGCCCTGGTGGCGGCGGCCCTCCCGGCCGGGGAGGCGCTGATAGCCGAGATCGACGGGGCCCTGGCGGCGCCGCCCGCAGACGACCTGCGCCTCTCGTCACTGCGGGCGCGGCGAGAGAGGCTGCTGGCTTTGCTGGAGCGGTTCCTATGCCTCTGCGAGGACGCGGCGGGCACGCCGGCATACGATGAGCTCCTGCCGGCCCGCCGGGCGGCCTACGATCATCTGCGCCGTGCAGCGCTGAGGGGATGGTCGTTCTGGGACGTGAGCAGCTTCCGCGAGATCCTCGCCCGCTGGCGGACGAGCACGGCCGGTTGAGAGGGACACACGGGCCCGTTCCGGGGCCAGCTATACTAGGAGTGGGGACATGGCCATGGAGTCCACCGGTGTAAGCGGCGATGCCCTGCTCCACAAGGCGAGGGCGGCCCTGGCGGCCTATTCTCCGCTCACCATTCGCGAACCGGGGACGGTGCCGGCGGCGGTGCTGGTACCCCTGTACCTGAAGGACGGCGAGGTGCATGTCCTCTTTACCGAGCGCACCCACCATGTGGAGCACCATAAAGGCCAGATATCGTTTCCCGGCGGCGCCCGCGACCCCGAAGACCCCGACCTGATGACCACCGCCCTGCGCGAGAGCTACGAGGAGGCGGGTATCCGCCCCGAGGACGTGGAGGTCATCGGCCGGCTGGACGACATCATCACCATCACCAATTTCCTGGTCACCCCTTACGTCGGCGTCCTGCGTTGCGACTCGGGCTACCAGTTCTGCGCTCACCCGCACGAGGTGGCCTCGCTGCTGGAGGTGCCCCTGCCCCACCTGCTGGACTGGCGCAACATGGAGCTGGAACTGCGGCAGTGGCGCGGCACGCCGGTGCTGGTGCCGGCCTTCCGCTGGAACGGCTACCGCATCTGGGGCGCCACCGCCCGCATACTCAAGCAGTTCCTGGACCTGCTCCAATCGTGACCACGAGGCCGGAAGAGGGCGAGCTGGTGGAGGGGCGCGGCGGCCCCACCTGCCGGCGCTGCGGGGCCAGCCGCTGGCGCGTGGAGCGCCGCCCCAAAGGGCGGCTCCGCTGGCTGCTGGAGATGGCTGTGGCAGCGCCCGAGGTCCTGATCTTCCAGGACGAGTCTCCGGGCTGGCCGGCCAGGGAGGCGGAAATCTGGACTTGCCTGGGTTGTGGCCGCCGGGTCCGCCTCTAGCCCACCATGGCCACCCGCCCCTTCACCGAGACGAACAGGAAGGCAGGCGGGTCGTTCCGCCGGAAGAGCACCTCCACCCCGGGGTAGAGGTCCACCGCTTCCACGCCCTTCAGCACCCAGTAATTGTTGCCCAGACGCACATCCACCCGTCCCAGGGTAGGCCAGAGGGTGATGAGGACCTGGCCGCCGGACTCTTCACTGGGCAGCGAGAGCTGGTACACCGGCTCGCCCTGTTCGTCGGCGTCGAGGCGTCTGGGGCCCCGGGGCACCTGGAAGGGTGCTCGCTTGGCCTCGGCGCCCAGCACCTGGGCGATGGCCTCCACCGCGCCGGGGTCGGACAGGCGCACGTCCTTACCCTCGCGGCGCCTCGATGCAGGTGACGCCCTCCGGCCCGACCACCGCCCAGTGGGGCGTCAGGGCGGGAAGGTCCAGCCGATCGCCGGGGGCCAGCTCGAAGACCGGACCATCGGGCGCCAGCCCGAAGCGGATGGCGCCCCGATAGCAGTAGAGTACCTTGTGGTAGGGGTGAAAGTGCACGGGATAGCGCTCGCCGGGCCCGTTGCTCCACCAGTGTGGCGTCAGCCCCTCCCGCCGGAACAGGGACTCCAGCTCGTCGGCCGAAGGCAGCCGACCGTGCGTCCAGGGCGTGTGTCTGGCTGTCGGGGCCATGTCCATGTCGCAGGACGGGGCGGCCTCAGTCCTCCGCCGCCTTCAGGCGCTCTCGCAGCGAGTCCAGGCGCCGCTTCAGCTCAGGCTGGTTCTCCACGGCCTGGGCCAGGAGGGGCACTGTGTCCAGCATGGCCAGGGCAGCGCGGGCCATTTCCCGGGCCACCGCCTGGCCCCGGGCGGGGCCGCCGCCTTCCTCCAGCGGGTCGTGGCGGGCCACCTCCAGGGCCTCCAGCAAGCCCCGCAGGCGAGGATGAGCCACCTCGCTCAGGCGGTCGTAGGAGCGACGCCAGTGCTGGGCATGGGGCTTGGTCAGGGTGCGCCGCATCTGCTCCACTGGCGGCAGCCGACGGGTGTTGCCTTCCAGCCACAGTCGCGCGTCCTCGGGCCGCTTCCAGAGGTAGACAGCGGCAGCCCAGTACTCCAGGGCCGAGCGCACCACCGTGGCCGCCTGGGCATGGTAGCCCTGCTCCGTCAGTTCCCAGGCCGCCCACAGGGAGCGCATGGCGGTGACAACCATCAGATAGGACAGTCTGTGGCCTTCCGACTCCAGCGGCGTGCCGGAAAGGGCAGCGGTGGCGTCGGCCAGCAGTTCCAGCGCCTCTCGGGCCACCTCCCTGAGGGCGGGTCGTGGCTCACCTCGCGCTGCCC
>BEIA01000120.1 GCA_002898715.1 bacterium HR24 | reverse complement strand
CTGGCCCAGGCGCTGCTGACGCTGGACAGCCCCGGCGAGCTGGCCAGCTCCGCCTACGGGCGGGCGCTGCTGGCCAAGAGCGCCTTCTTCCTGCCCCTTCTGCTCCTGGGGGCCTTCAACCTGCTGCTGGTGCGACCGCGCCTGCAGTCGCTGGCGCGGTCGGCCCTGCAGGCGGTGCGGGTGTGGGAGTGGCGCCTGCGCCGGGCCGTCCTGGCCGAGATCGCCCTGGCGGTGGCGGTGGTGGCGGCCACCGCCTTCCTGGTCAACACGTCGCCTCCGGCCAGTTCCGGCGCCCTGGCCCAGTCGCCCGAGCAGCAGGAGCCGGTGGGCCTCAGCCAGCGGCAGCGTGCCGACGACCTCATGCTGACGCTGCTGGTGAACCCGGGACGCGCCGGCCCCAACTGGGTCCAGCTATACCTGGTCGACACCAACGGCGACCAGCGGCCGGTGCAGGACGTGCTGGTCCGCTGGCGGTACCTGGACCAGAACCTGGGCACGGTGGAGGAGAGGCTCGACCCCCTCCACCCGCCCGAGCACTACATCCTGCAGACGCAGCAGCTCAGCCTGCCGGGGCGCTACCAGGCGCAGGTCATCGTGCGGCGGCAGGGCCTGCTGGACGCCCGCGCCACATTCGAGGTGCGCATCCCCCAGTGAAGGAGGACTGGACGTTGGGTTGGGAAACGGTCTTTCTGCACGCCATCGGCCACGAGTCCACTTTCGGCGTCATATTCCTGGCGGCGGTGGTGGGCGGGCTGGCCCTCATGGCCTTCATGGCCTCCCGCGCCGAGAAGCGCAAGAGCAGGAAGTAGCTCAGGGGGCAGGCAGGGGCCTGTCCAGCAGGAAGGCCCGCACTACCCGGGCGAACTCTTCTGGCCGCAGCCGCGGCAGGGAGTGGCCAGTGCCCACGAAGACGTACAGGCGGCCGTCGGGCAGGGAGGAGACCATGCGGGCCGCAATCTCCTCGTCCAGGATGGGGCTCTCCTCGCCACGCAACACCAGCGTGGGGCAGCGGATGCGGGTCAGTGCGTCCCAGAGGAAGTCGATCTCGACGATGGCCGCCTTGGTGGTGATATCGGCCAGCCGACGGTCATAGCGGAATACGTAGGCGCCGTCGTCAACCTGGACGAAGGCGTTGCGCAGGTAGCGCTCCAGGGAGGGCCCGTCCAGGCTGGGCCACTGCTGACGCAGAAAGGCGAGGGCATCCTCTCGGCTGAAGGCCGAGGGAGGGCGGGAGGCGCTGCTGGTCATGTCCTCCTTAAGGCCAACAGCGCCGCGCCGGGCCATCTGCGGCCCCATGTCCACCAACACCAGGTGTCCCAGGCGGTGCCAGTTCTCGCGGGCGTAGGCCATGGCGCAGCGCGAGCCCAGCGACAGGCCCACCAGGTCGAAGCGCTCCAGCCCCAGCTCCCGCACGAATGCCGCCAGGTCGGCAGCGAAGGCCCACACCAGGTAGCCGCCGGGGGCGTGTTCGCTCTCGCCGTGGCCACGCTGGTCGTAAGCGAATATGTGAAACTCGTCCAGCAGGCGGTTGGCGAAGTCCTGCCAGTAGTAGGCGCTGTCGCGCAGTCCGTGCAGGAGCACCAGGGGGCGCTGGCCGCGCCCGCGCCACTCGAAGTAATGGACGCGCAGGCCGTTGAGCTTCAGCTCCCCTTCCCGGGGCTGGACGAGGGCGCTCACTTGGCCGGCCCCTCCCCGTGTTCGTGGCCCATCTCGGTGTAGAACTGGAACAGCACGCCACCCGAGTCCTTGGGGTGGATGAAGGTCTCGGACCAGCCGTCGCGCTGGCGCACCCCTCCCCAGGGCTCGATGCCGAAGGCACGGATGGCCTCGGCCGCCCGCTCCGTGTCCTCGACGATGAAGGTGACGTGGTGCAGGCCGGGGCCACGCTCCTTCAGGAAGCGCACCAGGAAGGAGTCCTCGCCTACCGGCTCCAGGACCTCGAACTCGGCGTTCCCACCGGGAACGCGGAGGGCGACGCCGGCATAGCCCTGCTCCTCGTCCCGGAAGCGGGCCACTACCTGCATGCCCATCAGCTCGGTGAGTAGCGGCAGGACGTCGTCCACCCTCCACACCACCCAGGACACGTGGTCCAGGCGCTTGATGCCCATTCCCTCGGCCATTCTCTCCTCCTCTCCGTCTTCTTTCCCCAAGTTGGGATGATAGGCGTCGGCCGGGCTTAGGGCTACCGTCAGCCGTGGCCTTGCGATGCACGGCGCCCTATGATAGCCGATGGTGACACCGGAGAGCCCGCACGGGCGGCGGAAGGCGCTGGTTATCGTAAACCCTACCGCCCGCAACCTGCCGTCCCGGCGGCAGCTAGCGCGGGTAGGCGCCCTGTTGGCCGAGGCCGGCTGGGACGCCACCTGGCAGGAAACGGCCGCCCCCGGCCACGCCACCGAACTGGCCGCCCGCGCCGCTGCCGAGGGCTGCGGCCTGGTCCTGGTCTGTGGCGGCGACGGCACCCTGCGGGAGGCGGCCTGCGGCCTGGCGGGCACCGGCACGGCCCTGGCACCCATCCCGGCGGGCACCGTCAACATCTGGGCCCGGGAAACGGGCATCCCCCTGCGAGCGGAGGCGGCCGCCCGCGCCATCGTGACGGGTGAGAGGCGACGGGTCGACCTGGGCCGGGCTGGCCAGCACTACTTCCTGCTCATGGCCGGCCTGGGCCTGGACGGGCACATCGCCCGGCGGGTGGGCGCCCGGGCCAAGCGACATCTGGGGGCGGCCGCCTACGCCCTGACCGCCGTCCTGGAATCGCTGCGCTGGCGGGGGCGGCCGCTGGCCGTGCGGGCCGATGGCGAGACTGTCCATGCCCGCGCCCTGATGCTGGTGGCGGGCAACACCCGCAACTACGCCGGGCTGGTCCACGTAACGCCTCTGGCCCGGGTGGACGACGGCTTGCTGGACCTGTGCCTGTTCCAGGGGGACAGCCTGCGAGACATCGTGCTCCATGCGCTGATGGTGGCCCTCGGCCGACACCTGCGGTCGCGACGGGTCGTTTACCGGCAGGCCCGCCGGCTGGAGATGGAGTGGCCGGAGCCGCTACCCCTGCAACTGGACGGCGACGCGCTGCCCTTGTCGGAGCCGGTAATAGAGGCGGTGCCCGGGGCGCTGTGGGCCGTGGTCAGGGCCGGGCTCAGCTCTCCCCTGTTCGCGCCCCCGCCACGTCCAGGGCGGGAGTGACCTCCCCTCCCGCCACCAGGTAGAGGCGGGCTCGGGCCAGAAAGCCAGCCGGGAAGGCGTCCACATCGGCCGAGGTCACCAGCACCTGCTCGTACTCAGCGATGGCGGCGAGCACCCTCCCCCGCCGGCTGGAGTCCATCTCCGATAGCACGTCGTCCAGCAGCAGCACGGGCATCTCGCCCCGCCTGGCCCGCAGCAGCGATGCCTCGGCCAGGCGCAAGGCGAGAGCGATGCTGCGCTGCTGCGCCCGGGAGGCGTAGCCGGCGGCGGGGCGACCGCCCAGGCGGAACTCCAGGTCGTCGCGGTGAGGGCCCAGGGTGGTAGCGCCCTGAGCGACATCGTGAGGTAGCTGGCCCCTCAGGTCGCGCAGGAAGGCCTCGGCCAGGTCCGGGCGCGAGCTGCCCAGGGCAGCGGCGCTCTCGCCGCCCAGGCGAGGGCGGTACATGATGCCCAAAGAGTCGGCCCCGCCGGCCAGAGAAGCATGGGCAGCCGCGGCCAGCGCCTGCAGTTCCTCGACGGCCCGTGCCCGCGCCCATACCAGTGTGGCAGCGTCCTGAGCGAGCACTTCGTCCCAGAATTCGAGCTCCTCTTGCCGCGCCGAGCGCTCGCGCAGGCGGCGCAGCAGGTGGTTCCGCTGCAGCAGCACCTTCTCCAGGCGCTGGCGGGCCAGCAGGTACTCGCGGTCCACCTGCCCCAGCAGGGTATCGAGGTAGCGGCGGCGCAGGGCCGGTGGCCCCTCCAGCAGCTCTAGGTCCTGCACCGTGAAGAGGACGGCCAGGAACAGGCCCACGGCATCGCTCAGGCGGCGGGGGACGCCGTTCACCCTGACCGTCTTGGTGGCCAGGGGTCCCGAGGGGCCCTCGCGCAGGGAGACCACCGCCTCCAGCCGCAGGGGGCCGGCAGCGGTGGTGACCTCGGCCGCCACGCGGGCGGCGGGGAAGCCCTCGGCCTGGGCATCGTGGTTCACGAGCTGGGCATCGCTCTCGGCGCGGAAGGCGCGCAGGGTGGAGAGGAGGTAGATGGCTTCCAAGAGGTTGGTCTTGCCCTGGGCGTTGTCGCCCACCAGCAGGTGGGCGCCGGCCGAGAAGGGGAGCTCCAGGCGGCGAAAGTTGCGGAAATTGACCAGTTGCAGGCGGTCCAGCTTCACAAATCGATTATAACCTAGACGATAGCTCCGGCCGATGGGGCCAGGTCGTGTAGGCGCAGCTCCAGGGCGCCTTCGCCGTCGCGGTCGCGCACCACCGAGTAGACCACGTCCAGCCGCTGGCCAGCCCGGGGCAGCTTGCCGCCCAGGCGGCGGCCGAAGGCAGGCCAGGTCACCGGCCCGTCCCTGAGCTTCAGGCGCAGGTGCTGGCCGTCGCCTCCCGCAGGGCGGGCATCGGCCACCAGCACTCCCCGCGCCAGGAAGAGGGGCTCGGGGTTGCCCGGGCCGTGGGGCTGGAAGCGGTCTAGCCACGCCACCAGTTCGCCGCGCAGGGAGCGCAGGGGCAGGACGGCGTCGATCTCCAGCCACGGCGACAGGTCGGCGCCGGCCAGTTCGCGCTCGGCCAGCGCCGTCAGCGCACCGGCAATGGCCTCCAGATTCTCGCTGGGGGCAGTGAAGCCCGCCGCCTGGGGATGGCCGCCGTGCTTGAGGAAGAGGTGCCCGCAGGCGTGGAGGGCGGCGGCGATGTCGAAGCCGGGTATGCTGCGGGCGCTGCCCCTGCTCAGGGACTCCCCACGCTCGCAGGCGACGGCAGGACGGTGGTACTCCTCGACCAGGCGGCCCGCCACCAGCCCCACGATGCCAGAAGGCGTCTCCGGGTCGGCCACGAACAGCAGGGGCGCCAGGGGCCGCGA
>BEIA01000119.1 GCA_002898715.1 bacterium HR24 | reverse complement strand
ATGCTGTACGTCTCCCTGGGGGACGCCCAGGCGGCCGCCCTGGCCCAGGACCCCCAGCGGCCCAACGGCAAGGTGCTGCGGCTGCGGCCCGACGGCACGGTCCCGCCCGACAACCCCTTCCCCGGCTCTCCTGCCTACGCCCTGGGGTTCCGCAACATATTCGGCCTCGCCTTCCACCCGGAGACTGGCGAGCTGTTCCTGACCGACAACGGGCCCAGCGGCCGCGACGAGCTGAACGTCGTGCGGCGGGGCGCCAACTACGGCTGGCCCACCGTCATGGGCCGCGCCGGCGATTCTCGCTTCGTCGACCCCATCTGGGAGTCGGGCAGCCGCAGTACTGCGCCGACGGGCGTAGCTGTCTACTGGCACGACGCCCTGCCCTTCCGCGGCGACCTCTTCTTCTGCACCTACCTCGGCGAGAGGCTGCTACGGGTGCCGGCCGAGCAGTTGCAACAGGTGCGTCAGGGGCAGTGGCAGGCAGTGGAGCCGCAGGATACAGGCTACCCCTGCCAGCTGGACGTGAAGCAGGCGCCCGACGGCTCCCTCTACTTCAGCGACACGGAGAACATCTATCGCCTGCGTTCCGGCGGCTAGCCCTGGCCGAAGGCCTTCCACACGTAGCGCCCGGGCTCCCGCTCGAAGGATTCCTTGCAGCCCTGCGCGCAGAAGTAGAAGGTGTGCCCGGCGTAGGTAGCGCTGGCGGCGGCATGGGCGGGGTGGTCTATCTCCATGCCGCACACCGGGTCCCTGACCATGTCCTCACCCCCCGGAGAAGGTGCCGACGCGTCAGGTCAGAATGAGCCGACGGATCTCCTCGTACTCTTCCTTGGTGATCTCGCCCCTGGCCAGGCGCTCCTTGGCCAGGGCCAGGGCGCGGGCGTCAGCATCGTCGGCCGGACGGGGCCGTCGCGTCAGGCGGTCCACCGCCCAGACGATGAGGGCGATGATGCCGCCCCAGAACAGGACGAACCACAGCCAGCCGAAGAGCATCCACCAGCCCCAGCCCTCGTGCATGCCCCACATGAGCGTCACCCCGATTCTATTTTACCTCTCGCTCGCCTTTCGCGGGCGAGGGAGACCGTCGCCGGGAGAAGGACGATGAGGCCCAGGAAAAACGTCCAGAGGCCAGCCCCGGCCAGGGCGCCCGAACCGTAACCGCCCTTGAGCCACGCCCCCAGCACCAGGGCCGCCGCCATGAGGGCCGCGCCCATCACGGCGCCGCCGATGCCCAGCCAGGCCGTGCCTCTCATGTTGACGTCTCCCGCTTGGCGGGCGGCCGCCAGCCATTCATAGCTGCCGAGTTGAGGCTGACCGAGAGGGAGCTCAGGGCCATGAGCAGGGCGGCCAGCTCCGGGCTCACTACCTGGTGGGTTAGCGGATAGAGCACACCGGCGGCGATGGGCAGGGCGAGGGCGTTGTAGCCGAAGGCCCAGGCCAGGTTCTGCTTCACCTTGCGCAGAGTGAAGCGGGCCGTTTCCACTGCTGTGGCCACGTCCATGGGGTCGTCCCGCACCAGCACCACGTGGCCTGCCTCCTTGGCGATG
Organism: bacterium HR24; assembly: GCA_002898715.1. Lineage (GTDB taxonomy): Bacteria > Chloroflexota > Dehalococcoidia > SM23-28-2 > HRBIN24 > HRBIN24. The sequence goes on along the minus strand of BEIA01000119.1, from coordinate 3,534 downwards.
TCGGTGCCGGCGCCCATGGCGATGCCCACGTCGGCCTGGGCCAGGGCGGGGGCGTCGTTGATGCCATCGCCCACCATGGCCACCCGCTTGCCCTGCTGCTGCAGCTGGCGCACAGCGGCCGCCTTGTCCTGGGGAAGCACCTCGGCCAGCACCTGGTCGATGCCCAGCCGCCGGGCGATGGCCTCAGCCGTGCGCCGGTTGTCGCCGGTGAGCATGGCCACCTCAAGGCCCAGGGCCTTCAGGGCGGCCACGGCTGCAGCGGCATTCTCCTTCAGGGTGTCGGCCACGGCCAGCAGCCCCGCCGGCCGGGCGTCCACGGCCAGGAAGACGGCCGTCTTGCCCTCGCCCTCCAGTCGCTCCGCCTCGGCCAGCAGCCCGTCCAGCGCTATGCCCCGCTCGGCCATGAGCGTCCGGTTTCCCAGCAGCAGCGTGCGTCCGTCCACCCACGCCTCCACTCCCTGGCCGGGCAGGGCCTGGAAGGAGTCGGCGCGGGCGACCTCCAGCCCTTCCTCCCTGGCTGCGGCCAGCACCGCCTCGGCCAGGGGGTGCTCCGAGTCCCTCTCGGCGGCGGCGGCCAGGGCCAGCACCTCCTCGCGGCTGCGGCCAGGGACCGGTACCACGTCCGTCACCGACGGGCGGCCGCGGGTGAGGGTTCCCGTCTTGTCCAGGACCACGGCCTGCACCCTGGCCAGGGCCTCCATGGCCTCGGCGCCCTTGAACAGGACCCCGTGGCGGGCGGCGATGCCCGAGCCGGCCATGATGGCCGCCGGAGTGGCCAGGCCCACGGCGCACGGACAGGAGATGACCAGCACCGCCACCGACATGAGCATGGCGAAGCCGAAGACGCCCATCTCGGCCAGCGTGTAGGGGCTCATGAGCAGGCGCGTCTCGGGCGTGAACCAGCGCTCGTAACCGGCGAAGAACCAGAAGGCGAAGACGCCCAGTGCCAGCAGGTGCACCCCGAGGATGAAGTGCCCGGCCACCCAGTCGGCCAGGCGCTGGATGGGCGCACGGCCGGCCTGGGCCTCTTCCACCAGGCGGACGATCTGGGCCAGCACCGTGTCCCTCCCCACCTGGGTGGCCCGCACGCGCAGGGAACCGGCCCGGTTGACGCTGCCGCCGATAACCCGGTACCCCGGCCCCTTCTCCACCGGCAGCGACTCGCCCGTGACCAGCGACTCGTCCACCGCCGAACGGCCTTCCACCACCACGCCGTCCACCGGCACCGCCTCGCCAGGGCGCACCAGGCAGATATCGCCAACCACCACCTCGTCGGCGGGCACCTCCACCTCGCGACCATCGCGCAGGACGCGGGCGCGGCGGGGCTGAAGCTGGAGCAGACGGCGGATGGCCTCGGAGGCACGCCCACGGGTCAGGGCCTCCAGGTACCGGCCCAGGACGACGAAGGCCGTCAGCAGGGCGGCCGCCTCGTAGAAGGTGGCCCGCTCGCCGCCGAAGCCGGCCTCGGGCCAGAAGGTGTTCACCACGGCGATGAGGTAGGCGGCTCCGATGCCCGTGGCATAGAGCAGGTTCATGTCGGCCGTCCCGTGCAGCAGCCCGCGCACGCTCTTGATGAAGAACTGGCGCGCAGGCCCCAGGACGATGGGCGTGGTCAGGGCGAACAGGAACAGCTTGTGTCCCATGAACTCGGGCACGACATGGGGCAACAGCCAGTAGTCGCGGAAGGTGCCGAGCATCACCAGCAGGCCCAGAGGCCAGGCGATGAGCAGGTTCAGGAGCTGGCGGCGCACCTCGGCACGACGGGCGGCCCGCTCCCGCTCCAGGGCGTCCTCGGCCTCCTCGCCGCCCTCGGCCCGGTAACCCATGGTCTCCAGGTGTCGGCGGACACGGGCCGCCGAGACGATGTCGGGCAAAAACCGGACGGTGACGGTGCAAGCGTCGGCGTCCACTTCCGCACCGGCCACGCCTTCCAGGGCAAGTAGCTTTTCGGCGAGGGAGTCGAGGGAGGGGCCGCCGGGACGCAGGCGAAAGGTCTGACTGGTCAGGGGGACCTGGTAGCCGGCCTCCTCCACGGCCCGGGCGATCTCGGCCAGAGTGGGGCCTCCGGGGGCCAGTTCCAGGCCAGCGCGGGCGGAGGCCAAATTGACGCGGGCGTCCACTACGCCGGGCAGGCGCTTGATGGCCCTCTCCACCCGGGCGACGCAGGCCGCACAGGTCATGCCCTCCACGGGCACCACTATCCGCCGGGCACCTTCCCGTCTGCGAGTTGCTGTCTCGGCCAAGTGCTGCACCCCCTTCGTCCCCATTATAGGCAATACCCCTCCCCCAGGGAAGGGGTCTCCCGACCATGAAACGAAGGGGCCCGCCCCTCGAGGGGCGGGCCCTCGTTCTCCCCAGCCCTCGATCCTAGCGCAGGCGGGCCACCACCTCCTGCGAGAACTCCAGGAAGGGCTCCGGCCGCAGGCGAATGAACGGCTGCAGGTAGAGCTCCTGCACCCCGACCTCGGCATATTCGGCCACGTGCCCTGCCATATCGCCGATACGCCCCACCAGCACCCAGCGCCGCGCCTCCTCCGGGGGCACGCCCCTGTTGGCCGAGAACCCCATTAGAAAGCGTTGCACCCGCCCCTCGTCCTCGGTGGGCATGAAGGGCACCGTCACCGTGATCCGCACCTGCGAAGGGTCGCGCCCTGCCGCCTCGCAGTGGCGGCGCAGTACCTCTATCTTGTGTCGCACGACCTCCGGCGAGCCGAAGACGTTCATGGCATCGGCGTACTTGGCGGCGATACGCAGCGTGTGCCGCTCGCCGCCTCCGCCCACGAAGATAGGCGGGTGCGGCTGCTGCACGTTCTGTGGCGCATAGGGCGCGTCCTCCAGCCGGTAGTGTTTGCCTTGCCAGGTGACGGAGCCCGAGGACGTCCACAGGAGCTTGATCATGTGCACCGCCTCCTCCAGCCGCTCCATGCGCTCCCTGAGCGGCGGGAAGCGGATGCCATAGCAGCGGTGCTCGAACTCGTGCCAGGCGGCGCCGATGCCGAAGTTCAGCCGCCCGCCCGAGATGTGGTCGACCGTGGTGGCCATCTTGGCCAGCACCGCCGGCTCACGGTACGTGACCCCCGATACCAGCACGCCGATGCGCACGCGGCTCGTCACCATGGCCAGCCCGGTCAGGAGCGTCCATCCCTCCAGATAGGGCCCGGAGGAGTCGAAGGCGGTGCCGAAGCCAGTGACGAAGTGGTCGGTCACCCACAGGGAGTCGTACAGGGAGTTCCGGTCCAGTTCCACCCACAGGTCGCGCATCTGCTCCCAGGTGGCGTGGGCCTGGCTGGTCTGGATGCCGAACTGCATCGGTCACCTCCTGCAGGTCGCCAATGGGGCGGTCGCCTATAGCATATGCAACGGGCCATGACAGCGGCAAATGGCGCCTGCCTGAGCTATACTGACTGCTGCCGTGGCCGAGCCCGAGCTCACGCTGGAGGTCGCGCGTCGCATCGCCGAAGCGGTCCAGCGTGAGTTTCCCCGCGCCCGCGTCGACATAGACCTGGATACGCCCCGCGACGAGCACGAGGACGC
>BEIA01000118.1 GCA_002898715.1 bacterium HR24 | reverse complement strand
ACCCGGAAGCTGGCGAAAGGTTCCGGCAGCAGGCGGCCGTCCCGCACCACCCGCACCTGTCCTGTTTCCAGTTCGGCGTAAAAGAGGCGTCCGTCCGGGCTGGGGGCGAGGGCCACCGGGAACCGGGCGCCCTCCACCACCGTCTCCATTACGGGGCGCCCCGGCGAGGGCGACGGCCCGGGGGAGGTGGAGGGGGATGGGGTGGAGGCGGGGCCCGGGCTGGTGGCGGGCGCTGTCCCGCCAGCCTGCCGGGAAGCCCCCTCCTCCGTTCCACAAGCCAGGGCGAGGGCCAGGAGCAGCGAGGCGAGAGGTATCCTCCACATATGTGCCTTCCCCAGTATAGCTTTCGTCCGTTAGAAGACGATGGATGCCCCGCGCCGTCGCCTGAGCGTGCCTCGCCAGCGGCAGGTGCCGGCCCGCGGGCGGTCGCGGCCAGCAACGCCGGTCCAGACCGGCGGCGTGGGAGCGGGGAGGCATACCTGTGCCGCGGGCCCCGGCCCGATCGTCGGCCCCGCGCTAGCCGAGCCCTCGCGTCCTTGACTGGCCGTGGGGGGGCTGATAGAGTTCTATCTGGCAGGCCCCTGTCGCAGGCGTCAGGGGCCTTGCCATCGAGTACGGTGGACGTCGCCTAGCGGTCAAGGCGCCAGGCTGTGGCCCTGGAGATCGCGGGTTCGAATCCCGCCGTCCACCCCAACGGCCCCGCACGAAAATCCCTCCCCTTTCGCCCCGCCTCACACAACGGTGTGCTCTTCGTCGGGGATGACGCTGCGCTCAGGTCAGGTGGTCCACCAGCAGCGTGCCCGCGCCCAGCAGCATCAGGAAGCCCATGACGTCGGTGAACGTCGTCAGCCAGATGGAAGAGGCCAGGGCGGGGTCTATCTTGAAGGCTTGCAGCACGAGGGGGATGAGCGCGCCCACCACTCCTGCTACCAGCACGTTGCCAACCATGGCGCCGAAGACCACCGCTGCCAGCCACGGGTTCTGGTAGAGCGCTAGGGCCAGGGCGGCGGCCAGGGTGCCGGCTAGGGCCCCGTGCACCAGTCCGAAGGACACCTCCTTGGCAACGATGCGGGCCGTGTCGGCGGGCCGGATGTCGCCCAGGGCCAGGGAGCGCACCACCACCGTGGCCGCCTGGGTGCCGGTATTGCCGCCGTGCCCGGCGATGATGGGCATGAAGACGGCCAGCGCCGCCGCCTGGGCCACGGTGCCCTCGAAGGCGCTCACGGTGAGCCCAGAAAGGAAGGCCGTGAGCAGGTTCACCACCAGGTGAGGTATGCGCCGCTTCAGCGACTCGCGCAGGGGACTGAGGGCCCGCTCCTCCACGCCCACGCCGGCCAGCCGGTAGAGGTCTTCGGTGGCCTCCTCGGTGACCACGTCGAGCACGTCGTCGGCGGTGACTATGCCCAGCAGCACCCCTTTCTCGTCCACCACCGGCAGCGCCCTCAGGCGGTAGCGCTGCATCAGCCGCGCCACCTCTTCCTGGTCGGTCTCCGGCGGCACCGAGATGACGTCCCTGGTCATGAGCTGGGAGATGGTGGTGCCCGGGTTGGCGATGATGAGCTGGCGCAGGTTCACCACGCCCTGGAGCCGGTTGGCCCCGTCCAGCACGTACAGGTAATAGCCTTCCTGGGCGAAGGGCTGGTGCAGGCGCAAGTAGGCGATGGCCTCCTGGACGGTCATGTCCGGGTGGAGTGCCACGTAGCCGCGGGTCATGAGGCCGCCGGCCGTGTCTTCGGCGTGCTGGAGGATGGGGGCCACGTCGGCGGCGGTGCGCATGTTGGCCAGCACGCGAGCGGCGTCGGCCGGGGGCAGGTAGCGGATGATGTAGGCCGCCTCGTCCGACTCCATGTGGTCGAGCACGCGGGCGAGGGTCTCTCGCGGCATGCGGGCTACCAGCTCCTCGACCTCTTCTTCGGGCAGATGCTCCAGAAGCCGGGCCAGCCCCTCCGCGTTCAGGAGGGCGAGGAAGGCCTCGCGCTGCGCTGGCGACAGCCGGCAGTACAGCTCGGCCTGGTCGGCCGGGTGCAGGGAGGAGACGAGGGACGAAAGCTCCTCCACCTGGGAGGAGTCGTTGGCCAGCGCCTCCTCCAGTTGCTTGACCAGGACCTGCACTTCCTGCTCGGGCGCCATAGCGTTTTCGCTCCACTGACTATTTGACCACACCCGGCGAGGGGCTACAACGCGCGCCGGGTGCATACGACTGGCCGCGGCAGGCAGCGGCCCCGGAACGGTACGGGGCCGGCCCTTACTGGCGGCGGGGGCGGATGTTACACTGGGATTGCGGGCGCCCCCGTAGCTCAACTGGACAGAGCGCCTGGCTTCGGACCAGGAGGCTGCGGGTTCGAGTCCTGCCGGGGGCGCCAGCCCCGCGCTGAATCCCTTTCCCCTCCTCGCCACACAGCGTGGTCTTCCCCCTAGGGCGCTTCTGCACCGGACGGCCGTCGGCACTCCCGTACCCCCTGGCGTGTAATAACTCGGTGCTACAGGCGTTTACCTTATGGTGGCCACGTGGACAGTCCATATGGCCAAGCAGTTGACCCACTATATTGGCCATATGGACAATGGGAGTGGCCGTGCAACTTAGTGGAGAGTCCGTAGCCACCGAGAGGGGCTCCCTGAGGGAGGCAGGGCAGCCTCCCCGGCACGGGAACCGCGTGCCGGGGTATGGGCCCCGGCCAGGCACGAAGAGATGACCATCGTGCGACCGACGACGGGCGACAGCGGCGCGGGGCACCTCTACCGGGCCTCCGGTGGCCCTAGCGGTCTCGTCGCTGGCTGCCCTGGCCCCGTGGCGAGCGTCGACAAGGAACAGAGGAGCATGCAAGGAGGGGACGCACATGAAGCGTAGACGAGGCGGACTACTGGCGGCGGTGACGGCCTGGTGGCGGGGCCTGGGGTCGATGAGGGGCGAGATGCGGCTGACCCTGGCCCTGGGCCTGTTCACCGTCGCCCTGGCTATCGCGCTGGCCGCCATGGGGATGCCACGAGGAGCGAGCCATGTCCAGGCGCAGCCCCATCAGAACCAGGGTGGCGTCTGTGATAACCCAGAGAGCCTCAAAGACGAGTCGGGGCCTTTTACACTTAGTGCTCCTAGCGGCAAGATCATAACCGCTGTGTGCATTAAGGCGAGCAATACCAACACCGGGTGGATTACGACTGATGGAAAGTTCGACCTAAATGGCAACCCTGGCACCTGCTACCAGGTCAGCGGCGTCGGCACACCAACAGTCACAGTCACAAAAGTGGGCAGCGGACCGGACTGCCACGACATCAGCCACATCACGGCGAAAACGGGCGAGCCGACGCCGACGCCCTCGCCATCACCCTCGCCCAGTCCGTCGCCCTCGCCATCTCCATCACCCAGCCCCTCGCCATCGCCTTCCCCGTCGCCCAGTCCGTCGCCATCGCCGAGCCCGTCGCCCAGCCCGTCGCCCACTATTCCGCCCGCCGGCGAGACGCCCACGCCCACCGTTACGCCTTCCCCGTCGCCCAGTCCGTCGCCATCGCCGAGCCCGTCGCCCAGCCCGTCGCCCACTATTCCGCCCGCCGGCGAGACGCCCACGCCCACCGTTACGCCTTCCCCGTCGCCCAGTCCGTCGCCATCGCCGAGCCCGTCGCCCAGCCCGTCGCCCACTATTCCGCCCGCCGGCGAGACGCCCACGCCCACCGTTACGCCTTCCCCGTCGCCCAGTCCGTCGCCATCGCCGAGCCCGTCGCCTAGCCCGTCGCCCACTATTCCGCCCGCCGGCGAGACGCCGACTCCCCCGCCTCCGGGGCAGACGCCTACCCAGCCGCGCTTGCAGCCCGCGGCCGAGACGCCTTCCCCCGCGGCCCTGCCCAGGGGCGGCGATGGGCCCCTCGGCGGCGGCCCCAGCGCCGTCTACCTGGGGCTGGCCGGACTGGCCTTCCTAATGGGCATAGCCGTGCTGGCAGCGGGCGCCCGGAGGCGACCCGGCGCATAGCGCGTCCGCTCCAGGTGAGATGAGGGCGGGGCCACTCGGCCCCGCCCTCACTCTTTCGGCATGGGCAGGCCGGGCCTAGCGCCAGAGGACGGCGCCGGCTACAGACACCAGAGAACCGCCCTGGGGGTCGGCGGGACACTGATCATAGGCCAGGGCCAGGCCGCGGCAGCCCCGCAGCAGGCGCAGGGCCAGGTAGACAGGCGAGAGGCCGCATATGCGGTAGCGGTCGCCATCGGCAGCCACTGCCCCCAGGAAGCCCTCCGCGTCGCCACCCTCAATGGCGGCGAGGAGCCGGGCGTCGGCGGCACGCAGGCGGGCGCGGTCGGCCAGTCCGTAGGGCGCCGGGTCGCCGAAGGCGGGCCCAACGTGGGCCAGGTCTGCGCCCGCGACTATCAGCGCTCGCCTCCCCTCCAGCCAGCGAGCGAGGGCCTCCAGCGCGGCTTCCAGCCGCTGCCGCTCGCCTTCCGCAGCGTGGAGGAGCGAGCCGCAGAGGACGGGCACCACGGGCAGCGGCTCCCCTCCGCGGAGGCGGTGCAGCCAGACCAGGGGCAGCTCGATGGAGTGCTCCCCGCGGTGGTGCAGCTCGTCGGCAAAGGCCGCGTCCTCGCCCAGGACCCGGGCCACGGCGTCCACAGCCTCCCGGGCCGTGGGCAGGACCCCAAAGGGAGTGGCGTAGCTCTGGCAGGTGAGGGAAAGGATGCCGCCGCCTGCATGGTCGGTGCCCAAGACGAGCGCCACTTCCGCCTCCCGGCAGGCGGGGGCCGCCGCCTGCCACACGAGGGCATAGGTGCGCCAGCCGCGGCCATAGTCGATGTGGGGGCTGATGACGCCCGCCACCTGCGCCCCTTCCGGCAGGGGTGGCGGGCAGCCGGCGCGGGCGCAGTAGTCGTCCAGCGTCCGTACCAGCTCGTCGGGGTCGGACGGGTAGACCTTGCCCGCCAGGGCCGGGGGGCGGGCAGGCGCCGAGCGGTATTCTTGCAGGGCGCGACGCCGGGCCTCGGCCAGGCGCGGGCCGTCCAGCAGCAGTCGCCTGTCCAGCTCCGCCACCAGCTCCTGCAGTTGGGACAGGGGCAGGTAGCGACCGGTGAGGAGCTGGAACGAGACCTGGAGCTGGCGCAGGTCGCGGGAGCCGTCCATCAGCGCCAGCAGGGGGCCGGCCCAGGCGGGCAGGAAGGTGTCTTCGGGGGCCAGGCCGAGGGGGTCGCGCAGGAAGTAGAACGACTGACCGCCCTCGCTGAACAGGCGGACGTCCAAAGGCCGCAGCCTGGGGCCGATG
>BEIA01000117.1 GCA_002898715.1 bacterium HR24 | reverse complement strand
CCGCTGCACGCGGGCCTCCAGGTCCAGGTCGATGCGGGGCCGGCCGGCTATCAGGCCGTGGGCCAGCTTCAGGTACTCGCTGCCCGCCAGCGCGTCGACGGACAGCGAGGGCCCAGGGCCCAGCAGCCATACCTCGTCCCCCGGGCGGGCCGAGCCGGGGCGGGGGAAACGGGTCACGTCCTCGATGAGCCCCACCATGCCCACCACCGGAGTGGGATAGACCGCCTGCCCGGCCGTCTCGTTGTACAGGCTGACGTTCCCCGAGACCACCGGCACGTTCAGGGCACGGCAGGCAGCGGCCATGCCCTCCACTACCCCCTCCATCTGCCAGTACACATGCGGGCGGTCGGGGTCGCCGAAGTTGAGACAGTCAGTGACGGCCAGCGGCCGAGCGCCCACGGCGGCCAGGTTGCGGGCCGCCTCGGCCACGGCGATGGCCCCGCCCGCCTCGGGATCCAGGTAGCAGTAGCGCCCGTTGCCGTCGGTAGTCACGGCGATGGCGCTGCCGGTGCCCCGCAGGCGCAACACGGCGGCACCGGCCCCGGCTTCCACCACCGTGTTGGTCAGCACCGACTGGTCGTACTGGCGGTACACCCACCGCCGCGAGCACAGGTTGGGGCTGGCGAGCAGCGAGAGCAGGGCGCCCCGGGGATCGCGCACGTCGGAGAGGGAGGACAGGTCATAGGCGCGCAGAGAGACTAGCTCCGGCGGCATCTCGCCCCGGCCCTCGTACAGGGGCGGGTCGGTGAGGATTTCGACGGGCAGGCAGGCCGCTTCCCTGCCGTCGTCCAGCACGCGCACCAGGCCGTCGTCGGTGACCCGGCCCACGATGGCCCAGGGCACCTCCCAACGCTGGAAGAGGGCAGCCACCCTCTCCTCGCACCCCTGGCGGACGATGATGAGCATCCGCTCCTGGGACTCGGAGAGCATGACCTCGTAGGGGTCCATGCCCGTCTCGCGGCGGGGCACGCGGGCCACGTCCAGCACGACGCCGGAGCCGGCCCTGGCCGCAGCCTCCACCGTGGCCGCCGTCAGCCCGGCCGCGCCCAGGTCCTGGATGCCCACGATCCACTCCGGGTGGTGCCAGGCCAGGTCCAGGCAGGACTCCACCAGCATCTTCTCCAGGAAAGGGTTGCCCACCTGCACCGCTGGCCGCAGCTCCTCGAAGCGGGCCGAGGGGTCGGTACGGGAGGCGAGCCCCGAGGCGCCGTGGATGCCGTCGCGGCCGGTATCGGCCCCCACCAGCATCAGCACGTTGCCGGCGCCCTCGGCGCGGGCGCGCACCAGCCTCTCCCGCGGCGCCACGCCCACGCACATGGCGTTCACCAGCGGGTTGTGGCTGTAGGCGTCCTCGAAGTACAGCTCTCCCCCCACGGTGGGGATGCCCAGACAGTTGCCGTATCCCCCGATTCCGGCCACCACGCCCTGGAACAGGTAGCGGTTGCGGGGGCTGTCCAGGGGGCCGAACCGCAACGAGTCGAGGATGGCGATGGGCCGCGCCCCCATGGCCAGGATGTCGCGGACGATGCCGCCCACGCCGGTGGCCGCCCCCTGGTAGGGCTCGATGGCCGAGGGGTGGTTATGGGACTCAATCTTGAGGACGACGCACAGCCCGCCGCCCACGTCCACAGCGCCGGCGTTCTCCTCGCCGCGCCTGGTCAGTACCCAGGGGGCGTCGGCGGGCAGGCGCCGCAAAAGGGGCTTGGAGTGCTTGTAGCCGCAGTGCTCGCTCCACAGGGCGCCGAACATGCCCAGCTCCAGGCGGTTGGGCTCCCGCCCCAGGCGGCGGACGATGAGCTCGTACTCGGCGCGGCTGAGGGCGATGGCGTCCAGGAGGCGCTGGTCGATGCTCATGGCCCACACCCATATTAAGGGCTGGGCCGCCGCCGCGACAGGCCACAGGGCCGCTCCCCCCGCAGGGGGTGTGCGCGCCGCACCGGGCGCCGGGGCTACTCCCCCTCGCCCTCGCGCCTGCGCTCGTCAGCGGAGGTCAGCACCAGCACGGCCGCCGCCACGGCGGCGACGGCCGCCAGGACCAGGGGCGAGCGGAGGACGCCCAGGATATCGCCCACGGCGGGCACGTGCAGCCATGCCTTGCCCAGCACGTCCTCTGGGCGGGGGCGCCACAGGTCGGGGCCGCTGCGGTTGTCCCCCTTGGTGATGTAACCCTCTTCGGCGGAGCCCCCGACGATGCGGTGGATGACGATGTGCCCCTCGCCGGGCTCCCCTTTCGGTATGCGGTAGGCGACGATGTCGCCCGGAGCGTAGGCGTCCTGGCGGTGGACGATGACCAGGTCGCCGTCCTGCATGGTGGGCACCATGCTGTGGCCGGAGACGATGACGTAGGCGGCGGGCCCGCCCAGGAACTGGGGCCGGAATAGGAAGAACCAGGCCACCACCAGGGCCAGGACCAGCGCCTCCAGCAGGAGCCCCGGCCCGAGGCGTGGGCGCAGGGCCTCCAGGAGCCGCCGGGCCGCAGTGCGGCGGCTGCCCCCCTGGCGCGGGGCGATGCCCAAATGGCCCTCCCTTCCCTCTTGCGCCGCTGCCGTCTCCATCCCCGTCCCCCTACTTCAGGTATGTGATCTGCACCGAGATGCTGCTCACCTGTAGCACGGCCGGCCCGCCCGGGCCACCTCCCGACGTGGTTCCGGTGACCACAACGTACAGGTTGTTCACATCCGTCCTGGACAGGGGGACCGCGACCTCGCTGCCCGTCACTGTCTCCCCGGCGTCGGAGATATCGCTGTCGCTGGCCGACGCCACGGTATTAGTCCCGAGCCTCAACTCCACGGTTGCCCCGACGGTCCTGGCAATATTCCCCGACTTCTTGGCGTCGAAGGAGACCCGCACCGATACGACAGGGGAGCCGCTGGCCGGCACGTCTGCGGGCGCGTCATCGAGCTCGAACTGCGCCTGCTGGCTGGGAGACGGGTTGCTGTTGAAGATGTACGTGTTAGCGTTGTTGTCGTTCAGAAGGGTGTAGCACTGGACGCTGGGGCTGTTGCACGGCGTTCCTGTAGAACTGCTCGTCCACTGGTTGTGCGTCTGCCCGTCGCGGTCGGCGTTAGGACGGAGGGTGGCGGTGCCCACCACGTCGGTGAAGGTCTGGGTGGTGAGCTTGGCGGCGGTGACGTTGAGCAGGGCGGCCGCGCCGGGCCACACCCCCAGCCCCACGGCCCCCACCGCCACCAGGGCGGCCGCCGCTGCCACCAGCCAGCGCCAGCGCTTCATCCTGGCCACCTAGCTCCCTCCGGCCGTCGGGTCGGGACGGACCACCTCGCAGTTTACGTAGGTCTCGCCGGACTGGACGTAGCAGATGTCGCGCCCGGGGCCGCCGTCCAGATAATCGGTCCCCGGCCCGCCGTAGAGGACGTCGTCCCCATTGCCCCCGTAGAGGCTGTCGTTGCCGCCCCCGCCCAGGAGGACATCGTTGCCGTTCTCGCCGTAGAGCCGGTCGTTGCCGGGGCCGCCCAGCAGGCAGTCCTTGTTGTTGCCGCCGTAGAGCTGGTCGTCGCCACCGTTGCCGCTCATCAGGTCGTTGAAGTTGGAGCCGGTGATGGTGTCGGGGCCGTCGCTGCCGCTGTAGGTCCTGTCTACCTTGATGCCGCCGCACTCGGGTACGGTGGGCGCCGTGCCCCCGGCCAGGACCACCTCCACCCAGTTCACGTCCTGCGCCAGGGGGTCGGGCGACATGTCCACGGGCACGCTGCCGCCGCTGAAGGCAGTCGGCACGGTGGCGGTGCCGCTGGCGATGGCGGTGCCGCTGGGGGGCGGCGTGCTGTAGAGGCTCACGCTGGCGCTGGCGCCGGCGCAGGACGACGCCACCCCGGTGAGGATCACCTGGCTGACGCGGAAGCCGGGCGGGGGCGGGTCCTGGGCGAAGCCCACGCCGTAGGAGACGCCCACGCCGTCGATGTCGCAGGCGATGTCGGTGGGCGGGTCGGCCCCGGCCAGGCGATAGGCCAGTAGGGGCAGCCCGACCAGGGCCGCCACCAGGAGAGCGAAGAGCGCCCCCCGCCCCGCCCGCCTACGGCCCCACGACCGCCACATGGACGTTCCTCACACTGCCCACTGAGGGCTGCTCGTCAATGGGCACGGTCACGCTCCCGCCGCCGCTGGGCACGCCGGCCGACCCGTCGCCGACCTTGGCGCCGCTGGCGTTGGTGAGAACGACTGTCATCTGGCCGCCGCCGCAGGCGCTGGCCACGTCGCCGATGGTCACCGATACCACCTTACCGGCATTGGCGCCGCTGCCCAGGTTGATGGTCTTGGTGAAGGGGTTAGAGCTGCTGGGGGAGGTGTCGCAGCGCTGGACGGCGGCGCCGCCGGCGCCCAGGGAGGCGCTGCCGATGCCCAGGGAGGCGGCGGCGCCGTAGGCCAGGGCCAGCAGGCCCACGGCCGCCGCCGCCAGCACCGGGGCCATGCATCGCACGGCAACCTACCCCGCTTCTCGTCTTCAGACAGCGACCCGTTAAAGCCTGCACCGCCGGCGGCGGCGACTACTTGTAGATCGTCACCTGGACTTTGTCGACGTCGGAGGCGGCGGGCGGATTGCTAAGCGAGTTGAAGTTCACACTCGCGCCGCTCACGGTCTGCGGGCCAGCAGTGGCCAGGACCGTGTTACTCGTTCCCAAGAGCGCTATCTGCACGTTGTAACCGTTACAATTGTTGGTGTGTATGCCGCTCACGGTGACGCCAGTGACCTCAAAACGATTGTCAGTGTTGTCCCAGGCGACTGTGTAGCTGGTCGTCACGCCGTCGGTGTCACACGACTGAACCGACGCGCTGCCGGCTCCCAGGCCCTCGGAGGTGACGTTGAGGCTGGCGGCGACGCCCAGCACGGTGGCGAAGACGGCCGCCGCCGCTATCCCCCCTATCAGGAACCGCTTCTTCATCTCGTCTCCTCCCTACTGTCCGTCGAAGAATTCATTGTGCGGGCCCCATGGCCCGCGTCGTGCCTTCGTCCGTTAGCAGTCGGTCGTACTGTCCGGCTATCACCCCCCGCAGTGTCCAGGTGGCTATTTTCTGCTATCCAGAATGGATAACGCCAGTATGGCCCAAACATTACGAGGGGGCGGGCGGGCGCTGGCCATGTGGCCAGGCACGCTGCCCGCGGGGTCAGGCGGCTGAGCGCCGCGGCTCGGGGCGTCTGCTGCGCGGGGGGTTTGACGGGCCGGGGCGGACGCGGCCCGTGAGAGCGGCAGTGGCCCGCTCTGGAGGCGGGCCGCGAGGCCCGCAGCTGCGTCCCGCCCGCGGGGGCTTTCGGGCCCGGGAAAGGCGTGCCGCGGGCCGGGGCCCGCGGCA
>BEIA01000116.1 GCA_002898715.1 bacterium HR24 | reverse complement strand
CGCCCTGGAATACGCCGAGGTGGAGGCCCTGCCCTGGGAGGAGCGCATGGCCCAGCTCGAGCGGCCGGCCGTGGCATGACCACAGTGGAGGGATCGGAGATGCCTTACGGATGGGTCGGCACCGTCCTGCGCATAGACCTGACCAACGGTCGCATTGTCAGGGAGCCCCTGAACATGGACTGGGCACGCCAGTTCCTGGGTGGGCGTGGCCTGGGGACCAAGTATCTGTATGAGGAGATCGACCCCCGGTGCGACCCCCTCGGGCCCGACAATAAGGTCATCTTCGCCACTGGGCCACTCACCGGCACCTATGCCCCCACCGGCGGCCGTTATATGGTCCTGTGCAAGAGTCCCCTTACCGATGCCATCGCCTGCTCCAACTCCGGCGGCTACTGGGGGCCCGAGCTGAAGTTCGCTGGCTACGACATGGTCATCCTCGAAGGGAAGGCGCCCAAGCCCGTGTACATCTGGGTCTACAACGACCATGTGGAGATACGGGACGCCTCCCACGTCTGGGGCAAGGACACTGCCCACACCGAGGACATCCTGCGCTCGGAGACGGACCCCCAGGCCAGGGTGGCCGGCATAGGCCCCGCCGGCGAGAACCTGTGCCGGGTCGCCTGCGTCATCAACGACAAGGGCCGGGCAGCCGGACGCTCGGGCGTGGGCGCGGCCATGGGAGCGAAGAACGTGAAGGCTATCGTGGTGCGGGGTACCGGTGCGGTGCCCGTGGCCGACCCGGTGGCCTTCTCCCGGCTGGTGATGGAATCGCTGGAGATCATCAACCAGTCGCCAGTGACAGCCCACGCCCTCAGGGGGCTGGGCACTGCCTCCACCGTGGGCTTCACCAACTCGGTGGGCATTCTACCCACCCGCAATTTCCAGCAGGGGCAGTTCGAGCAGGCCCAGCCCATTTCGGGTCAGGCCCTGGCCCAGACCATGCTCGTGCGCAACAAGGGCTGCTACTCCTGCCCCATCGGCTGCGCCCGGGTGACCGAGATCCGCGGACCCGCCAAGTGGCAGGGCAAGGGCGAGGGGCCCGAATACGAGACCATCTTCGGCCTGGGCAGCGACTGCGGCGTGGGCGACCTGGCGGCGGTGCTCTACGCCAACTATCTGTGCAACCTGTGGGCGATGGATACCATCTCGGCCGGCGGTACCATTGCCACCGCCATGGAGCTGGCCGAGAAGGGCTACATCCCGCCAGAGGACCTGGCCGACCTGCCGTTCGAGCTGAAGTTCGGCAACCCCGATGCGGTCATAGGTTGTCTGGAGCTCATGGCCTTCCGCAAGGGCAAGCTGGGCAACCTGCTGGCGGAGGGCGGCTATCGACTGGCCGAGTACTACGGCCACCCCGAGCTGTTCATGGGGGTGAAGAAGCAGGACTTCGCCGCCTATGACCCCCGTGGCGCCAAGGGGATGGGCCTGGGCTATGCCACATCCAACCGGGGCGCCTGCCACCTGCGGGGCTACACCATGTCCGTCGAGTGGTTCGCGCCCCCCAACCAGCGCCTCGACCCCTTCAGCATCGAGGGGAAGGCCCAGGCACAGAAGACCTTCCAGGACAAGGCGGCCTGCGAGGACTCCAGCGGCATCTGCACCTTCACCACCTTCGCACTGACGCCGGACAAGCTCTGCGCCCTCTACAACGCCGCCACCGGCGAAGACCTGGACCTGGAGGCGTGGAACCTGGCCGGAGAGCGCATCTGGAACCTGGAGAGGATGTTCAACATCCGCGCTGGCCTGGGGCGAAAGGACGACACCTTGCCTCCCCGGATGCTGAAGGAGCCGCTCACCGGCGGCGCCGTCCAGGGCCAGGTGGTGGAGCTGGAGCCCATGCTGGAGGAGTACTACAGGGTGCGGGGCTGGGACGAAGAGGGGCGGCCGCTGCCCGAGACCCTGGCCCGGCTGGGCCTGGCCTGAGCCAGCACTAGGAGGCTGCCATGACTAGCTACGTCATTCTGGGAGCCAGCGCTGCCGGCCTGTCGGCCATCGAGGCCATACGTCAGCGCGACCCCTCCGGGCCCATCACCCTGGTCTCCAAGGAGCCGGAGCCCTGCTATTCGCGGGTCGCCCTCCCCTACCTCATCGCCGGGGAGAAGGACCTGCGGCAGATCACCCTCCAGGGCCCCGACTACTTCCGCTCCCGCAACGTGGAGACCATCTGGGGGGTGGGCGCCACCGCCCTGGACGCCCAGGCACAGCAGGTACGGCTGGAGGACGGGCGGACGCTCAACTACGACCGCCTCCTCATCGCCACCGGCTCCCGCTCCCGCGTGCCGCCTGTGCGGGGGATCCAGGAGGCGGATGTCTGCTATCACTGGACGCTGGCCGACGCCCGCCAGATCGACCGGGCCAGCGAGAATGCCCGCCACTGCTTCGTCATCGGCGCGGGGTTCATCAGCCTGCTCACCATCACCGCTCTGCTCAAGCGCCGCCCGGGCCTGCGCTACACGGTGGTGGAGATCGCCGACCAGGTAATGCCCCAGCTCCTCGACCCCGAGGGTGGCCGCCGCCTGGAGGAGGAGATGCGCTCTCTGGGCATGGAGGTGCTCCTGGGCGACGCGGTGACGGCCATCGAGCGGGACGGGGACGGCAAGTATTCGCTACAACTCCGCAGCGGCAAGACCTACCAAGCGGACATGGTGGTCTGCGGCACTGGTGTGGAGCCCAACATAGGCTTCGTACAGGGCTCCGGCCTGGCCGTGGACCGTGGCATCGTGACCAACGAGCGGCAAGAGACCAACCTGCCGGGCATATACGCCGCCGGCGACTGCGCCCAGACCCGCGACCTCATCAGCGGCGAGCCAGTGGTGCATGCCATCTGGCCCACGGCCATCGACCAGGGGCGGGTGGCGGGCGCTAACATGGCCGGCGACAGCCTGACTTACCCGGGCAGCCTGAGTTGGAACGTCACCGAGCTGTTCGGCCTCTCGTGCGCCTCCGTCGGCCAGTTCCGGGACGGCCCCGGCCTGGAGCCCATCGTCTTTCGCGACCGCGTCACCGGGGTTTACCGGAAGGTGCTGGTGGACAGCGACAACCGTGTGGTGGGGGCGGTGGTCATCGGCCAGCCCCAGGACATGCAAGAGCTAGGGGTGCTTCAGTCCATGCTGCGGCGGCGCATGGACATCTCCCGATGGAAGCACCGCTTCACCCACGAGCGCATCAACCTTGGTATGATAGCTTTCGAGGCCATGAAAGCGCAGGCAGCGAGGCGATAACGTATGCGGGTGCAGGTGGAGCTGCAGGCCTACCTCGACAAGTACTCTCCCAATGGCGCTAGCGAGTTCGCCATCGAGCTGCCAGAGGGAGCAACGGTGGACACGCTGGTCAGGCGGCTGGGCATCCCGGATGACATGGCGCAGGTGATCATCGTCAACAACGAGAACTCGGACTTCGACCGCCCCCTGCAAGAAGGGGACAGGGTGGTGCTGATACCGCCCCTGGCCGGCGGTCAGTAGCAGCGGGCGACCGCCCGGGACGACGCAGCGGCGTCGTGGCTGAAGGGCTCCATCTCTGCCCCAAAGACGCGTAGCGCCAGGGCTTTGGCCCTGCCGAAAGACACGTGCCTGCAGAGCTTCAGCCTTGCCCGAAAGCGGGTCGCACAGAGAGGCAGCCCGCCTGAGCAGGCCTGAAGGCCTGCAGCCACGGCGTGCGCCGGTGCACGGACGGGCGCGGGGGCGCCCTTCTCGCCCTTACCCGTGCCGGATCCCCCGGCGAACAGGGCGGCCTAGGGCTTCGCCACCCGTACCTCGTCGCCCTCGACCTGGACCTGGAAGCACGCGATGGGCCGCGATGGTGGCGGTGCTACCACCTCGCCGGTACGCACATTGAACTGGCCGCCGTGCCAGGGGCACTCCACCACATCGCCCTTCAGCTCGCCCTCGCCCAGCGGGCCGCCGCGGTGAGTGCACTCGTTACTGAAGGCCACGAACTCCCC
The DNA here is from genome assembly GCA_002898715.1 of bacterium HR24. Lineage (GTDB taxonomy): Bacteria > Chloroflexota > Dehalococcoidia > SM23-28-2 > HRBIN24 > HRBIN24. The sequence goes on along the minus strand of BEIA01000116.1, from coordinate 1,473 downwards.
ACCCAGGTTGGCCACCACGATCTCCTGGCCGTCCAGCTCCACGATCTTCATCTCGCCAGGTGGCACTTCTTGGACAGTGGCGACCTTGACATACTCGGCCATGAAGGACCTCCTCGCGTGGGGCTCTTCGTCCAAGATGATAGCACCCACGCAGCGAAGGGCGAAGGGCCTTGCGGTCGGCCGGCCCACGTGATAAGGTGACAGGCAGAAGCGCGCCCCCTTTAAGCCGGTCCCGCGAGGCCGGCAAGGGAGCGGACAGAGTGACGAGCGAGAGCGAATTTACTGGCGCATCGGCACGGCCCATCCGCGGCAACGCGGGTGGGCCGTTCTCTGTCTCCTCCGCCCGCGAACACGTGGTAATGACCGAGGCCGATATGCGCCGAGCCATCCGCCGCATCGCCCACGAGATCATCGAGCGCAACAAGGGCGTGGAAGGGGTGGTGCTGGTGGGCATGCGCACCCGCGGCGTGCCTCTGGCTCGACGCCTGGCCGAGGCCATCGGCGAATTCGAGGGGGCGGCGGTGCCGGTGGGAGCGCTGGACATCGGTCTGTACCGTGATGACCTCCCCTCTCTCGGTACCCGCCCGGCCCTCCGTCCCAGCAATATCCCCACCGACATCGACGGCAAACGGGTGGTTCTGGTGGACGACGTGCTCTACACCGGCCGCAGCATCCGCGCCGCCCTCGATGCCCTCATGGACTTCGGCCGGCCGGGGCAGGTGCAACTGGCGGTGTTGGTGGACAGGGGCCACAGGGAGCTACCCATCCGCGCCGATTATGTGGGCAAGAACATCCCCACTTCCAGGCGCGAGGAAGTCCAGGTGCGGCTGGTCGAAGTGGACGGCCGCGACGAGGTGGTCATCCTCCGGCCGGCAGAGGAGGTCCTCGATGAGCAGTAGCGTGGAGGGCCAGAGCGCGCCCACCGCCCTCCAGGAGGCGGGCGGCTGGAGCAGACGTCACCTGCTGGACGTGGACGAACTGACGCCAGCCGAGATGCTCCTCGTCTTCGAGACCGCTGACGCCATGCGCGAAGTCCTGTCGCGGGAGGTGCCCAGGGTGCCGACCCTGCGCGGCACGACCGTGGTGAACCTGTTCTACGAGCCCAGCACCCGCACCCGGGCCTCCTTCGAACTGGCAGCCAAGGCCCTGGGCGCTGACGTGGTCAACATCGCCGCCGAGCAAAGCAGCGTGAAGAAGGGCGAGTCGCTGCTGGACACGGTGCGCACCATTGAGTCCCTGGGCGCTCATGTGCTGGTGATGCGCCACTGGCAGTCCGGAGCGCCGTACCTGGTAGCGCGCCACACCCGTATGCATGTGATAAACGCCGGCGACGGCTGGCACGCCCATCCCACCCAGGCCTTGCTGGACATTTACACCATGCGCTGCCGCCTGGGCGACCTCAGGGGGCGAAAGGTGGTCATCGTCGGGGATATCGCTCACAGCCGCGTTGCCCGCTCCGACGCCTGGGGCCTC
>BEIA01000115.1 GCA_002898715.1 bacterium HR24 | reverse complement strand
CGCTCCCCGCCGATGCGTTGGGCCGCCACCTGCGCGTCCAGGTCTGCCCGCCGCTCCTCCGGGGTGCGGACGTTGCGCAGCAGCAGGTCGTAGGCGGCCCTGTTCAGCCGGCCGGCCTCGTACAGCTTGATGGGCGGGATGACGATGCCCTCCTGCCACAGCTCTTGGGCCAGGGGCATGGAGCCGGGGGACATGCCCCCCACATCGGCGTGGTGGGCCCGACAGGCCACGAACCCGGCCAGCCGCCGCCCCAGGAAGACGGGCGAGACCATGGTGATGTCGGGCAGGTGTGTGCCGCCCAGGTAGGGGTCGTTGAGGACGACGATGTCGCCCGGCCGGAAAGGCGCCAGGGGCAAGCTCGCCCGCACCGCCTCGGGCATGGCGCCCAGGTGCACCGGGATGTGGGCGGCCTGGGCCACCAGCCGCCCCTCCGGGTCGAAGACGGCGCAGGAGTAGTCCCGCCGCTCCTTGATGTTGGGCGAGTGGGCGCTGCGCCCAAGGGCCACACCCATCTCCTCGGCCACCGAGGAGAAGAGGGCAGCAGCGATGGCCAGTTCGGCCGGGTCGGGTCGACGCGCCACGAGTCGCCTCCAGGCCAATCTTATCGCTGCTCCCCGCCCGGCGCCCAGCGCTGCCGGTGACAAGGGCGTCGGGCAGTGCCAGAATAGGGCCAGAGAGCTGCGCGCAGGGGTGAGGGAAGATGGAGAACCGGGTCGTGGAAGTGCCCGAGTACGAGATCTCGCAGCGGGTGGAGGTGGACCCGCGGCGCACCGCCCTCCTCATCGTCGACATGCAGAACGACTTCGTGAAGGAGGGGGGAAGGCTGGTGGTGCCCGGCGCCAAGCTGACCATCCCCCCATTGCAACACCTGCTGGAGCAGGCTCGGCGCACGGGAATGACGGTCGCCTTCACCCAGGACTCCCATCTGCCCGGCGACCCCGAGTTCGCCCTCTTCGGCGAGCACTGCCTGGTAGGCTCCTGGGGATGGGAGGTCATAGAGGAGCTGGCCCCCCAGCCGGGGGAACTCGTCTACCATAAGCGGCGCTACGACGGCTTTTACGGAACTTCCCTGGAGCACGACCTGCGGGTGCGAGGCATCGACACCCTCATCATCGGCGGCACCGTGGCCAACATCTGCGTCCTCCACACAGCTGGCAGCGCCGCCCTGCGCTGGTTCAGAGTGGTACTGCCGAGGGACGCCATCTCGGCCCTGACCGAGTTCGACCTGGAGTCCACCCTGCGCCAGGTCCATTTCCTCTACCGGGGCACCATCACCGGCAGCGGCTGCATCGCAGTGAAAGGCTGAGAGGGCCCGCCCGCCAACCGGGCCCCGGCGCGGCCGGTCGCGGCCCCTAGGGCGTCGTTTGCCTGCCGCGCGAGCCTTCGGGCCAGGAGGCAACGGCCAGGGCGCCGACCGCGGCGGCGATGAGCAACAGGACGATGGTGATCCCGGGCACAGCCGCCAGGCTGTCCAGGATGTCCGTCAGCCCGCCGATGAAGAGTACTGGCAGCAGAGAGAAGGAGCTGGCGAGCACCGCCTGCACCGCAAAGATGCGCCCCCGCATGTGGGGCGGCGCCCGCTCGTGCAGCACCGTCTGGGCAGGGGCGTTCAGGAGCGCGTAGCTGAAGCCCAGCGGCCCCGCGAGGGCCATGGTCAGGAACTGCAGCAGCGAAAGCCCCAGCAGGTGCTCGGGATTGAGGGGGCCGGAGGCGCGGGCCATGAACGAAGCCAGAGGCTGCACCAGCGCCAGCCCCACCAGGCAGACGCCTATGCCGGCCAGCCCCACCGGCACCAGCCGCTGCCGTCCCAGCCGCAGGGCGAGCCACGGCAGCACCCGCAACCCCAGGAGCGCTCCCAGCCCCGTGGGGGCGAAGACGAAGGCGGCGTTGTCGGGCGAGATGCCCAGGATGTCCTCCATGTAGCGGGGGATCAGAGTGGCGAACAGGAGCACGAGGGTGTTGCCGGTGACCAGGTGCACCATGGCCAGGGCGGCCTGCCTGTCCCGCCGCAGGGCGGCCAGGGCGCTCCTCATCTCTCTCGGCATGGCAGCCAGGTGCGGGGCAGGGCCTTCCGAGTCCCCCTCCCCCGGCACGAGCAGGGACAGGACAGCGGCTGCCCCGAACATGGCCGCGCCGGTGGCGAACATCGCCTCCTCTCCCCGTACCCCGGCTAGCTTCAGCACCAGGGGCGCCAGGATGACCATACCCAGTAGCTGGCCGGCGGTGATAGTCAGGTTGTAGAGGCTGTTGGCATCTACCAGCCGCTCCCTGGGCACAAGGGCGGGCAGCAGCGCCACCACCGCCGGGTTGAACAGCAACGACGCCGCCGAGAATAGCAGGCTGAGCAGATAGATGGCCACTACGTGCTGGTGGAGGATGGCCAGGAGGGCGCACACCCCGGCCCGGGCCGCATTGCTCACTACCAACACCCGTGTCTTGGGCCAGCGGTCCAGCATTACCCCTGCCAGAGGGCCCACCAGCAGGGTAGGGGCGATGAAGGCCAGCACCAGCAGGCTAGTCTGGGTACTGGAGCCCGTCGCCTTCAGCACCACGATGAGCAGCGTGAACAGGAGGGCAGAGTACGCTACCTGTGCCAGCCCTTGCGCCAGCCACAGGGGCAGGAAGCGACGTTGGAAGATGAGGGAGGCGGCCCTGGGCGCCGCCGCCCGGCCCGGCGCCCTACCGACGGTCATCTTGGGTAGGGCCTGCCGCCTCCTGCCGGGCGACGATGGCCCGGACCTGGCGCTCCAGCCGCCCCCGGGGCAGGAGCACCCTCCGGCCGCAACCCAGGCAGAGGAGGCGAATGTCGGCCCCCGTCCTCTCCACTCGCCAACGGTCGCTTCCGCACGGATGGTGCTTGCGGAGCTGAACCACGTCTCCGACAGAAAAGTCGCGCAGCAAGGGCTACCAGCCCCCCTCACGGGCGGCCAGGGCCTCGGCGCGGGCGCGGTTGATCTCGTCGCGCAGGGCCTGGGCCTGCCGTCGGGCGGCCTGGGCGAAGTCCTGCCCCCGAGAGGCATAGAGCACCTGCCGCGCCGCCACCACGATCAGGCCCTCGCCGTGCGCGTCCACGCCCGCCCTCACCGACGCCGCCAGGTCTCCCCCTTGTGGCCCCACGCCCGGCACCAGGAAGGGCATCCCTGGGCAGGCCTGGCGCAGCAGGGCCATGTCCTCCGGGGCGGTGGCGCCCACCACCAGGCCCACGTTGCCCGCACGGTCCAGCTCGCGCGCCATCTCGGCCACGGCCACAAAGAGGGGCCGCCCGTCGGCCAGGAGGAGGGACTGCACGTCCGCTGCCCCGGGGTTGGAGCCCCGGCACCACACGAACACTCCCCTGTCCTCGTACTCGACGAAGGGGAGCAGGGAGTCGGCGCCCCCGTACGGGTGGACGGTAACGGCATCGAAGCCGTATACCTCAAAGAGGGCACGGGCATAGAGCCGGGAGACGCTGGGCACATCGGCCCGCTTGGCATCGGCGATGACCGGGATATCGGGCGGCACCGGCGCCAGCGCCTCCTGCAACACGTTCATGCCCCCGGGCCCCAGGGCCTCGAAGAAGGCCAGATTGGGCTTATAGCAGCAGACCAGATCGACGGTGGCCTCTACGATGGACTGCAGAAAGGAAACGACGTGGCGGCCCTGCAGCAGGTCAGGGTCGGGGTCGAGCCCGACGCACAACAGGCTCTGGTTGCGCTCTTGGGCGGCCCGCAGCCGCTCCCGAAAGGTCATCGAGCATTGGCCCTCCCCTGTGAGGCGATAATAGTAGCCGTGGCGGAGCACGGTCAAGGCCGTTGCCCTGACCTCCTGGTGGCGCCCCTGGCTCCTCTGCTACCCAGCGTGGAGGCCGTCGCCGTCGCCATAGACGTGCTGCGGGCGTCCTCCACCGCCACGGTAGCCCTGGCCCGGGGCGCCCGCGAGATAGTGCCGGCGGCATCGGTGCCCCAGGCCCGCCGCCTGCGCCGTCGCCTGCCTGGCTACCTTCTCATGGGCGAGAGGGGTGGGCTGCCTCCCCCCGGCTTCGACCTGGGCAACTCACCCCTCGAGGCGCTGCGAGCGCCCATCGCCGGCCGGGGAATCGTCCTGACCACCTCCAACGGCACCCGCCTCCTGCACCGGCTCGCCCCCGCGCCGGCGGTCATGGTGGGCTGCCTGCTCAACCGCTCAGCCGTGGCGCGGCAGGCGGTGGCGCTGGCCGGCCCCCTCGGGCTCCCCATAGTTCTCGCCTGCGCCGGTGAGGGCGCCGGCAAGAGGCTCGCCCTCGAGGACATCATCGGCGCGGGTGCCATCGCCGAGGCAGCTCTGGCAGTGGAGCCGTCCCTGTCGCTGGACGAGTGGGCGAGGCTGGCGTTGCTCGCCTACCGGGCGGCCAGAGGCGACCTGGCGGCCGCCCTGGCCGCCACCGCCCACGGCCGCGACCTGACGGCCCTGGGCCTCGGGGACGACGTGGCCTACTGCGCCCGCCTGGACGAGTGGGATACTGTGCCGTTGCTGGGCCGGGACACGGAGGGGATTCTGGCCCTGCGCCCTGCGCCACAGCCGCCCCCGTGAGGCCGTGCCTGGCCCAATGCCGTGGCCGAAGGCTCCGGCCCTTCCGCTGGCACGGCCCGCTTCCGATACCTTGACTGCGGGGCCGGGGCGGCCATAGGCTGAGGGCGAAATGCGGGCGGAACTCATATCCGTGGGCACTGAGATCCTGCTGGGGGAGATCCTGGATACTAACTCCCAGTACATCGCCTCCCGCCTGCCCGCCCTGGGCATCGACCTTTACTACATGTCGGTGGTGGGCGACAACCTGGAGCGCCTCAAGGAGGTCATCGGGCGGGCCTTCGGTCGTTCGGACCTGGTCATCACCACCGGCGGCCTGGGCCCCACCGACGACGACCTGACCCGGGAGGCCATCGCGGCGGTGGTGGGGGAGGAGCCCTACATAGACCCCTCGCTGGAGGAGCACCTGCGGCGCTTCTTCGCCGCCCGGGGCGTCTCCTTTCCCGAGCGCAACCTCAAGCAGGCATGGCTAATCCCCTCCGCCCGGGCCATCCCTAACCCGCGCGGCACCGCCCCCGGCTGGTGGGTGGAGAAGGACGGGCGCATCATAGTCGCCATGCCCGGCCCCCCACCGGAGATGGAGCGCATGTGGAACGAGGAGGTGGCGCCCCGCCTTCGAGAGCTGGCCCGGGGCTCCGTCCTCGTCACCCGCACCCTGAAGACCATCGGCATCGGCGAGGGCCACCTGGACGAGATGCTGGGCGAGCTGAGCCGCTCCCGCAACCCCACCATCGGCGTCTATGCCCGGCCCGATGGAGTGCACGTGCGCATCGGCGCCAAGGCCAGCGACGAGGCCGCGGCCCGCGCCCTCATCGGCCCCATGGAGGAGCGAGTCCGGGCCATCCTCGGTGAGTACATCTGGGGCGTCGACGAAGAGACTCT
>BEIA01000114.1 GCA_002898715.1 bacterium HR24 | reverse complement strand
GCGATATCTATCTCGCCCCGGAGCAGCGCTTCCTCCAGTTCGGCCACGAAGATCCCCCGGCCGCCCAACCGGGCCAGCGGCGTCCTCTGGTCGCGGTCGCCCCGTGTCCGGATGACCACCACCTCGTAGGAGAGGTTTGGTGCTGCCGCTCGCAGGGCCTCCAGGGCCAGGTCGGTCTGGGCTAGGGCCAGGCGAGAGCCGCGGGTGCCGATGCGGAAGGTGCGCCCGGCCACGGCCGGCCACCTCACTTGCGCGGTGGTTCTAGGGGCAGGCCGAACAGGTCGGCCAGCACTTCGCGATAGAGGGCGATGTCCGCCCCGTCCTTCAGCCGGGCGATGGGCGCATGCAGGAGTTTATTGACGATGGCCGCCGTCATGGCCTCGATTCGCTGACGCTCCTCGTCGGAAAGGGACGGGAGGCGGCGCAGGGTCCGCTCCAGCTCCTGCCTGCGGATCTCCTCCGCCCGTTGGCGCAGGGCGGCGATGACCGGTACCACATCCAGGGACTGCCACCAGTCCTGAAAGCGGGCCACCTCCTCCTCGACAATGGCCTCGGCCCGCCTCAGCTCCCGTAGGCTGGCCCCTTGGGGTGCCGCCACCTCCTGCAGGTCATCGATGTCATAGAGGTGGACGCCGTCCAGCGCCCCGACCGCGGGGTCGACGTCCCTGGGCACAGCGATGTCGATGATGACCAGCGGTCGGCCAGCCCGCCCCGGCAAGGCTGGGGCTACCTCTTCCGGGCCGAGGACGAACCCCTGAGCGCCAGTGGCGCTGATGACGATGTCCGCCTGGCCCAGGGCCTGAGTCAGCTCGGAGAAGGGCACGGGGCACCCGCCGAGGGAACGGGCCACTTCCACCGCTCGCGCATAGGTGCGGTTAGTGACCAGAATCCGCCCTGCGCCGGCATCGGAAAGCGCCCTGGCCGCCAGCTTGCCGGTAGCGCCGGCGCTTACCACCAGGACCGCCCGCCCCTCCAGGCCTCCCAGGACATGCTTCGCCAGGGCGACAGCCGCGCCGCCTACCGATGCCGCCCAGCGGCCGATGGCCGTCTCGCGGCGGGCCCGCTTGCCCACAGCCAGAGCGGTGTGGAACAGGCGGGAAAGGATGCCATTGACACAGCCGGCATCCGTGGCGGCGGAGAAGGCGTCGCGCACCTGGCCCTGGATCTGGCTCTCGCCCACCACCATGGAGTCGAGACCCGCTGCCACGCGGTACAGGTGACGCACCGCCTCCAGGCCGCTGAGGGTATAGAAACGGGACGGCGCCACCTCGGCACCCTTGAGCTCCAGCAGCAAGGGGACCAGCCGCCCCGTTTCCTCACGTGAGGGTACGACCGTATACAGCTCCGTACGGTTGCAGGTGGAGAGCAGCACACCGGCGCCGAGCTCATCGCGTAGCCGTGCCAGTGCGGAGGAGAGTTCGCTGGGGGCGAAGGCCAGGGCCTCCCGCTCCTCCACTGGTGCGGTGTGGTGGCTGATGCCCGCCAGAGCGATGACGGGGGCCTTAGCCTTCATGCACCGCCTCCGCCGCGAGCAGCGAGCGGCGCAGGCGCTCCTTTGCCTCTTCCCGGCGCCCCTGTCTCAGCAGGGACATGAGGTCGTCGTCCAGGGCCCGGTTCCAGGTCTCGGGGTCGGCCATGATGCCCCGTGACCTCAGCTCCTGTCGCACCTCGCTGGCCACTTCCAGCATGAGCGCATACTCGTCGCCCAGGAGGCGCTCGAGCTCCTCACGCAACTTGCGGGCAGCGGCGGGGCTCCCCCCGCCGGTGGAGATGGCGATGGTGATGCTGCCCTTGCGCAGGACGGCAGGCATGATGAAGTCACAGTTGGGCGGGTCGTCCACGGCGTTGACCCATACGCGCCTCTCCTTGCCCTCCTGGGCCACCTGGGCGTTAACGGAGCGGTCGTCAGTGGCCACGAAGGCCAGGTGGTACCCTTCCAGGTCTCCGGGCCGGTACTCGCGGGCGAGGTGCCGCACCCTGCCCTGGGCCGCCAGCTCCGCCACCTCGGGGTGCAGTTCGGGGCTGATAACGGTGACCTGAGCGCCCGCCTCGAGCAGGCCCTTCACCTTGCCCAGGGCTACGGTACCACCGCCGATGACCACCACTGGCCGGCCCTGGAGGTCGAGGAACACGGGGTAGTAGGGCCTGCGCACAGCCCGCCCCCGTCTAGCTGCGGCCGTTGGCGCCTTCGGAATAGGCCTCGGCCAGCGCCACCAGCACCTGGTCGGCCAGGGTGGAGAGCAGGTCCCAGACCTCCACCGCCTCCTCGGCCGACAGGTTGCTGCGCTGGCACAGCTCCACTGCCGAATCGGTGAGGCCGCGGCGGAAGAAGACGAACGCCTCGACCACTGCCCGCAGCCCCAGCCCCTCTTCTTTCAGCTCGCGGCCGTACTCCAGACCGATCTCGCGGGCCTCGTCCAGCAGGCGCCCGCGCTGGGCCCCCCGCCCCAGGTAATCGGACACGAGGGCCACCAGGCGCCGGCCCAGGGGCCGCAGCTTCTCGCGCGTGCTCTCGGGCAGGGCCGTGTACCACTCAGCCGCCTGGGCGCGGCCCCGCTGCAGGCGGCGGCGGATGCGAGCCAGGGCGAGCTGGCCCAGGTCACGGTACGAAGCGCGGCGCTCCGCCGTGTGCCCCTCTATGAGGGCGCGCAGGTCCTCTTCCGAGAAGCGACGGTGGCCGCCAGGGGTGCGGAACGAGCGGACGTGTCCGGCATCGGCCCAGCGGCGCAGGGTGGACTCGTTCACCCCCAAGAGCTTGCACGCCTCGCCCAGAGTCAACCAGCGGGTGGTCTTGGTCTCGGTAGCCTCGCTCAGCGTACGCGTCGTCACGGCAAAACCTCACCAATCCTTTTGAATTTAATCTTCGCCACGTCGCCACTTGAGATATTACAACCGCGTAGCCGCTCGTGTCAAGCGTCACAAACCTCGCTCTCGGGCCGTGACAGCAGGCCCGCTATGCCTCGGCTGGCAGGTAACGCAGCGTCAGGCCGATCCAGTCCGCCCGCGAGTCCAGGGAGCGGCCCAGTCCGCTCAGAAGCCCCACCGCCCGCATGATGAGCACCACCTCTCTGGGATAGCCCACCAGGGGATTCTGCCGGAACAGTCGGAGGAGCCGGGCGTTGGCCTCGGCCACCAGCTCACCGTCGGCATAGGCGTATCCGGGCCGCGCCCCTGCCAGGAAGGACTCGCGGAAGGCCAGCAGCAAGGCCGGATCCCAGCGTTGAGTACGAAAGCCCAGGTCGGTGAAGGCCTGCACCAGGTCGTCCGGCTGGCCTGTCAGCATGGCCCGCGTCAGCCGCAAATAGCCACGGTGGAACTCGGGAGGCAGCCGCCGGCACAGCCCGAAGTCCAGCAGCACCAGCCGCGGGCCTGGCTGGACGAGGAAATTGCCCGGGTGGGGATCGGCGTTGAAGAAGCCGTGCACCAGTATCTGCTGGCAGTAGACCTCCAGCAGGAGCTGGGCGACCTGCTGCGGGTCGATGCCCAGTCGCTGCATGGCCGCCACGTCGCTGACCTTGACGCCATCGACGTACTCCAGCACCAGCACGCGGCGGGTGGTGCATTCCCTGACCACGGCTGGCACCACCACGTTGGGCCAGTCGGCGAACACCCGGGCCATGGCCTGGGCGTTCTCGGCCTCCCTCAGGAAGTCGAGCTCCTGGGGGATGAACTCCTGCAGCTCCTCGACGATGGGCATGAAGTCCAGTCCCCTCTCCAGACGATTGAGGATGGACAGGAGCAGCCGCAGGGTGGCCAGGTCGACGCGGACGGCGCCCTCCATGTCCGGGTACTGGACCTTCACGGCCACCCGACGCCCGTCGTGCAGCCGGGCGCGGTGGACTTGGGCCCAGCTGGCGGCAGCGACGGGCTCGGGCTCGAACTCTGTGAACACTTCCTCGGGCCGGCCCAGCTCCCGCTCCAGCACCTGCCTGACTACGGAATAGGGCCGCGGCGGCACCCGGTCCTGCAGGCGCGAGAGCACCTGAACGTACTCGTCGGGCACGAGGTCGGGCCGACTGCCGATGACCTGGGCCAGCTTTATCATGGGCCCCTGCAGGCGGACGGCCGTAGCGTAGATGTTGCGGGCGCTCCATGTATGATGGGAGCGGCGCAACGCTTCCGCCCGCTCCGATGAGAGGCCCAGCCGCTTCTCCCGCAGGGAGATGAGCTTATAGCCCAGGTAGATGCGCGCCGCCAGCAGGGCGACGCGCAGGGCGCGGGCAAGGTGGCTCCGGCCGAGCATCGTTCAACCGTTCCCTTTCCATTATCGAGCCTCCGGACGGGGCAAGCCAGGACGCAGCCTCAGCGCACGTGAACCCTTGCCAGAAGCGGTGCGAAGCGCGTGTGTCCCGTCTGCAATACCGCATCGCCGTAACGCTGGCGGAGCCTGTCCGTCCAGCGAGCCAGGCTCTCCCAGCGCCACAGCGGGTCGCGCACGCCTGCCTCGGCCAAAGGCAGAAGGAGCTGGGAAGCAGGCACTAGCTGCGAGGCGCTGAGACCCACCAGCCGCACCGGTCGCCCGGGCGGCTGCCAGGCGCGAGGCAGCAGCTGACAGGCCGCCTCGAACAGAAGATGATCGGCATACGTGGGCGCGGCGAGGCTCTGGGAGCAGGAGATGGAGGCCATGTCGGCGAAGCGGAGCTTGAGTGCGACGCGCCGGGCCTTTTGCCCCCGCTCCCTCAGCTCGGCACCGACGCGCTCGGCATGAAGGCGGAGCACCGCCCTCACCGCCGCTGCCGAGGACACATCGTAGGGAAGGGTGACCTCCCTCCCCACCGACTTGGCCGGAGCGCTGCCCTGCACCGGCGCCGCATCGAGGCCCCGGGCGTGCAGCCACAGCACATGCCCCCGCACGCCGAAGCGCCGCGCCAGATAGTCGCGCGAGAGGCACGCCAAGTCGCCCGCCGTGGCCACGCCCAAGGACGCTAGAGCCTGCTGCGTCTTCCTGCCCACCCCCGGTAGCACAGCGACTGGCAGCGGGGCCAGGAACTCCGCCTCTTCGCCCAGGGGCACCACTAACAGGCCGTCCGGCTTGCACTGCTTGGAGGCCACCTTGGCCACCACCTTGGATGAGGCCACTCCCACCGAGCAGGCCAGGGACAGCTCCGCCCGCACCCGCCGCCGCACCTCGCGGGCCACGTCTTCGGCGCTGCCTACCAGCGCCTCGCAGCCGGTCAGGTCGAGGAAGGCCTCGTCCAGGCCCAGGGGCTCCACGTCGGGCGTGTAGTCGTGGAGGATGGCGTGGAAGCGGCGGGACAGGGACTCGTAATAGGCGATGTCGGCGGGCAAGAAGACGGCCTCGGGGCACAGCGAGCGGGCCTGGGCCAGGGGCATAGCTGTCCTGACGCCGCGGGCGCGGGCCTCGTAGGTGGCGCTGCACACGACCCCTCGGTCCGTGCCCTTCGGTCCGCCGCCCACTATCACCGGCCGCCC
>BEIA01000113.1 GCA_002898715.1 bacterium HR24 | reverse complement strand
CCAGGCCGCCAGCTACGACCTCTCCTCCGTCCGCCTCTGCGTCTCCGCCGCCGAGCCCCTGCCGCCCCACGTCTTCCACCGCTGGAAGGACACCTTCGGCTCTCCCATCCTGGACAGTATCGGCTCCACCGAGCTGAACCGGTTCTGCTCCAACACGCCCGAGCAGTTGAAGCCGGGCTCCCTGGGCAGGCCGGTGCCGGGTTTCGAGGTGCGGGTAGTGAGAGAGGATGGCAGCCCGGCCAGGCCTGGCGAGCGCGGGGAGCTACAGGTGCGGGCACCCAACGCCTTCGCCTATTACTGGCACCACCTCGAGCGGACGCGTCGCACCTTCCAGGGCGAGTGGGCCCGGACGGGGGACCTGTGCCGCGTGGACGAAGACGGCTTCTACTGGTACGAGGGCCGCGCCGACGACATGATCAAGGTCTCGGGCCTCTGGGTCTCACCCATCGAGATCGAAAACACCCTCATGGAGCACCCCGCCGTCCTCGAGGCCGCCGTCGTCGGCCTCCAGCTCGAGGGCTTCACCCGCATCAAGGCCTTCATCGTGCCCAAACAGCACGCCCAGCCCTCCGACGCCCTCGCCCAGGAGCTCCAGGAGTGGTGCAAGTCCCGCCTCCAGCGCTACCAGTACCCGCACCTCGTCGAGTTCGTCCACGACCTCCCCAAGACCGTCACCGGCAAGGTCCAGCGCTACAAGCTGCGGGACGGACTGCCCAGCGGCTAGACTGGATACAGCAGGAGGGACGATGATCGACGGCATCCCGCTCATCGACGTGCACCTCCACCCCGTGCGCCTCCCCACCCTGAAGATGCCGCCGCAGGTCTACACGCGCGAGTTCGACCGTCACCACCCCGATGATATCCACGACGAGGAGGGGCGCATCGTGCCCGAGCGCTTCGACGCCTACCTGGCGTCGGAGGGGGTGGACATGGCGGTGGTCATGTGCGAGTACAGTCCCCGCGTCACGGGCATCCAGCCCGTGGAGGACGTGCTGCCCCTGATAGAGTACAACCCGCGCCGCTTCCGCTTCCTGGCCAACGTCAACCCGTACTTCCACTATCCGGTAGCGGCGGAGCTCGAGCGGCAGCTTTCCCTGGGGGCGGTGGGGCTCAAGGTGCACCCGGTGCACCAGGCCTTCCCCGCCAACGACCGCACGCTGTATCCCGCCTATGCCATCTGCCAGGAGCGTGGCCTGCCGGTGGTGGTGCACTTCGGCACCAGCGTGTTTCCGGGGGCGGCCAACAGCTTCACCGACCCGGCGCACATCCTCGATATCGTGCGCGACTTCCCCGATCTGACCGTAGTGCTGGCCCACGGCGGCCGCGGCTGGTGGTACGATGCCGCTGCCTTCATGGCCCAGGCTTACCCTAACGTCTGGATCGAGCTGTCGGGCCTGCCTCCCAAGCGCTTGCCTCACTACTTCGCCCGCCACGACCTGAGCCGGTTGGCCCACAAGTGGATCTTCGGGTCAGACTGGCCCGGGCTGCCCAGCATCCGCGCCAACGCCCAGGCGATAATGGAACTGGGGCTGGAGCGCGACCTGCTGGAGAAGGTGCTGTACCGTAACGCTCTCTGCGTCTACCGCCTGGGCGACCCCGCCACCTGGCGACCCGAGGCCGACTAGCTCTCCTGCCCGCGCAACTGGCGGACGAAGCGGCGCACCTCTTCGGCCAGCTCCGGGAGGTCGCGATAGGGACGTGAGACCACCTTGGAGTCGGGGTGGTGCAGCACCCAGTCGGAGATGCGAAAGCCGAAGTGGGCATCGTAAAGGAGGAGCACCGGCCTGCCCCTCATCTGCACGGTGGTCAGCTCGCAGCCGACGCCCGTAGAAGAGATGGTAGCCTCCGCCACCAGGGCATCGGCCTCCTGCAGCCACTGGGCCACCTCGCGCAGGGCCCGCGCCCTGTCTACAGACGGCTGGGGAAAGGTGGAGTCGGCCACCCGCTCGTTGAGCACCTCCACCCCCTCCTCCCTGAGCGCCTGGGCGATGGCCCTGACCGCTTCCACGTACTCGCGTCGACCGCTGGTGATGGCTGCCGAAAGGAAGACCTTCATCCCTGACCTCCTGCTGCGTCGGACTGCGCCGCCTCTTTCGCCCTTGACCGGGCCCCAGCATCATAAATAGCATAAATGCTGGAAGGTGGGCGATTAGCTCAGCGGCAGAGCGTCTCGCTTACACCGAGAAGGTCGGAGGTTCGAATCCTCCATCGCCCACCAGGCCCGAGACAGGCGATGAGGCCCGCCGGGCGCCAGCCGAGCGCCGAACCGCGGCAACGCTGATGGCCTCTACCGCAGACGACGGTAGGGGCTTTTTCTTGCGCACGACGACGTGACTACAGTGGTAGCCGTAGCCCTGGGCGGGGCCCTTGGGGCCCTGGCACGTTACTTCCTGGCCCGCGCCGTTTACTCCGCCCTGGGAACCGCCTTTCCTTACGGGACGCTCATGGTCAACGTGTTGGGCTGTTTCCTCCTGGGGGTTATCATAGCCCTGGTGGAGGAGCGAGGCCTGCTGGGCCCGGAGGTCCGCTCCCTCCTGGCGGTAGGCTTCCTGGGCGCCATGACCACCTTCTCGACCTTCGTTTACGAGTCCCACGGCCTGATAAGGGACGGGGCCTATCTACTCTGTTTCGCTTACCTGGCGGCCAGCCTGCTGGGTGGCCTGGCCGCTTTCGTTCTGGGCCGGGCCCTGGGCAGCATCGGGAGCTGAGGCGATGGAAGAAGAGACCGAAGCCCTCCTCTTGCGCATTTTCATCGGCGAGAGCGACCGCTGGCACGGGCGCCCCCTCTATCGCGCGCTGGTGGAGAAGGCCCGCGAGCAAGGGCTGGCCGGGGCAACAGTCGTGCGCGGCATCGAGGGCTTCGGGGCCAACAGCGTCATCCACACCGCCCGCCTGCTGGAGCTATCGTCCGACCTGCCCATCGTCGTCGAAATTGCCGACCGGCCCGAAAAGGTTGAGGCGTTCCTGACGACTGTCAAGGAGATGGTGAAGGAGGGGCTGGCCACCCTGGAAAAGGTGCGGGTGGTCTTCTACCGCCCCGACAAGCCGCGCACGGAGGGAGGACAATGAGCCACGGCGAGCGTCCGCGACGGCACTTCACCTACGAGGCCCAGGCCGAATTCCTGACCGAGGCCTTCAAGCGCGCCCGGGCCGGCCGCAGCGACGGCGTACAGCACTTCATCTTCTCCGACGAGTCGCCCGAGGCAGGCGGCCAGGGCTCCGCTCCCAGCCCTCTGGCCTATCTAACGGCCGCCCTAGGGCTCTGAACGCTATCGGTGGCGGCCAGTCTGGCCCGCCGTCTGCGGGTGCCCCTGGAGAAGGCCACGGTGCGGGTGCGGGGCCACTTCTGGACCGAGGGCTCCGCCCTGGCGGGCACGCTCCAGGCCGGCTGCGATGGCTTCGAGATGGAGCTGGAGCTGGCCTCGCCGGCACCCCCCGAGCAGGTGGCCCGGGTTGTGGCCCTGGCGCGCTCCGCCTGCTATGTGGAGCAGGCCCTGACCTCCGCGGTGCCGGTTCGGGCCACTGTCACCCTCAACGGCCTTCCCCTGGAGATGGCTGGAGAGCACTGATATCCGGCCATTCCTGCTCCACCGGGCGTGGCCGACCGATACAGTAGCCCTGGGCGTAGTCCACGCCCAGCTCCCGCAGCACGTCCAGAATACGCTCGTCCTCCACCTGCTCGGCGATGCTCTTCAGGCCCAGGGCAGCGGCGGCCATGGCGAAGCCACGCACCATCATGCGATCGACGCGGTCGCTGAGCAGGCCACGGATGAATGCACCATCGATCTTCAGGTAGTCGAAGGGCAAGAAGCGCAGTCGGTAGAGGGAAGAGTGGCCCGACCCGAAGTCGTCCAGGGCGAAGCGGCACCCCAGGTCCCGCATCTCTTCCATGAAGGCCCTCACCTCGTGCACGTCCGAGAGGGAGGCAGCCTCGGTAATCTCGAACACCAGCCGCCCGGGCTGAATGCGGGCGCGTTGCAGCATCTCTCGCAGGCCACGCCGCAGTGCGGGGTCGGATATGGTGCGGCCGGACATGTTGACGTGCAGGTCCACGTGCAGGGACAGCTCGCGGCCGGCGTCCAGCAGCTGGCGCAACAGCCCTACTGTCCGCTCCACCACCCAGCAGTCGATTTCCCGGATGAGGCTCAGCTCCTCCGCCGCCCACAGGAACAGGGATGGGGGGATGATGTGTCCGTCCTCCTGCAGACGCAGGAGCAGCTCGTAGCGGCGCACCTGGTTGTCGCGCAGGTTCAGGATTGGCTGGCAGAAGAGTCGCAGGCGCCCGGACTGCAGGGCCCGGCGCAGCCGTACTTCCCAGCCCCGGATCTTGTGGGGTACCGAAATTGGCGTGCCCTGGCCTACTGGCGGCCGGTGGAGGGTGACCACGCCCGCCCCCTGGGCCTTGGCGACATACATGGCCCGGTCGGCGTAGACCATGGCGTCCTTGGCATCGGCGCTCATCTGGTGCAAAAGGGCGATGCCAATGCTGGCGGACAGGCGCAGGTGGACACCCCCGGGCAGGGCCAGGTCCTGGAGTCGCTCCAGTATCCGCCTGGCCACCGCCTGGGCGTCCTCCTCGCCCGCCTCCACCAGCACCACGCCGAACTCGTCGCCTCCCAGGCGCCCGATGATGTCCGACCGCCTCACCTCCAGCTTGAGGACGGCGGCAACGTGCCGCAGCACCTCGTCCCCCACATGGTGGCCGAAGCGGTCGTTGATCTCCTTGAACCCGTCCAGGTCCACCCACAGGAGGGCCGCCCGTCCGCCGTAGCGCCTCACCCTCGACAGCTCGCGGTCCAGCTCTTCGTAAAAGCGCCGGCGGTTGAACAGGCCCGTCAGGTGGTCGTGGTCGGCCAGGTGTAGCAGGCGGGCCTCCCACCGCCGCCTCTCGCTGACGTCACGGAAGCTGCCCACGAACCAGTAAGAGTCACCGGGACGGCGGAGGAGGTTCACGCTCACCTCGATAGGCAGACGGCGACCGTCCTTGGTCACTATCTCCAGGTCGTAGGAAGCGGGGCCCAGGTCGCCCTGCAGCTGCTTGCGGGCCACCTCCTGGACCTTGGGCAACTGGTCGGGCGGCACGAGGATGGTTATGGGCAGGCCCGCAGCCTCGCTGCGACTGTAGCCGGTGAGTCGGCTGAACGCTTGATTGCACCACAGGTAGCTCTGGCTGCGGTCGGTGATGAATACGGCCTCGGTGACCGTGTCGAGGACGGACCGCAGGGTCTCCTCGCTCTGGCGCAGCTCCGCCTCCATCCTCTTGTGCTCTGACAGGTCGCGTACCGTGACCAGCACCCGCTGCCTCCCACGGGTGGGCTCGAAGACCTTGCCGACCGCCTCCAGCCAGGCCCACTGCCCGTCGGGCAGGCGCCAGCGCAGGGCCATCTTGGCATAGGGGCGCTGGGCCAGTCGAGCCAGCTCCTGGGCATCCTCCGGGTGCAGGAACTCGGCGGCCAGCGCTCCCACCAGCGATTCCGCCTTTACTCCCATCCGGTCGAGGAAGCCCGGGCTGACCTCCAGGATGCGCCCACCCATACTCAGG
>BEIA01000112.1 GCA_002898715.1 bacterium HR24 | reverse complement strand
GATGCCCTCTGGCGGCTACAGCCTCGGGCCAGCATCGACGCTTCGTCCCTTCTCTCGCTGCTGGAGGAGTGGCAGAGGAACTACCCTGTGCTGGCGCGCCTGGCCGAGGCCATCGCCGCTGAGGGGCCTGGCCAGGGCCCCTGGAAGGCCCTGGCCATGAAGGCGTCCTCCCTGAAGGTGCTGCCGCCGTTGCGGCCCCGCCAGCTCCTCTGCGCCGGCGCCAACTACAAGCGGCACGTGGTCGAGTTGAGTCTGTGGATGCGGCGCTCCCAGGGCCTGCCGGCCGACCAGGCGGCCCGCGCGGCCCTCGAGGAGGAGGTGCTGGAGCGCCAGCGCCGCGGCGGCCCCTACGTGTTCGCCGCCCTGCCCAGCGCCATCGCCGGGCCTTACGACGACATCGTCCTGCCGCGGGAAGGGGAGCAGCACGACTGGGAGCTGGAGCTGGCGGTGGTCATGGGGCGCCGCGCCTGGAGAGTGGGGGTGGAGGAGGCGCTGGACTACGTCGCCGGGTACACCATCGCCAACGACATCACCACCCGCGACCTGGTGTTCCGTGAGGACGTGCCGCGCCTGGGGGCCGACTGGGTGCGGAGCAAGTGCCGGCCCACCTTCTTCCCTCTGGGCCCCTACCTGGTACCGGCCGCCTTCGTGGCCGACCCCATGGACCTGCGCCTCACCCTCAAGCTCAACGGCCAGGTCATGCAGGACGAGAGTACGTCCGACATGATTTTCGGGGTGGCGGAGCTGGTCGCCTACGCCTCCTCCCTGGCCGTGCTCTACCCCGGCGACGTGTTGCTCACGGGCTCTCCCGCCGGCAATGGCGCCCAGTACGGCCGCTTCCTGCGCCCGGGCGATGTACTCGAGGGGGAGATAACGGGCCTGGGCAGGCAGCGCAACCGCTGCGTGGCCGAAGGAGAGTCGGCCCGCTGAATCCAGATGCAGGAGGTCGATATGGGGAGCACTAGCACCCCCTCGGCGACGAGAGATGAACTGGTGGCCCGGGCGGCCAAGCTGGTGCCCAGGCTCCTGGAACGGGGCCAGAAGACGGACCAGCTCCGCGAGATACCGGCCGAGACCGTCCACGAGCTCAGGCAGGAGGGGCTGCTGCGGGTGGGCAACCCCCAGCGCTTCGGTGGCCCCGGCCTGGACTACGACGCCTCCCTGCTGGTCACGGCCGAGCTGGGGAGGGGATGTGGCTCCACCGCCTGGTGCTACTCCGTGTGGCAGAGCCACAACTGGGTGGTGGGCCACTGGCCGCCGGAGATGCAGGAGGAGTACTTCGCCGAGTCCCCCGACACCATCTCCTCCAGCGCCTTCACCCCCTCTGGCCAGCTACAGCCCGTGGACGGCGGCTACCGGCTGTCGGGGCGCTGGGACTTCTCCAGCGGTTGCGACCCTGCCACATGGGTTTTCCTGGGAGCCATGGGACCCGAGGGGCCGGTGATGCTCTGGCTCCCCCGCTCCGACTGGCGCATCGTCGACACCTGGTTCGTATCGGGCATGCGGGGCACCGGCAGCAAGGATGTGGTGGTGGAGGACGCCTTCGTCCCGGCCTATCGCGTCCTGCCCATGGCCCGCCTGCTGGAGGCGCAGACCTATGGCTGGGAGGTCCACTCTCGCCCCAGCTACCGGCTGCCCCTCTGGTGCATCATGAGCTTCACTCTGGTCGCGCCCCTGGTGGGCATCGCCCGGGGGGCGGTGGAGTGCTTCGTGGACTACACGCGTCAGCGCGTCCTGGGCATTTTGGGCATGCGGGCCGCAGAAATGGAATCGATGCAGGTGCGGCTGGCCGAGTCGTGGGTGGAGGCGGACCTGGCCCGTCTGCTCATGGTCAACGATCTGGACGAGATGCTCTCCAAGGCGGCCCGTGGAGAGAGCCTGAGCCTGGCCGACCGGGCCCGTTACCGGCGCGACCAGGCCTTCATCTCCACCCTGTGCGTGCGGGCCACCAACCGTCTGTTCGACGCCAGCGGCGCCCACGCCCTGTTCGAGTCCCATCCCCTGCAACGGTTCCACCGCGACGTCCACGCTGGCTCCCATCAGGTCGCACTCTACTGGGACGTCATCGCCCAGCAGTTCGGGCGGGTGATGCTGGGCCTGGAGCCCAGCGCCCCCCACTGGATCTGACGACCGGAGGTGATGTGCCGCAGCGGCGGGACAGACGAGGACCACCGGGAATGGACGCCAGAGAAGGAGGTGCCGACCCATGGCTAAAGTGACCCACCTGCGCTATGTGGGCATATCCGTGCCTGCCTTCGAGCAGGAGGTGGGCTTCTACTCCGGCATCTGGGGCCTGAAGCTGGTGGAGAAGGACAAGGACATTGCCTTCCTCGCTGCCGAGGGCTCCCCCGAGCAGTACATCCTGCGCGTGCGCTCCGGCCCCGACAAGCGCCTGGACGTGGTGGGCTTCGGAGCCGCCGACCGCGCCGCCGTCGACCGGCTGGCCGAGGAGCTGGTGGAGGCAGGCGTCAAGCTCATCTCCGAGCCGGCGCGGCTACAGACCCCCGGCGGCGGTTATGGCTTCCGCTTCTTCGACTGCGACGGCCGCGTGGTCGAGGTCTCCAGCGACGTAGAGCCACGGCCCTACCGTGAGATCCAGCCCGAGGAGGGCATACCGGTCAAGCTGAGCCATGTGGTGCTCAACAGCCCCGACGTGGAGCGGACCAAGGCCTTCTACGAGCAGATGCTGGGCTTCCGCCTCTCGGACTGGCTGCTGGACATCATGTGCTTCCTGCGCTGCAACCCCGAGCACCACTGCCTGGCCATCATCCGCGGGCCGTATCCCTCCCTCAACCACGTCTCCTTCGAGATGCGTGGCCTGGACGAGTTCATGCGCGGCGCGGGGCGGCTGATGCGCAGGGGCTACCGGCTCATCTGGGGGCCGGGGCGGCACGGCGCCGGCAACAACACCTTCGCCTACTTCCTGGACCCCAACGCCAACGTGTGCGAGTACACCACCGAGCTGGAGCGCATCTATGACGAAGAGAGCTACCAGCCGCGGGTCTGGAGCATGATCCCCGAGGAGGTGGACCGCTGGGGCACTGCCAACACCGACCCCATGCTCTACAACTACATGTCCAACAGCCCCGACCGCGGCCTTTGGACGCCGCCGCCCATCTAGGGGGCGCGAAGCACCAACCAGCGCTTCGATACGGAGGGTGAGAGCCGGGAGCCGGCGGAGGTACTGGTTATGACGAATGTAGCGAAACTGTTCTGGAGCGCGCGCACCCGATACGGACTGGCAGCCCTTCTCGCCCTGGGCCTGCTGGCCTTGGCGGCGGCCTGTGGAGGAGAGGAAGAGGGGCCGGCGCCTGCGGGCACCCCCAGCCCTCAGGCACGCCAACTCAAGACCGACGTGGGAGTCACCGACACCGAGATCAGGATCGGGCATACCGGCGTCTTCTCGGGCCCCTACGCCGTCCTGCGCCCGTACAGCGACGGCCTCAAGGCGTACGTCGACTATGTCAATCGCGAGCGGGGCGGGGTGTGCAACCGCACCATCCGGCTGATCACCGAGGACAGCCAGTACAGCACCACTGTCGCCCGCCAGGCCGCCGTCAAGCTCGTGGAGCAGGACCGGGTGCTGGCCCTGGTGGGCGACATAGGCACCGAGGCGGTGCTGGGAGAAGCGCCTTACGCAGCCGAGAACAAGGTCCCCCATCTGTTCGTGGGCACGGGCGCGGCCGAGCTGGCCGACGGCGCCAAGTATCCCTGGACAATCCTGGGCGGCCCGGACTGGGTGGCCGAGGGGCAACTGCTGGGGGAGTACGCCAACGAGAGGTTCCCCAATGCCAGGGTGGGCATCCTCTATCAGAACGACGTGCTGGGCCAGAGCTTCGTCGACGGTTTCAGGCGCACGTTCCGCGGCAGCATAGTCGCCATGCAGCCCCATGAGCCCACCGCTACCGACATCACCTCCCAGATGGCGAACCTGCGGGCGGCCAACATCGACCTACTGTTCCTGGCCACCGCCGCCGCCTTCAGCCCGAGGGCCTTCGCTTACATGGGCTCCGTAGGATGGAGGCCCCAGGTCATGATGCCCACCCCCAACTATCCGGTCATCATCGCCAACATCATCGGCGGCGGCGACCCTGCCCGCGGCCTGCAGGTGGTGCGGGGCACGATCCAGACCCAGTACTTCAAGGACGTGTTCAGCGGGGCCAACGACCCGGCCGTGCAGGAGCATGCCCGCATCATGCGCACCTATGCCAATGCCGACCCGAACCCCCTGACCCTGCAGGGACAGATAGCGGGCGAGCTGATGGTGGAGACCCTGAAGAGGGCCTGCGATGCGGGCGACCTCACCAGGCAGGGGGTCATGAACATGGCCCTCTCCCTCCGCGGCTTCCAGCCGACGGTGTGGGTGCCGGGCATAACCACCAATTTCAGCCCCCAGTTTCGCATGGCCACTCGCTGCCTGCTCATCGTCGAGATCCAGGCCGACGGGAGCCCGCGGCCCCTCATCAACCAGCCGCGGTGCGCCTCCTGAGGGAGGTGGAGTCTCTACCAGAGGCCATAGCGATGGAGACCGAAGGCGAGGGGCGGGCGCCCGCCCCTTGCCCGGCGAGGTGACGGCAGTCGTGCGGCCCTCCTGCCATCCTCAAAGTGCGGAGTGGTCGCCAATCGGCAGGCACAGTAGCGAGATGGGGCCGGGGGTGCACTTCGAGCCGACAGAGGCCGTAGGCCAGCCCCAGCAAGAGGGCCCGAGGGGCTGTGAACCTGGCCCGGCAGGCCGAGTCCTCGTCGCATCGGCCCACGGCCCGGCATCTCGGTTGGGTGGAGGCTAGGCGTGACGGGGCTTCCGGCCTGTTTGTTTCTCTCGGACGAGGCGGTAGGTCAGCTTCTGGACTATCCGCTGGCGATCGATGCCCTGAGGAGGGCATACAGCCACCCCATCAGCAGCGCCCATGTCCCGCCCCGCCTGGTGGCGCGGGGCCAGGGCGTCTGGCTGCGTGGTCACGGCGCCGTGCTCCCCGACGGCAGCTACATGGGTGCCAAGCTCTTCGGCTTCGGCCGGGGGAAGCAGGTGAGCTACATGGTCGCCCTGTGGAGCCAGGCTACGGGTCACCTGGTGGCGGTCATGGATGCCCATCGCATCACGGTCGTGCGGACGGCCGCCACTTCCGCCCTGGCAGTGGAGACCGTGCTCGGGCGGAGGGCCGTGCACGTGGGCATCATCGGGTCGGGCAAGGAAGCCTACAACCATCTGCAGGCCCTGTGCGCCCTAGGCCTGGTGGAGAGGGCATGGGTGTACAGCCCGACCAGGGAGCGGCGACAGGCCTTCGCCAGGCGGGCGCAGGACGAACTGGGCATAGACTGCGAGGCCGTGGACAGGCCGGAGGAGGCGGTGCGGGGCCGCGAGCTGGTGGTGGCGGCCACCCGCCCCTACGGCGAGGAGCCCTCCCTGCTCGGGGCGTGGCTGGACGGGGTCCGTATGGCCGTCTCCATCGGCTCCACCCTGCCCGAACAGCGGGAGACCGACGTGGACGTCATCCGCCGGGCAGCCAGGATCGTGGTCGATAGCGAGGAGGTCCTGAGCGACACCGGCGACCTGCTGGCCGCGCTC
>BEIA01000111.1 GCA_002898715.1 bacterium HR24 | reverse complement strand
TCATGCTCCCGGGAAACAGCGCCCGCGCCAGCCGCCTGGCCGCCTCCCCGCTCGCCCCCCGCCTCTCCAATCGCAGCCGCTCCGCCACCGCCAGGTCCACCACCCGCCCCTCCTCCGCCAACACCAGCACCAGCCGCGCCTCCTCCCCATCAGGCCCCTCTACCGATATCCTTCCCAGCTTCATGACGACCTCCCGGCTAGATTTTTTGCAGGCACCGTCGCGCCGGGCGACGCCCGTAACGCCTGGCATCATTCCCTCGGACAGGGCCGACCCTGGCGGAAGAGCGCCCGCGGTCCCGGACTGCCCGCGCGCTCGATGCTAGCGTCGATTATAGCTATAGAGGCTGCTGTGTCCAGGCAACCTCGGGCTACGCCGTCTCCGGCTCCACCTGGAAGCGGTAGACCTCGATGACCGGGTTGGCGAGGAGCAGGCGACAGATCTCCTCCACCTGCCGCTCGGCGTCCTGCTGCCCGTCGGCTTCCAGACGGAGCTCCAAGTACTTGCCCGCCCGCACCGACTCGACGGCCCTGAAACCCAGGTCGTGCAGGGCCCCGCGAATGGTCAGGCCCTGGGGGTCGTTCACCGTCGGCTTCAGTGTGACGTACACCCGGGCCAGATAGACGGGCATAGCTACGGCCTCAGCAACTCCCGGCCGGTAAGGCGGCGATAGGCCTCGCGGTACTTCTCGGCCGTGCGCTCCACGATGTCGGACGGCAGCTCCGGGGCGGGCGGCTGCCTGTTCCAGCCGACCAAGGTCAGGTAGTCACGTACGAACTGCTTGTCGAAGCTGGGTTGGGAGCGGCCAGGCCGGTACTCGTCTGCCGGCCAGAAGCGACTCGAGTCCGGGGTCAGCACCTCGTCGATGAGGATGATTTCATCGTCCAGCCAGCCGAACTCGAACTTGGTGTCGGCGATGATGATGCCCCTCTCGCGGGCATAGTCGCGAGCGAAGCGGTACAGCGCCAGGCTGCGGACGCGCATGGCCGTGGCCGCTCTCAGGCCAACCAGCTCCACCATCTGCTCCCAGGTGATGGGCTCGTCGTGGCCCTCCTCGGCCTTGGTGGTAGGGGTGAACAGAGGCTCGGGGAGCTCCTGGCTCTCCTCCAGGCCAGCAGGCATCCTCTCGCCGTTGACGGTGCCTTGGCGTCGGTACTCCTCCCAGGCGGAGCCGGCCAGATACCCCCGTACGATGCACTCCACGTCTATGCGCTGGGCCTTGCGCACCAGCATGGCCCGGCCCACCAGGTCGGGCGGCACCTCCAGACCGTCGACGTCCGTGGAGTCCACCAGAGCCAGGAAGTGATTGGGGACCACGTCTGCCGTCTTCTCGAACCAGAAGGCCGAGAGTTGGGTCAGCACCAGCCCCTTATCGGGTATGCCCGTGGGCAGCACCACATCGAAGGCGGAGATGCGGTCGGTGGACACCATGAGCAGACGATCGCCCAGGTCATAGGTGTCCCGCACCTTCCCCCGACGGTAGAGGGGGAGGGAGAGCTGCGTCTCCATCAGAACCGGCATCGCCACGGCGTCACCTCCTAGTGCATCGCTCTGTCCGGGCCCTGCACCCGAACGGCTCCGGCCGGTCGCGTCGGTCCCGGCCCTGCATCGCCCGCAGCAGCGGTCATACTCCCGGGACGGGGGTCATGCTAGGCCCAGGCGCTGAAAGGCGGCGTCCACATACCGCAGGAACCAGCGGTAGTCGAACAGGGCGGCCAGCTCGTCCCGCGACAGGTGGGCCATGACCTCCCCGTCCTCCGCCAGGAGCTCCTGGAAGGGCCGCTCGTCCTCCCAGGCCCGCATGGCGTTGCGCTGCACCAGCTCGTAGGCCTTTGGCCGGGGCAGACCCTTCTCCATCAGCGCTATCAGCACCCGCTGCGAGAACATGAGCCCCCGCGACAGCTCCAGGTTGCGGAGCATCCGCTCGGGATACACCCTGAGTCCGCGCACCACGTAGGCGAACAGGTCCAGCATATAGTCCAGCAGGATGCAGGCGTCGGGCAGCACCACCCGCTCCACCGACGAGTGAGAGATGTCCCGCTCGTGCCACAGGGCCACGTTCTCCAGGGCGGCCGTGACGTAGCCGCGGAACAGGCGGGCGAGGCCGCAGACGCGCTCGCACTTCTCCGGGTTGCGCTTGTGGGGCATGGCGCTGGAGCCCGTCTGCCCGGGCAGGAAAGGCTCCTCGGCCTCCAGCACCTCGGTCCGCTGCAGGTGCCTTATCTCGGTGGCGAACTTTTCCAGGCTGGCCGCCACCCCTGCCAGCACAGACACGAAGTAGGCGTGGCGGTCGCGGGCCACCACCTGGTCCACCACAGGCGCCACTGCCAGCCCCAACCTTCGGCAGGCTATCTCCTCCACCTCGGGCGGGACGCTGGCGTGGGTGCCCACGGGGCCGGCCATCTTGCCCACGGCCACCTCCTGGCGGGCGCTACGGAGCCGCTGCCGGTGACGGGATAGCTCGTCCCACCAGAGGGCCAGCTTCAGGCCGAAGGAGGTGGGCTCCGCGTGGACGCCGTGGGTGCGCCCGGCCATGATGGTCTCCCGGTGCTGGAGGGCCTTCTCGCGCACGGCGTCCATGAGCGTCGCCAGGTCTTCGTCCAGGAGTTGCGCCGCCTCCGACAGCAGCAGGGCCAGGGCCGTATCCTCCACATCGTAGGAGGTGAGGCCCAGGTGCAGGTAGCTGGCCGCCTCCGGCGAGAGGGAGTCGGCCACGGCACGCAGGAAGGCGTTCAGGTCATGGTGCATCTGGGCCTCGTAGCGGCGCCAGCGCTCCACGTCCACGGTAGCCCGACGCATCTCCTCCACCGCCGTCCAGGGGACGCGGCCTACCTCGGCCCAGGCCTCGGCTACGGCTATCTCGACCTGCAGCCACTTCTGCAGCTTGTTCTCCTGCGACCAGATGCGGCCCATTTCGGGCCGCGTATAGCGCTCGATCATCGCCCTTCAGCGTTCCTCCATCATGTTAGGCCACAGCCATGCGGCGCAGAAGGGGCGCACATCCTTTCAGAGGCTCTCGCCGAACAGTCTCAGCACCCTCTGCCAGGCGTCCTGGGCGGCCTGAGCGTTGTAGACCTCGGGGCGGGTGTCGTTGAAGAAGGCGTGCTGCGTCCCCGGGTAGATGTGTATCTCGTGGCGCTTGCCGTAGCGCTGCAGGGCCTCGCGCAGCTCTCGCGAGCGGCGGGGCGGGTCTACCCACGGGTCGTGCTCGGCGTAGATGGCCAGCACCGGGCCCTGTATATTCTGCACCTTGTCGATGGGCTCGGGATTGATGCCGTAGAACGGCGCCACAGCCTTGATGTGGGGGCTGGCGCAGGCCAGCTCCAGGGCCAGCCCGCCGCCCATGCAGAAGCCGATGGCGCCGATGCCCCGGCCGCGAGTGAAGGGCTGGGAGGCGAGCCAGTCGGCAGCGCGGGCCAGCTCCTTCACCGCTCGCGGCATGTCCAGGGCCATCATCAGCTTCTCGGCCTCGCTGGGCTCGCTGGTGACCTTGCCCCGGTAGAGGTCCGGGGCCAGGGCAGCGTATCCCTGACCGGCGAAGCGTCGGCACACGTCCTGTATGTGGGAGTCGATGCCCCACCACTCCTGGACGACGATGACTCCGGGGAAGGGGCCGTCTCCCTCGGGCCTGGCCAGGTAGCCGGGCATGTCCTCCCCGTTGGCGGGGAAGCGTACGGTCTCGGTGACGATCTCGGCCATAGGCTCCCTCCTCTCCTCGCGTGGTGCGTCAGCTCGCCTACAGCACCCCCTTGGTGCTGGGCACTTCTCCCTCCAGCCTGGGCTCCGGGCGCGTGGCCTGGCGCAGGGCCAGGGCCAGGGCCTTGAAGGCCGCCTCGGCCCGGTGGTGGTCGTTCTCGCCCGCCAGCAGGCGCACGTGCAGGGCGAGTCGCCCCGCCTGGGCCAGCGAAGCGAGGAAATGGGGCACCATCTCCGTGGGCAGGGCGCCCAGGTAGTCGCGGCGGAAGGGCAGGTCCACCTTCGCATGGGGCCGGCCGCCGAGGTCGAGGGCCACCATGGCCAGCGCCTCGTCCAGGGGCACGATGGCGTGCCCGAAGCGGACGACCCCCCGCCGCTCGCCCAGCGCCTCGTCCAGCGCCTGCCCCAGCGCGAGGCCCACGTCCTCCACCAGGTGGTGCGCCTCCCGGTCCAGGTCGCCTTCGGCCTCGATACTTATGTCGAACAGCCCGTGCCGCGCCACCTGCTCCAGGAGGTGGTCGAACATGCCTATACCAGTACGGATCCGGCCCTGGCCACGGCCGTCCAGGTCTATGGCCACCTCCACCCTGGTCTCGCCCGTCTGGCGCAGCACACGCGCCTGTCTGGTCATGTCGCCTCCCTAGCGTCGTCGCCGGCGGGGATGGGGAGCGCCGCCAGGGCCTCCAGCAGCCGGTCGGTGTCCTCGGGCCGCCCCACGCTGATGCGTATGCAGTCCTGCAGCGAGGGATGGCTGTAGCGGCGCACCAGCACCCCGTGACCCCTTAGCCCTTCCCATACCTGACGCGCGTCCCTGCCTTTGACCCGGCAGAGCACGAAGTTCGCTTGCGAGGGCAGCGGCTCCAGCCAGCCGATGCCGCGCAGGGCACCGAGCATCCTTTCCCGCTCGGCGACGATGGCCTTCACGCGGTCCATGAGCAGAGGCAGGTCTTCCAGCGATGCCAGGGCCGCGGCCTCGGCAGCCACGTTCAGGTTATAGGGCATCTTCACCTTCATGACCATCTCCGCCAGGGGGACGGGCAGCACGCCGTAGCCCACTCGCAAACCCGCCAGTCCGGCCCATTTGCTGAAGGTGCGCAACACGACCAGGTTGGGGTGCTCGGGCACCAGCGGATAGAAGCTGTACCCGGGGGCCGGCCAATCGCCAGCCGCGAACTCGATATAGGCCTCGTCCACCACCACGAGAGCGCCCGTATCCAGAATGGCGTCCAGCTCCCTCCGCGACAGGAGGTCGCCGGTCGGGTTATTGGGGGAGGCGAGGAAGCAGGCGCGCGCCCCCCGACGGAGGGCCGAGGCCACTGCCTCCGCGTCCAGTTGGAAGCGGCCGTCTCGCGGCACCTCCACCACCTCGCCGCCGTACAGGCGGGCGATGAACGCGTACATGCCGAAGGTGGGCGGCGAGACCACCACCCGCTCGCCCGGGCCCACAAAGAGGCGTGCCAGCACGTCCAGCAGATCGTCGGAGCCGGCCCCGCAAACGATGTGCGCCTCGTCTACCTCCATGTGCCGGGCCAGCGCCCTCCGCAACTGTCGTTGCCAGGGATCGGGGTACAGGTGCAGGGAGCCGAGACGGGCCAGGGCCTCCCGCGCCCGCGGCGAGGGCCCGTACGGGTTCTCGTTGCCATCCAGCTTGGCTATCCGCTCCGGCGGCAGGCCCAGTTCCCGGGCCACCAGCTCCGGCGGGTCGATGGGCTCGTAGCCCTCCATGTCCCGCAGGTGGGGCCGGGCCAGGGGCGGCAGGCAAGGGTCAGCCATGGCAACGGTATCGCGCCTCGATGGCCAGGGCGTGTCCGGTCAGCCCCTCCGCCCGGGCCACGCGGGCAGCGGCCGGCCCCAGCCGGGCCGCCTCCTCGGCAGATATGCCCACGTAGGCTGTGACCTTCAGGAAGTCCCATACGCCCAGGGGCGAAGAGAAGCGCGCGCTGCCGCCCGTGGGCAGGACATGGCTGGGGCCGGCAGCGTAGTCGCCCAGGGACTCGGCCGAGTCCGGGCCCAGGAACACGCAGCCGGC
>BEIA01000110.1 GCA_002898715.1 bacterium HR24 | reverse complement strand
TGCCGAGGCAATGATATCCCGCCCGCGACGCCGGCGTTAAGCCCCCGGCGCCTGCATTGACAGGCGCCGCGATGTTCGGTTAGAGTTGGCAAATAAACTGAGGGCCCGCTGCCCCAGGGCCCTTGCCGGGCGTAGACGCTCGAGGGCCCAAGGGGATATACTTGTTACATCGGTCACGAATCCACGGGCCGTAAGAGCTACTATGTCGAAGACCATGCATCGTATAGGCCTCTATGACCCGTCCTTCGAGCAGGACGCCTGCGGGGTAGGCTTCCTCGCCCGCCCCACCTCCCAGCCCTCCCGCGATATCGTGGAGATGGCGCTGGAGGCGGTGGTCAAGCTGACCCACCGCGGCGCGCTGGACGCCGACGCCAAGACGGGCGACGGCGCCGGCATACTGGTGCAGGTGCCGCGGCGCTTCTTCGCCCGCGAGGTGGAGCGCATGGGCCTCCGCCTGGAACGCCCGCAAGAGCTGGCCGTGGCCATGGTCTTCCTGCCCCAGGATGAAGGGGAGGCCCGACGGTCGCGGCAAGCTCTGGAGACACGGGCGCGCAACCGTGGCCTGCGCGTGCTGGGCTGGCGAGAGGTCCCTGTGGACCCCTCGGTGCTGGGCGACAAGGCCCGGTCCACCATGCCCCGCATCGAGCAGATGCTGGCCGTCCCCGCCACGTCCCTGGACGACGAGACCTACGAGCGCGTCCTCTACCTGGCACGCAAGGAGGCGGAAGCCGATTTCGCTCGCGAAGGGCTCGACTGCTACATCCCCTCCTTCTCGCACCGCACCGTGGTGTACAAGGGGCTGCTGGTGGCCTGGCAACTTAGGGGCTTCTACCTCGACCTGCAGGACCCCCTGTTCGAGTCGGCGCTGGCCCTCTTCCACCAGCGCTACTCCACCAACACCTTCCCTACCTGGCCCCTGGCCCAGCCCTTCCGCATGCTGGCCCACAACGGCGAGATCAACACCCTCATGGGCAACTACAACTGGATGCGGGCCAGAGAGCCGGAACTGAGTTCCCGCATCTGGGGCGAGGACATCGAGAGCCTGAAGCCCATCATCGTGCCCGGCGGCTCCGATTCGGCCATGCTGGACAACGCCCTGGAGGCGCTGGTGCTCTCCGGGCGGGACGTCCTCCATGCCATGCTCATGCTGGTGCCCGAGGCATGGGAGAGGATGCCCGACCTGGACCCGGCCTGGCGCGAGTTCTACGAGTACCACGCCTGCCTGATGGAGCCCTGGGACGGGCCCGCCGCCCTGGCCTTCACCGATGGCGCGAAGGTGGGCGCCACCCTGGACCGCAACGGCCTGCGCCCCCTCCGTTACAAGGTCACCAGGGACGGGCTGGTAGTGGCCGGCTCCGAGGTGGGCATCGTGGACATCGAGGAGGCGCAGGTAGCCGAGAAGGGGCGCCTGGGCCCGGGCGAGATGCTGGTGGTGGACACCTCACGCGGCCGCATCCTCAAGAAGGCGGAGGTGATGGCGGAGCTGGTGGGCCGCCGCCCCTACGGCGAGTGGCTGCGTCAGCACATGGTGCGCCTCAAGGAGCCTTTCCCCACCGATGGCCACCGCAGCGACGGGCTCGATGGGGTGGACCTGGGTCAGTTGCAGACCGCCTTCGCCTGCACTAACGAAGACGTGCGCATGATCCTCAAGACCATGGCCAGCCAGGGGCACGACCCCGTGTTCTCCATGGGGGACGACATACCCCTGGCCGTACTCTCGCAGACGCACCGCCCCCTCAGCTTCTACTTCCGCCAGCGGTTCGCGCAGGTGACCAATCCCGCCATCGATCCGCTGCGAGAGGAGCTGGTCATGTCCCTGGACTGCTACCTGGGGCCCAGGGGCAGCATCTTCGAGGAAACGCCCGAGCACGCCCGCGTCATCCATCTGGAGACACCGCTGCTCTCGGCCGAGGCACTGGAAGCCATACGCCGGAACGGCAATGACGCCTTCCGCGTGCGGGAGCTCCCGGTGCTCTTCCCCGTCGAGCGGGGGCCCGAGGCGCTGGCGGAGGCGCTGGAGCGGCTCTGCGAGGAGGCAGTGCGCGCCGCTGACGAAGGCTACAGCGTGCTGGTGCTGACCGACCGCGGCGTGGACGCCCGCCATGCCGCCATACCCATGCTGCTGGCGGTGGGCGCTGTCCACCACAGCCTCATCCGGGCGGGCCGGCGCATGAAGACCGACATCGTAGTGGAGACAGGGTCTGCCTGGGACGTGCACCACTTCGCCCTGCTCCTGGGCTACGGGGCCAACGGCATCTATCCTTACCTGGCCCTGGGCACCGTGCGCGCCTTCCTGCAGGAGCGGGACATGGCTGAGGCCGACATCGAGGAGGTGCTGGACAACTTCCGTCAGGCGGTGGAGCGGGGGCTCCTGAAGGTCATGTCCAAGATGGGCATTTCTGCCCTGCGCTCCTACCGTGGCGCCCAGATCTTCGAGGTCATCGGCCTCTCGCAGGAGGTGGTGGACCGCTGCTTCACCGGCACGCCGGCGCGGCTGGGGGGCATCGGCCTGAGGGAGATCGGGGAAGACGTGCTGTACTGGCACCAGCAAGCCTTCCAGGCCTACCCCGAGACGCGGCGCCTGCCTGACATCGGCTACGTGCGCTTCCGGCGCGAGGGCGAGTATCACGGCTTCAACCCCCAGGTGGTGACCTCCTTGCAGAAGGCTGTGCAGACCGGGGACTACGAGGCCTACAAGGAGTTCTCGCAGATGGTGCACAGCGGGCCGCCGCGTACCCTGCGCGACCTGCTGGAGATCCGCAGCGACCGCTCGCCTATACCGCTGGAAGAGGTGGAGCCGGCCAGCGAGATCGTGAAGCGCTTCGTGACAGCGGCCATGTCCCTGGGCGCCCTCTCGCCCGATGCCCACAAGACCATCGCCATCGCCATGAACCGGCTGGGAGGCAAGAGCAACACCGGCGAGGGGGGCGAGGACCGTAGCTGGTACGAGCCCATGCCCGGGGGAGATTCCGCTTCCAGCCGCATCAAGCAGGTGGCCTCGGGCCGGTTCGGCGTCACCATCGAGTACCTTTCGCAGGGCGACGAGCTGGAGATCAAGATCGCTCAGGGCTCCAAGCCGGGCGAGGGCGGGCAGTTGCCCGGGCACAAGGTGAACGAGTTCATCGCCTCGGTGCGGCACGCCATACCCGGCATTCCCCTCATCTCGCCGCCGCCCCACCACGACATCTACAGCATCGAGGACCTGGCCCAGCTCATCTATGACCTGAAGCAGGCCAACCCCCGGGCGCGGGTGGGCGTGAAGCTGGTGGCCGAGAGCGGGGTAGGCACCATCGCCGCCGGCGTGGCCAAGGCCTATGCCGACTACATCCAGATATCGGGCTCCGAGGGCGGCACCGGCGCCTCGCCCCTCTCGTCCATCAAGAACGCCGGCTGTCCGTGGGAGCTGGGGCTTGCCGAGACCCAGCAGGTGCTGATGCTGAACGGCCTGCGGGGACGCGTACGCCTGCGCACCGACGGCGGCATCAAGACGGGCTGGGACGTGGTGAAGGCGGCGCTCCTGGGGGCCGACGAGTACGGCTTCGGCACCGCCGCCCTCATCGCCATCGGCTGCGATATGGCCCGCCAGTGTCACCTGAACACCTGCCCCACGGGCATCGCTACCCAGCGCCGGGACCTCATAGACAAGCGCTTCCAGGGCCGGCCCGAGCACGTGGTCAACTACTTCACCTTCGTGGCCGAAGAGGTGCGCGAGGTACTGGCCTTCATGGGCTACCGGCGGCTGGACGACGTCATCGGCCGGGTGGACTTGCTGGCGCCCCGAGAGCTGCCGGAAGGGCACCGGGGCCGTACCCTCACGCTGGAGGCGGTGCTGGCCGATGTGGACCCCGGCCGCATTTCCCCGCGGCGCTGCGTCCAGCCCCGCAACGACCGGCCCCACCCCTGTGCCGACGACCGCATCTGGGAGCAGGTACGGCCTGCCCTGGAGGAGGGCCGGCCCGTGCGGGTGGAGACGGAGATACGCAATTCAGACCTCACGGCAGGCGCCCGCATCGCCGGAGCTATCGCCCAGAGGTACCGGCTGGAGGGGCTGCCCGAGGGCACCATCGAAATCGTGTACCGGGGCACGGCCGGCCAGAGCTTCGGCGCCTGGTGCGCCAACGGCATGCGGCTGGTGCTGGAAGGAGAGGCCAACGACTACGTGGGCAAGGGCATGAGCGGCGGCGAGATCATCGTCCGGCCGCCCAAGGACGCTCCCTACGACAGCCACCTGAACGTCATCGTCGGCAACACAGTGCTGTACGGGGCCACCGGCGGCAAGCTGTTCGTGGCCGGGCGAGCCGGAGAGCGCTTCGCCGTGCGCAATTCGGGGGCCATCGCCGTGGTGGAGGGCGCCGGCGACCACTGCTGCGAGTACATGACGCAGGGGCTGGTGGTGGTGCTGGGCCGCACGGGGCGAAACTTCGGCGCCGGCATGTCCTGGGGCCATGCCTTCGTCCTGGACGAGGACGGCACCTTCCCCAGCCGCTACAACCCCGAGCTCATCACCATTCAGAGGGTGGAGCAGCCCGAGGACGAGGCCCTGCTGCGCTCCCTGGTCGAGGAGCACGCCCACAAGACGGGCAGCCGCTGGGCGCGCCACATCCTGGACCACTGGCGCGATTTTCTGCCCCGGTTCTGGAAGGTGGTGCCGCTCAGCGTGCCCATGGACGTGATGGGCCATGCCATCCACCGGCGCGAGACGCACCCGTCCGAGGCCGGGGCCGCTCCTACCCACCCCTAGTTCTCGCCCGTAGGCCCACTGGGCCTGACCGCCCCCGGGCTCGCGGCCCCAGTACCGTCTCTTCAGATATAATGGGCGTAACCATCGCCGGGTGAATGGCCATGCTGCAAACGTACGCGCGCAATGGGGTACCGGCCGTCGTCCTGCGCAACACCCTGCTGCTGGGCGCCGCCCAGGCCCTGGTGGGTGTCGGCAACCAGATGGTGCCCGCACTGGGCTCCATCATGGTGGTGCGGTTGCTGGGCTCGGCCGGGCTGGCCGGCCTGGGCGTGGCCATCCTGGCCGTGGGCCGCCTGATAGTGGCCTACCCCCTGGGCAGGGTAATGGACGCCTACGGCCGACGGGCGGGGCTGGTGCTGGGGCTGCTGCTGGGGATGGCCGGGGCAGGGGTCATCGCCCTGGCCATGGCCATCGGCTCCTTCGCCACCTTCGTCCTGGGCATGTTCCTGTTCGGCCTGGGCGTGGGCGCCACGCAGCAGCTCAGGGTGGCAGCCGCCGACATGTACCCGCCCGACCGTCGGGCGCAGGGCCTGGGCCTGGTGCTGACGGCCACCATGGTAGGGGCGCTGGGCGGCCCGGCGCTGGTGAGCCTCGCCGAGGGCATCGCCGGACGCCTGGACGCCGACGCGGTGGTCACCACCTGGCTTCTGGTGCCGGCGGTAATCCTGCCGGCGCTGGCGATGGTGATGCGGGTGCACCCGGACCCGCGCGACATCGCCTCGCAACTGGAGCTGTACTACCCTGGCTACCGGCCCGAGACGAGGGAGGCCAGCGGCGGCGGGATGAGGGGCGTGCTGGGCAGCTACGCCTGCTGGACGGCCTTCCTGTGCAGCGGCGTGGCCTGGGGGGTCATGAGCATGATGATGGCCATGACGTCGCTGGTGCTGGAGCACCACGGCCACTCGCTGCCGGCCATCTCGCTGACGGTGGCCATTCACGTCATCGGCATGTTCGGCCTCTCGCTGCCCCTGGGCAGGCTGGCCGACCGCCTCGGACGGCGACCG
>BEIA01000109.1 GCA_002898715.1 bacterium HR24 | reverse complement strand
AGCAGACGCAGGCAGTCCTCCGGCGGCCCGAAGGCGGTGTACTCTTCCAGGGTCAGGTCGGGCCGCGTAACCGTCAGCCGCTGGGCCGCCACCGCCAGCGCCTCGTCCCTGTCCGGGTGCAGGTAAACGGGCACGATGACGCCCACGTGGTCGCGCTCGAAGTCCCGCTCCGCCTCGTCCAGGTAGCGCCACAGCCGGGGCAGGGCCTCGGCCACCTCCCCCGGCGAGATGCGGCTGGCAAGCCAGCCGTCGCCAAGGCGGGCGACGCGCCGCAGGGCGGCGTCGCTGGCGCCCCCGATCCACACGGGCGGGCTGGGCTGCTGTACCGGCCTCGGCCAGATACTCACCCCTTCCAGTCGGTAGTGCCGCCCGTAATAGGTGACCCGCTCCTGGGTCCACAGCAGGCGCATTATTTCGATCCCCTCGTCGGTGCGACGGGCCTTCTCGCGCGGGTCCACACCCATGGCCACCGCCTCGTACTGATCGTCCCGCCCCAGGCCCACGGCCGGCAGGAGGCGTCCGCCCGAGACCACGTCCAGAGTGGCCAGCTCCCGGGCCAGCAGCACGGGATGGCGCAGGCCCAGGGCCAGCACGCTTGGCCCGAACTTGATGCGACGGGTGCGGGCGGCCACCGCCGCCATCATCACTACCGGCTCGGGTATGGGTGCCTGGCCCACCACTCGGTCGATGAACCAGAGCGAGTCGATCCCCAGCTCCTCCGCCCGGTCGATCACCTGCCAGAGCAGGCCCGGCCCCTCGCCCAGCGGCCAGACGGCGTAGGTGATGCCCGCGCGCACGCTCACGACCGCACCTCCGCGCCCGCCGGGAACGGGTAAGGGAAGCGCCCGGCAAAGAGAGGGCCCTCCCGGGGCCACTCTTCCGGCGGCAGCTCGTAGAACACCTCGATCTCGTTGCCGTCGGGGTCGAGGAAGTAGACGCCTACCGAGATGCCGTGGTCGCCGATGCCCACCACCGGCACGCCCATCGCCTGCAGGCGGGCATAGAAACGCTCCAGCTCCTCCAGCGAGTCCACCTGGAAGGCGACATGGTACAGGCCCACGCGCTGCGGATCGGGGCCCGGCGCCTGAGGGCCCAGAGCCAGGAGCGCCACCTCGTGGGACACCCCCTCCCTGGCCGCGAGGAAGCTCATGCGCCGCCCCAGCCGGGCAGTGACCCGCATCCCCAGCACGTCGCGGTAGAAGCTCTCGGAGCGCTCCAGCTCCCGAACCCTCAGCACCACGTGCCCCAGGCCCTTTACTCCGGCCATGTCGCTCCCTCCTACACCCTGACGACCACGGTCAGGACCTCGCTCCGCTCCAGGCCCATCACCTTCAGCGCCCGCACGTCCCGCACCTTGGCCGCATCGCCTTCCCTCATTTCCTGGCCATCGATGGAGACGCGGCCGCGCACCACGTAGAAGTAGGCGCCGTAGCCGGCCTCCAGCGGCAGCGACAGCTCCACGCCCGGCTCCACATCGGCGGCGTACACCTCGGAGTCCTGGCGGATGGGCAGCGCGTCGGGGTGGCGGTTGGAGACCAGGGGGAGGAAGCGGTTGAGGCGCTCTTCCGGCCGCACGTGCTTCTGCTCCACCGAAGGGGGCAAGCCCAGGACGGCCGGCCTGATCCAGATCTGGACGAAGGTCATGGGCGCGTCCGGCCGGTTGTTGATCTCAGAGTGCCACATGCCCCTGCCGATGGTGGTGTGCTGGACGTCCCCGGGCCGGAGCACGCCGTCGTTGCCCAGGTTGTCCTCGTGCCGGAACTCGCCTTCCACACAGTAAGTCACCACCTCGTTATCGCGGTGGGGATGCAGAGGCCAGACGGCGCCCGGCTGCAGGGTGTCGACGTTGAACACCCGCAGGGTGCCGAACCCCATGTTCTCCGGGTCGTAGTACTGGTCGAAGGAGAAGTGCCAGTAGCCCGTGAACCAGCCGCCCTCGGCGCGGAAAATCTCGCTGCGACGCCGCACCTGTATCATGCCGCCCACCTTCCTGACCCAGCTTACCACGGCCCAGGTAGCTTTTCCAAAGGAAGTGCCTGGCGTCTACAGCTTATCGGTCGCTAAAATGTGGCCAGGCCCATGCCAGAAGCCGAAGCGTATCCGAGCGCCGCCGCCGAAGCCCGCCCCTCTCCCGCCACGTTCGCGTCCCTGTCCCTGCCCCAGTTCAGGCTGCTCGTGGCCGGCACCGTCCTCAGCCAGCTCGCCGGCTGGATGGAAGAGGTGGCCCGCGGATGGCTGGTGTGGAGCCTGGGCCATTCGGCCCTCCAGCTACAGCTCCTGGCCTTCATCAGCGGGCTGAGCCGGTTGCTGGCGGCGCCGGCAGCAGGTTTCCTCACCGACCGTCTGGAGCGGCGCTTTCT
The DNA here is from genome assembly GCA_002898715.1 of bacterium HR24. Taxonomy (GTDB): domain Bacteria; phylum Chloroflexota; class Dehalococcoidia; order SM23-28-2; family HRBIN24; genus HRBIN24. The sequence goes on along the minus strand of BEIA01000109.1, from coordinate 3,386 downwards.
GGCCGCCGCCACTCAGGCCATCGACGCCCTCTTCGCTGCCGGGGTGGGCCTGCTGGTGACCACAGGCACAGTGCAGCTCTGGCACCTGTACCTGCTCCACGCCTGCATGTCGGCCACCAACGCCGTGAACATCACCGTGCGGCAGGCCCTGGTGTACGACGTGGTAGGGCCGGAGTACCTCACCAATGCCGTCGGGTTGAACTCGGTGGCGAGCAACGTGGCCCGCATCGCGGCCCCCTCCCTGGGAGGCATCGTCATCGGCACGCTGGGCGTGGAGGCGGCCTTCTACTCCCAGGCCGCCCTGCTCCTGATAGCGGTGCCCATCACCATGGCCCTGCGCCTGGTGGTCTCGTCGCGGCCCCTGCGGGTGCCGTTCCTGCGAGGGGTACTGGAGGGCGTCTCGTACTTGCGGTCGGATCCTGTGCTCATGCGCCTGATGGCCATGAACTACGTGCCCCACATCTTGATCTATCCTTATGTCACCCTGCTGCCCGAGTTCGCCGAGCGGGTGTTGAGGGCGGGGCCCCAGGGGTACGGCGTGCTCTTGACCGGCGTGGGTTTCGGTTCCATCCCCGGAGGGCTACTGGTGGCCAGCATGAGCGGGTGGAGCCGCAAGGGCGTGGCCATGACGCTTGCCGCTTGCCTGTACATGGGCATGGTGGCCGCCTTCAGCCAGTCGCGGACGTTCGTCGTCTCTTTCGCAGCGCTGGCGGCGGCGGGCGTGGGGTGGTCGATGATGGTGGGGCTCAACCAGGCGCTGGTCCAGCTCCACCTTCCCGAGGAGATGCGAGGCCGTGGTCTGGGGCTCTACAACCTGGGCCCCGGCCTGGGCCCGCTGGGCAACCTGGCCATGGGCGGCACCGCCGAGTGGCTGGGCGTGCAGACGGCAGTGACCTGCTTCGCCGCTGCGGGCTTGTCCCTCAGCCTGTTCCTCGGGCTGGGGTCGCCGCGAATGCGCCGGTTGTGACGCTCAATCGCCGCCACCGCCCCGGCTGCGCTGACCGCCGCGGTCGTCGGTCGGCCGCTCAGACTGGAAGGAAGGGCCCGGGCCTGAGCCGCCCGCTCCCTCCACCTTCACTTCCCGTGCCAGCACCGAGTTGTCGCTCTGGAGCACCCCCTCCACCTTCACCACCACGCCTTCTCTGATTCGCCCGTCCACCTCGGTGCTGCCAGTGATGTGGACGGTGCGGCCCGCAACCACGAAGCTGGCCTCCGTCACGGACTGGACACGCCCCCGCAGCTCGATGCGCACCTGGGGCGTGGCGGCGGGGGACGGAGCGGGCCCAGGCGCGGCCGCGCCTGGCTCGACCTGGACCTCGATCTCCCGGGCGACGACTGTGCCGTCGGCCTGGAGGGTGCCTTCCACCTTGACGGCGACGCCGGCACTGAGACTGCCTTCCACCTCCGTGGCCGTCGTCACCAGCACGACGATACCGTTGACCACCACGCGGCCATCGCCCACCTGCTGGACGGTGCCCACAAGCTCGATGTTATCGGCAGCGGAGACGGAGCCGGGGCCACCGTTGTCGGAGGTGCGCTCCTCGACCGTGTCGTCGGAGCGGCCCGGGCCGCTGTCAGAGCCGCCACGGCCGCGGTTGTCCAGCGCGGCGTCGCGCACCTCCTGGCCGTGTCCCGGGCCGCCGCCCGAGCGGGCGACCTCCGCCACTTCCTGCCCGTGGTTGTCCCGGGCCACCTCGGCCCTGTCGTTGCCGAGGGGGCCCAAGGGGCCCACAGCTACCGGCTGGGGCAGCCGGGCGCCGGCGGCGAAAGCCCCGCCCAGGGCCAGCAGGCCCAGCACCACCGCCATCACCAGCACGGCCGCCAGGCGTACGATGGGCAGTCCGGCAGCCCAACCCAGGCCCGCACCGGACTTGAGGGACTCCATCAGCCGCGCCCTTCCACTCTCCATTTCCTCTTCGTTGGGGAGCTCGCGGGGGAGGGAGGCGATATCGGCGGCCAGGCGTGCCAGCTCCTCCAGCTCGTGGGGAGAGATATCGCCGACAGCGCTGGCGTCCCGCGCCAGCTCCAGGCGGATGTCGTCCCTACCGACCCCCTCCGTAGACATGGCCCCTATTCCTCCTTGCTCGTCCCGTCCCTTTCGCCCATGAGGCGCCGCAACTGCCGGAGCGCCCGGAACTGCAGCGCCCGTACCGCACCTGCTGGCTTGCCCATCACCTTGCCTGCCTCCTCAGCCGACAGCCCTACATAGTAGCGGAGCAAGAGGACGGCCTGCTGGTCATCGGTGAGGCGGGAGAGGGCCAGCAGAAGGTCGCCTCGCTCCGTCTGCGCCTCGCTGGCGTCCTCCGCCATCTGCTCGGCCACGGGGTCGAGAGGCACCGTGCGGCGCCGGTACTGGCGCCGTATGTGGTCCACGGTGCGGTCGTGGGCGAGGCGGAAAAGCCAGCCAGCCAGCGAGAGCCTGCGCGGGTCATAGCGCCCAACTTCCCGCAGCGCCCGCACGAAGGTCTCCGAGGCGATGTCCGCCGCCGCCTCACGGTCGCCCAGACGACGATAGGCGTAGCTGAACAGCCGTGGGTACCAGGAGCGGTAGCAACGCTCCCACGCCTGGGGGTCGCCAGCCTTGAGACGGGCGGCCAGATGGGCGTCCTCGTTCACTGCCCTGGGCAGGACAAACCCGCGCACCACCATGCCTGGCCCGTGGCCCTCCACTGCTTACTCCGCCGGGACATGGCCCGACGTTACGCCCCCTGAGCGCGCTTCCACTGTCGCGCCCGGGACACCAGCTCACGAGCGCTGGCCAGCATGCGCTCGCTGGGGCGGGGTCCTCCCAGCATGGAGGCCAGCTCCGCCGCCTGCTCCGGCTCGGACAGGGCCTGCACCTGAGAGAAGGCCCTCCCCAGCACCACTTCCTTGGTAACCCGATAGTGGGCGTCAGCGTAGGCGGCGATCTGGGGCAAGTGGGTGACGCACAGCACTTGATGTCGCCTGCTCAGGGCCCAGAGCTTGCGCCCCACGACCTCGGCGCTGCGCCCCCCGATGCCCACGTCGATCTCGTCGAATACGAGGGTAGGGACAGGGTCGGCCGCAGCCAGGGCGCCCTTCAGGGCCAGCAGGAATCGGGACATTTCCCCTCCCGACGCTATCCGGGCCAGGGGGCGCGGGGGCTCGCCCGGGTTGGTGGCCACGAAAAAGGCGACCCGGTCTACGCCCGTCTCGTCGAAGGCCAGGCGCCGTCCGCCCGCCGGCAGCCCCTCGTCGTCCTCCTCCTGGGCCAGGGCCACCTGGAAGCCCACGTGGCCCAGCGCCAGGTCGGCGAGCTCCCGGGCCACGACCTCTTCCAGGCTCCGTGCCGCCTCCTGCCGCGCCTCGGACAGAGCCAGGGCGAGCCGGGCTGCCTCCTCCTCGGCCTCGCGCAGCGCGGCCTC
>BEIA01000108.1 GCA_002898715.1 bacterium HR24 | reverse complement strand
GCAGGCACGGCCGGGCTGGCCCTCGCCTGTCGCGAGGAGGCCCCGCAGGTGGAGACGCCGGCTGCGCCGGAGGTCAGGCCACCCGCAGCCGGCCAGGGGGGCACCCTGGTCCTCCACGAGAACGGTGACCCGGCCAGCTTCGACTTCTACAAGACCTGGGCCAACCGGACCATGACCGCCATGTCCTTCGTCTACCCGCGGCTCCTCAAGTTCAAGACCGGGCCCGACGTGGGGCCCCTGGACTACGAGATCGTGCCCGACCTGGCCGCGGCCATGCCCGAGCAGCCCGATGCCACCACCTACATCTTCAAGCTGCGCCCCGCCAGGTGGGAGAACAAGCCTCCTCTGAACGGCCGCCCCCTGACCGCGGAGGACATCGTCAAGAACTGGGAGCGCTTCCGCACCGAGCACCCCAACCGGGCCGTCCTGGCCAACGACGTGGACAGGGTGGAGGCGGTGGCCCCTGACACGGCCCGCTTCATCATGAAGCGGCCTCTGGGCCCCTTCGTCAGCCACATCGGCCACCACGGCGTGTTCTATATCATGCCCTACGAACTGTTCGGTACTGGCCAGCTGGAGAAGGACATGTGGAGCGCGGGCCCCTTCATCTTCAAGGGGTACCAGGTGGGCTCGGAGATCCGCTACGAGTACAACCCCGATTACTTCGTCCGGGGCAGGCCTTACCTGGGCGGCGCCATCATACGCATCGTGCCCGATACGGCTACCGCTCAGGCCCAGCTCCGCGCCCGGCAGCTGGACACCACCGCCTACCAGGTGGTGGTCTCGGCTGCCGACTACGCCTCCCTGAAGGCTGCCATTCCCGACGCCGTGTTCGTGCCCTTCTTCCGCCAGACGGACTTCAGCATGGGCATGGACATGAACGACCCGGTGTTCCGCGACAAACGCGTGCGCCAGGCCATCTCCATGGCCATCAACCGCGACGAGCTGACGCGGGTCAGCGGCGAGGGCCAGTGGGTGCTGCCCTACGGGCTGATGGACAAATGGTACTTCGACCCCCGCAAGAACGAGTTCGCCAACGCCAGGTACTACCTGTACAACCCGGCCGAGGCGCGAGCGCTGCTGCGGGCGGCGGGCGTGGAGCGGCTGGGCCCCTACGACCTGATCACAGGCAACGTGTTCTGGCCGGAGCAGGTACAGCACACGGAGGCCATTCAGCAGCAACTCCGGGCGGTCGGGATAGAGACCAACATCCGCGTGCTGCCCTTCTCCGAGTACTACGCCACGGCCATCACTCGGGCCAACTGGAGCAACGGCTTCGCCCTGGGCTCGCGGCTGGTGGTCTCGGACCCCAACGAGACGTTCACCATCTTCTGGGACCCGGACAGCCCCCGTCTCATCGCTCCCGGGCTGGGGCCCATCCTGCGGCAGGACACGGAGCTGCTGAACGCCATCGAGCGGCAGAGGCGGGAGCTGGACTTCAACCGGCGCCGTGAGCTGGTGAGAGAGGTCGTGAACATCATGGCCGACCGCATGTACAGCATCCCTCTCATCGGGCCGCGGGCATACCACGTGCACCAGCCGTACGTGCAGAACCTGCACTGGATATTCAGCTATGGCATGGGCAGCGAGTACGTGCCCGAGTCGTTCAAGACCCAGTGAGACCGGGCAGGGGGCCGAGGAGCGAGTCCCGGCCCCCTGACACTGCTGCCCGCCTGCGGCTCGGCCGCCCGGGGCCGCCGTGGGCGAGGCAGTCGACGTTCCTCGCCGGCGGCCTCAGGCGTACTCCAGAGGCAGGTCCACGGGCTTGCCGATCTCGGCCGAGAGGTCGGCCGCCAGCGTTACCTCCATCACACGGCGGGCGTGTTCTGGCGTCACCAGTACTGGCCGGTCGTGCACCACGCAGTCGATGAAGTGCCAGGTCTCTGCCTGCATGGGCCCCTGGTAGACGTGCATTATCTGCTCGCCGGGCATGGTGGACATAGGTATAGAGAGCCCATCGGGCCGATAGAAGAGCACCTCTCGGTGGGTGTCATCGATGATGAGAGAGCCCTCGGTGCCCCAGAACTCGATGGTGGCGATGATGGCCCGGGGATGCGTCGGCGGCAGGATCCAGTTGGCGCCAACCGTGAGCACCGTGCCGTCGTCCATGGTGACGATGGTCCAGACGCAATCGGGGGCATCGACGCCCATGCCCCTCATCACCTTGTAGGCAGACTGGGCATAGACCCGCACCGGACGGGCGTCCTCCAGACACCAGAGCACGAAGTCCAGGTCGTGGGTGGCCTCCATCTGGGTGGGCGTCAGGCCGGAGCGGGTAGCCAGCTTCTGGCCCAGGCCCAGGGGGGCGCTGCGGCTCACCAGCGCCGTCACTGGCCGGCCGATGCGCCCGCTGACGATGCACTCTTTGACGAATGCATACTTGGGGTTGAAGCGCTGGGTATAGCCGATGGTGAACTTGAGCCGGTTGCTGCGGGCGATCTCCACCAGCTCGTCGGCCTCGCGCAGGGTGAGGGCCATAGGCTTCTCGAGGAGAACGTGCTTGCCGGCCAGCAAGGCGTCCCTGGCGATGGGGTAATGGGTGCTTTCCGGGGTAGTGGAGACGATGACGGCATGCACGTCGTCCCGCTGGAGCAGTTCCCGATAATCGGTGGTCCACAGGCGGGCGCCCGTGTCCGCGGCCACCTTCTCGGCCTTGGCAGTGTCGATCTCGGCCAGGTACAGGTTTTCCACCAGGGGATGACGGGCGCAGTTGTGGGCGCGGATCTCGCCTATCCAGCCCGTACCGATGACTGCCACTCCGATCCTGTCGGGCATCGGCATCCTCCCTGTGATGTTTGCTGCTCGACCGCCCGCCCTACTGCCGCGACGGGCGCTATGGGGCCGGCAGGCAGATGTCGGCGGCGGCTGGGCTGGCCTTATTCTCGCCATATCCAGAGTTAGCTGTCAACTTCTCACCATGGCCATCCCGCCGTGAGGCCCGACCCGGGGCCGAGGTCCACGGCATCCGCTGTGCCGGAGACCTTGGTCTTGCGCACCGCACGCAGTCGAGGCTGTAAAATGGGCGGCGCGACGAGTTGCCAGATCGGACGAGGGAGTATGCCCCACGTCTACACCAACGGCATCGTCACCTTTTACGAGGACGCCCGGCCGCGAGGGCGGACCGACGTCCCGACCGTCGTGCTCGTCCACGGCTACAGCGTCGACCTTCGCCTGTGGGACGATATCGTGCCGGTACTGCTGGAGGCCGGCTTCCGCGTAGTGCGCTACGATGTCCGCGGCCACGGCCGGAGCCTCGTGCCCCCCGCCGGCTACACGTTTGCCGACTACGCCGCCGACCTGGCCGAGCTGCTGGACCGCCTGAACGTGGACAGGCCCATCAGCGAGGCGCTGGCCGTGGACTCGGCCCACGTGGTAGGGCTGTCCATGGGCGGGGGCATCGCCCTCCAGTTCGCCCTGGACTATTCCCAGCGCGTGCGCTCGCTCGTGCTGGTGGACTCGGCGCTGCCCGGCTTCACCTACTCGCCCGAATTCGCCCAGCAGGTGGAGGCGCTGGTGGAGGCAGCCCGCCGCGAAGGCCCCCGGGCGGCACTGGAGCGGCTCTGGCTGCCCCACCCCATTTTCGATGGCGTGCGCCGCTTTCCCGAGCGCTTCGCCAGGCTGCGGGAGATGGTGCTCTCCTACCCGGGGCGCGACCTGCTGGCCGAGCCGGAAGCCCCTCCGCCTCGGCAGGTGGCGGACCGACTGGCTGAGATAACGGTGCCTGCGCTGGTAGTGGTGGGAGAGCTCGACCTCCCCGACTTCCAGCTCATCGCCCAGGTGCTGGCGGCGAACCTGCCCCGTGCCCGGCTGGAGGTGCTGCCCGACTGCGGCCATGTCCCGCCTCTGGAACGGCCGCAGGAGTTCGGTCGCGTGCTGGTGGACTTCCTGCGTTGGGCCGAGGAGGCCTGAGAGGGCTCCCGTCCTGGCGGGCCTGCCCTGGCGGGGGCCAGGGGCGTAGGTTAGTATTGTTTCGCACAGGCGCGGGCCCTCCCGCGCCGAGTCCATGTACAGTTCGGGAGGCGCCATGGACGTCCTCGAGGCCATGTATACGCTGCGGGCCATCCGCCGCTTCAAGCCCGACCCGGTGCCCGACGAGTTGGTCTGGAAGGTGCTGGAGGCGGCCACCAAGGCTCCCTCGGGCGGCAACCGCCAGCCCTGGCGCTTCCTGGTCGTCCGCGACCCGGAGACCAAGAGGCGCATCGGCGAGTTCTACCTCGAGGGCTGGGAGCGCTTCTATGGCGGCGCTGCCAGGGAGCAGATGCTGCAGGACCCGGCCCGCGCGCGTATCTATCGCTCGGCCGACCACCTGGCCCGGCACCTGGCCGAGGTGCCGGTGCTCATCATCGCCTGCCTGCGCACCACTCCCTGGCCGGTGACCACCTCGGAGCGCGGCTCCTACATCTTCCCTGCGGTGCAAAACCTGCTGCTGGCGGCCCGCGCCCTGGGCCTCGGCACCGTACTCACCACCCTGCACCGCGTGCGCGAGAAGGAGGTGCGGGAGTTGCTGGGGGTGCCCGACGACTGGGAGACCATGGCCCTGGTACCGCTGGGCTGGCCGGCGGTGCCCTTCGGGCCCGTGAGGCGCCTGCCGGTGGAGGAAGTGGTGTACTGGGAGCGCTGGGGGGAGACGCGCAGCCGCTAGGCCTCTTCCTATCTGTGCGATAATGGGCTTGCCATGGCCCGCCGTGGCAGGCCCCGAGGAGAGGACATGTTCGCCCAGGCAGGGGCGCGCCGGGGCGCCCGCGAGGCGCCCTTGGCCGCCCGTATGCGTCCCCGCAGCCTGGACGAGTTCGTGGGCCAGGAGCACTTGCTGGGGCCGGGCCGGGCCCTGCGCCGGGCCATCGAGGCCGACCAGGTACCGTCCATGATCCTGTGGGGGCCGCCTGGGACGGGCAAGACCAGCCTCGCCCGCATCATCGCCAGCATGACCCGCTCCCACTTCGAGCCCCTGTCCGCAGTCACGGCAGGGGTGGCCGACCTGCGGCGCGTGGTGGACGAGGCCAGGGAGCGACGCGACCTCTACGGCCAGCGCACCATCCTGTTCATCGACGAGATCCATCGCTTCAACAAGGCCCAGCAGGACGTGGTCCTGCCCCATGTGGAGGAGGGGGTCGTTACCCTCATCGGCGCCACTACCGAGAACCCCTCCTTCGAAGTGGTGGCGCCCTTGCTGTCCCGGTGCCGCGTCTACGTGCTGGAGCCCCTCTCGCCGGAGCACATACGCACCATCGTCCTGCGTGCCCTGACTGACCGCGAGCGGGGGCTGGCCGACCTGAAAGTGGAGCTGGGCGAGGACGCCCTGGACCTCCTCTGCCGGGCGGCCGGGGGCGATGCCCGCGTCGCCCTCAACGCCCTGGAGCTAGCAGCCTCCGCCGCCGTCCCCGACGCCGAGGGCAGGCGGCGTCTGGGGAGGGAAGAGATCCTGGAGGCGCTGCAACGTCCCGCTCCCCGCTACGACAAGGCCGCCGACCTGCACTACGACACCATCTCTGCCTTCATCAAGTCGGTGCGCGGCTCCGATCCCGACGCCGCCCTGTACTGGCTGGCGCGCATGATCGAGGCGGGCGAAGACCCGCTTTTCATCGCCCGGCGGCTGGTGATCCTGGCCGCCGAGGACATCGGCCTCGCCGACCCACAAGCACTGGTGCTGGCGGTGGCCTGCCAGCAGGCCGTCCACTTCGTGGGCATGCCGGAAGGCTACCTGCCCCTGGCCGAGACCACCATCTATCTGGCCTGCGCCCCCAAGAGCAATTCGGCCCTGGAAGCCTACCAGCGGGCCGCCCGTGATGCCCGCGCCACCCAGGGGGAGCCGGTGCCCCTGTTCCTGCGCAACCCCGTCACCAGGCT
>BEIA01000107.1 GCA_002898715.1 bacterium HR24 | reverse complement strand
GGCTATTGATGCGCCTCTGGACGTAGCGTGCTGTGGCTGACATCATCGGAACCGGGATGATAGAGGCGGTCTTCTTCGACTTCGGCGGCGTCATCGCCCGGCTGGACAGGGAGCACACCCGCGCCCTGGAAGAGAAATACGGTCTGCCTCGCGGCGGCCTGCTGGATGCCCTCTACGGCATCCCCGAGTGGGTGGAGGCCGAGACGGGCCGCCTCCCGGAGGAAGAGTGGCTGCGGGCCGTGCTGCGCCGGCTGGAAGAGATGGCCGGCCGTCCCATTGACGGCATCACCCACGAGTGGCAGATCGTGTGGCGGCAACTGGACGAGGAGATGCTGGCGCTCGTGCGGCGGTTGCAGGGGCGGTATCGCGTGGGCCTCATTTCCAATTCCACACCCAGGCTGGAGCGCGAGTTGCTGGAGGCCAACGGCATCGCCGAGCTGTTCGAGGTCGTGGTGAACTCCTCGCGGGTCGGCATCGCCAAGCCCGACCCCCAGATCTTCCGCCTCGCCGCCGACCGCCTGGGGGTGGCACCCCAGCACTGCGTCCATATCGACGACCTCATCCAGAACGTGCAGGGGGCACGGCAGGCGGGTTTTCAGGCCATCCTCCACCGGGGCGATGTGCCCACTACCATCGCTGCCCTGCGCGGCCTGGGCGTGCACGTCTAGGCGCCGGCCTCGGCCAGCCGGAACAGTCGCTCCGCCAGTTCCAGGCAACGGGGCACATCGGGCACGCGGCTGGCCCAGAGGCCCGGCACCGCCTCCAGGCCCAGATAGGCCCCCATGAGGGCGCCGGCGACTGCGCCGTTGGTATCGGCGTCGCCGCCCAGGTTCACCACCGCCACCAGGGCATCGTAGAAGCTTTCGTAGTGCCACCACGCCCACAGGGCGCACTCCAGGGTGTCCAGCACGAAGCCGCTGGTGCCCACCTCCTCGGCGTCCTTGAACGGCACCGCCCTGACCCGCTCCAGCAACTCGGCTGGAGAATGGGACAGGACTTCCATGGTGTAGCCGATGGCGGCCTCCTTGTCATCTCCTCGCAGCACTCGGGCCAGCACCACGTTGTAGAAGGCGCAGGCAGCCCTGGCCAGCGGATGGGGATGAGTCACTCGCGACTGTTCGTGACTGTAGCCGATAACGGCGTCTATGTCGCGGTAATAGCGCAGGGCGATGGGGGCGCAGCGCATGAGGGAGCCATTCCCGGCCGTATAGGGCGCGTGCTGGGCCTCCACTGCCTCCGTGGCCTCCCGCCAGTGGCGGCCTTCGTCCATAAGCTCCAGCACGCGACGGGTATGGATGCCCACGTCGGGCGGGTGCGAGCGGAACCAGGCCAGGAGCTTCAGGGCGAAGTCGTCGGCATCGAAGCGTCCCAGTTGTACCAGGCTCTCGGCCAGGGCCAGCGCCTGGGCCGTGTCGTCGGTGGTCGAGCCGGCGGGCAACCAGCCGTCCACTATCTCGCGCAGGACGCCGTAGCGCTGTTGCACCTCGTACCTGGGCATTCCCTCCACAGGCATGCCCAGCGCGTCCCCCACCGCCAGCCCTACCAGACAGCCCTGAAAGCGACGCAGCCTCTCCGTCTGCATGGTCCCTCCCGCTCAGGTATGATGGCCCTTTTCGGCGCGGGCGGTGCTCAGGGGCCCGGGCGCGCCCGCTGTCGCCCCCACAGGCCCCGCCACAGCTCCCGGTACAGCTCCAGGTCGCTCGAGCTGAGTCCCCACAGGTGGGAGAGGGGGCGGCCCGACGCCCTTCTGTAGAAATAGAGGGCGGCTGCCAGCCCGGTGTTATATGCGAGCGACGAGGCGATGGCGGCACCGGGCACTTCCAGCCACGGTATGAGGGCCAGGTCCAGGAGTACGGTAGCCACCAGCGCCGTCAGGACGGCAAAAGTCTGGTGGAGCGCCCGCCCACGGCTGTACAGGTACGTCCCCACCACCATGGTGATGCCGTTCGCCAGCGAACCGGGGAGGAGCAGCACCAGGGGCAGCACCGAGGCCCGGAACTCCTCGCCGAACAGGAGCACCACCAGCACGGGCGAGAGCGCTCCCAGGGCTACGGCTCCGGCTGCGCTCACCAGGAAGGTGTTGCGGCAGGCGGACTGGAGCAGCGATGCCGCCTCCTCGCGCCCCATCCCCGAAAGGCGCGGCAGCAGCACGTAGGACACAGCCCCGGCCAGCCACCACAGGCTCTCGGAAAGGCCCACCGCCACGGTATAGTGCCCTACGGCTGCCCGGCCAGCGAAGGCGCCCACCAGGTAATGGTCGAGCCGGTAATTGAGGAACTGGGCCAGGTTGCCGAGCTGGCCCTGCACCCCGTAGCGCACCTGATCGCGCAGCACCGGCCAGGGCCGCGTCAGCGCCTCGCGCCAGGGCAGGCGGTGGGGGCGGAGCAGCGCCAGGGCCAGGCCATCGGCGAGGAGGAACGAGCCTATCCAGGTAGCGATGGCGGTGAAGATATCCAGCTCGCCCAGGCCCCACAGGGCGCCCAGGGCCGCCATGTGTGCCACTCCCTGGCAGGACGCTGCCACGAACAGGGCGCCGAACCGCCCCTGTCCCTGTAGAAAGGAGCTGAGGAGCAGGTAAGCCACCAGGGCAGGCACTGCCGGCGCATAGAGCCAGAACGCGCGTCCTTCCACGAAGGCATCGGGGCCTCTGGCCAGCCCGAACAGCACCGTCGCCCCTGCCCACAGGCACGAGACCCCCGCCCACAGGCACAGGCTCCCTCCCGCCAGCCGCGCCACGGAGTAAGAGCCCCGGTTGAGGTAGTAGACGTTGGCCGGGCCCAGACCCAGGTTGGCCACGCCTGCCGCCACCAGCACCGAGGTATAGAACAGCGAGTAAGTCCCCAGACCCTCATCGCCCAGGCCCTGGGCCAGCACCACTCGCACCAGAAAGGCCAGGCCGTACGAAACGGCCTGGGAGAGGAACATCAGGTTGATGCTGAACAGGAGTCTCCGGGCGTCCTCCCTGGCACGGGGAGGCGCGCCTCGCGAGCGGTCGCTGCCTTTGGGGGCGGTCATGGCAATTCCGGCTGCAGGGCAGATTACCATCGGCGGCGGCCCTGCGCCACCTGCGGACGCGCGGCCGAACCGGAGACCGGTCCGCCACCGCGGGCCCGCTTCGCCACGGGCGGCGGATTTCAGCCCTGCACCGGCGGTCTCAGCCGCCGAACAGGTTCCCCGTCGAGCCAGGCGCCCGCTCGCCTAGACCAGGCCAGGCGCGGCGATTACAATGGCCGCTAGAGCCTGCCTAGAGGAGCGGGCCATGCCCCAGCGACCGGATATCGAGCTGCTGGAACGCGTGCGGGCCGCTGTCCACGAGCTGGTGACCTCCTACCCCGGCACCAGGGCTCACTGCCGTTACGTGGACGTGCGCATCGAGGTGTCGGAGGGCAAGCTGGCCGTGGCCGAGAACGGCATGGACAAGTTCAGCGCCGAGGACTACGGCCTCTCCTTCGGTGCGCGGGCCATAGCCGGGGAGAGGGTGGCGGCGGCGGGGTACTTCGGGCAGCAACTGGGCGCCCGCGACGTGCCCCAACTGCTGGAGCGCCTGCGCGAGGGCCTGGACCATGCCTACGAACGCGCCCTGTGGAACGCCCGCCACAAGGCGGCCGCCCGCGACGAGTTCCCCGACCTGGCCGCCAGCCTTTACGACCTGTCCCTGGCGCCCATCGACACCCGCACCGATTCCGTGCCCGCCCGCTACGAAATAGACCCGCGCCAAGTGCCCCTGGCCGAGGTGGTGACCTACGTACGGGACGTGTCGCGGCGGGTGCAGGCCATCGGCCCCCAGGTGGTCTACAACTACATCGGTGCCGAGACGCACCTGGAGCGTATCCTCTTCGTCAGCTCTGAGGGCGCCGACATAGACCAGACCTGGGCTATCACCCAGGGCACCTGCTTCGTAGTGGCCCAGGGCCCCGACGCACACCAGGAGCTGTACGACTTCACCGGCCACCAGCGCGGCTGGGAGGTCATCACTCGGGGGGTGGACGAGCCCTTCATCCGCTTCCCGCCCCTGGACGAGTTCTCGCTGGCCCTGGCGCGGGACACGGTGGAGCTGGCCTCCGCCCCGCCCCTGCCCGCCACCGACAAGGAAGTGGTCGTGGTCACCGACCCCCACTACAACGCGCTGGTCTGCCACGAGGTGGTGGGCCACCCGTCGGAGCTCGACCGCGCCCTGAAGCTGGAAACGGGCTACGCCGGCCGCTCCTGGTTCCTGAAGTCGCTGCGCGAGAGCCAGATCGGAAAGCAGGTGGGCTCGCCCCTGCTCTCTGCCTTCTCCGACCCCACCATGGAGGGCTTCGGCCACTACCTCTACGACGACGAGGGGACGCCCGCGCGGCGCGTCTACCACATCCGCAACGGCGTCTACGAGGAATTCCTGAACTCGCGGCAGATGGCGGCCGTGGTGGGGGCGCAGCCCAACGGCCACTACAAGGCCACCGATGCCTACCTGGTGCCCCTGATACGCATGTCCAATACCGCCTTCGCTCCCGGCGACCGAGACCCGCAGGACATCATCCGCGAGGTGGACCGCGGCTATTACGTGGTGGGGCACCGCATACCCTCGGTGGCCGAGTCGCGGGAGAACTTCCGCATCACGGCCATGAAGGTCTACGAGATCCGCGACGGCAAGCTGGGGCAGCTCTATCGCGACGGCGGGCTGGTCTCCGACAGCCGCGATTTCTTCATGAACGTGGACGCGGTGGGCAACGACTTCCGCCTCTTCGCCATACCCAACTGTGGCAAGGGGCAGCCCATGCAGACCAAGCGCATGAGCAACGGCGGCCCTACCCTTCGCAGCCGTGCCAGGCTCAGCGGCAGGCAGTAGGACTGGACGGAGGAGGTGCTGACATGACACAGGTGCAAGAGCGACCGGGGGCGGTAACCTTCCGTGGCAACCCTCTGACCCTTCTGGGGCCAGACCTGCAGGTGGGCGAAAAGGCCCCCGACTTCCGCCTGGTAGACCTGGAGCTGCGACCGGTGACCCTGCAGGACTTCGCTGGCAAGACCCTGCTGCTGACGGTGGCCCTGTCCCAGGACACCCCCGTCTGCGACATGCAGGGCAAGCGCTTCAACGAGTTGGCCACCCAGGTAGCCGATGATGTGGTCATCGCCAACGTGACGGTGGACCTGCCCTTCGCATTGCGCCGCTGGTGCGGCGCCACCGGCGTCGACCGCATCAAGGTCCTGAGCGACTACCAGGAGCGGGAGTTCGGGCTCAAGTACGGCATCCTCATCAAGGAGCTCAAGCTGCTGGCCCGTTCGGTCTGGATAATCGACAGGGACGGGGTCATCCGCTACAAGGAGATCGTGCCCGAGGTGACCCAGGAGCCCAACTACCAGGCCGCGCTGGACGCCCTGCAGCAGGTGGTCAAGGGCTGAGTCGCCGGGCAGCGCCGGCGCCGGCCGGAACCGTCACGAGGAGCGAGCCTATGTTGCCCCTGTCGGAGCTGGAGAAGGCGGCCCGGGAGGCCCTGGGGTTCCTCATGGCCCAGGAGGACGTGGAGGAGGCTGAGGTCTTCGTCTCCTGCAACGGCATCCTTCACGCCCGCCTCAACTACACCTCCCACATCCCCAGCAACGGCGTCGAGGAGCCCAAGTCCATCGAGAACTTCGGCATCGGCATCCAGGCCGTCTTCCGCGCCGGCGAGGGGGAAGTGCGGCGGGTAGGCTTCGGTTCCGAGCCCTCGGACCTGAGCCTGGAAGGGGTCCGCTCCGCCCTGGAGAAGGCCCGCCGCGGCGCCGTGGCCGACCCGGAGTTCGTGAGCCTGCCGCGACCCACCGGCGAGGCGCGCCGCCTGCGCGACTACCACGACCCCCGCGTCATGGAGCTGGCCGACGCCGACCTGGTGGACGCCGGCTGGCGAGTGGTGCGGGCCGGACTGCGGGCCTTCCGCAGCGCCGAGGCACTCTCTGCCCT
>BEIA01000106.1 GCA_002898715.1 bacterium HR24 | reverse complement strand
GGGAAGGGGCCATCGTGGTGACGGGCGGGGCCGGTTTCGTCGGCTCCCACCTGGTGGAGCGGCTGTTGGCCGAGGGACGGCGGGTGGTCTGCGTGGATAACTTCGCCCCCTTCTATTCCCGGCACCTCAAGCGGCGCAACCTGGCCCGAGCGATGGGGCACCCAGGCTTCAGGCTGGTCGAGGTGGACGTGTGCTCCCGCCGCCTGCGCGACGCTCTCGAGGGGGAGGAGGTCTCGGCGGTGGTGCACCTGGCGGCGCGCCCAGGTGTGCGTCAGTCGTTCCGCCAACCCGCGCCCTATCTGCGCGACAACGTAGTAGGCACCCTGAACGTGGCCTCGCTGTGCCGCCGGATGGGCGTGCGCAGGCTGGTGCTGGCCTCGTCGTCTTCCGTGTACGGGATCACGGAGGGCGCGGTGAGCGAGGACGCCCCCTGTCGCCCCATCTCGCCCTATGGCGCCTCCAAGCTGGCGGCGGAGGCGGTGGCCTCTGTCCTGGCCTCCCAGGGAACGGAAGTGCTGGCGGTCCGCCTGTTCACCGTCTACGGGCCGCGGCAGAGGCCCGATATGGCCATTGCCCGCTTCGCGGCGTC
Organism: bacterium HR24; assembly: GCA_002898715.1. Lineage (GTDB taxonomy): Bacteria > Chloroflexota > Dehalococcoidia > SM23-28-2 > HRBIN24 > HRBIN24. The sequence goes on along the minus strand of BEIA01000106.1, from coordinate 5,337 downwards.
CCTGTTGCGAGGGAGGGCCATCGTCCTGTACGGGGACGGGCTCGTGCGCCGCGACTTCACGTACATCGATGACGCCGTAGACGGCCTGGTGCGGGCCCTGCAGGCACCCGTCTCTGGGTTCCAGGTGTTCAACATCGGCGGTGGGCAGCCGGTCAGCGTGCGAGACGCGATAGGGCTGCTGGAGTCGTGCCTGGGACGAAGGGCGGCGCTGCGCTTCCGCCCGCTGCCGGAAGGCGATCCGCCCCTGACCTGGGCCGATATCGGGCGGGCCCAGCGCTTGCTGGGGTACCGTCCGCGCATCGGCCTGGCCGAGGGGCTGGAGCGCTACGCTAACTGGTTGCGGCAGGAGGGCTATGGCTAGGGCCGGTCAGGTCGCGGGCGCAGCGACCATGTCCGTGGGCTCCGGCTCCGCCCTCCTGTTCGGCGGGCGTGTCCTGGAGTACCTGGCTGTGGGAGTGGCCGGAGTGCTCATAGCGCGGGGCCTGGGGCCGGAAGGCCGGGGGGTATACAGCCTGGTGAACCAGGCCGCATTCTGGTCTTCGGCCTTTCTGGCGCCGGGCCTGGCGGAAGCGGCCGTTTACTACTGGGGCCGGGGACGCCATCCCGTCGCCTCCCTGTGGGGCAACTACGTCACCTGGTGGCTCGGCGCTTGCCTGCTGCTGGCAGCGGCCGCAGGCGTGGTGCTCGCTGCGGACAGGCAGCTGTTCGGCATTGCGCCCCGCTTCATGGTGCTGGCCCTGGCCGGGGGAGCGGCCATGCTCTTCGTGCAAGGGGCCCAAACGCTGATGCTGGGCCAGGGGCGCGCGGGCCGCAACGTGGCCGTCCAGGTGGCCGGCCCGGTGGTCAGGCTGCTGGCCATCGGCGGCGCCCTGGCCTTCGGCCTGACGTTGCCGCTGGTGCTGGGCATCTGGCTGGGGGCCGTACTGGCCACGGCCGTCCTGGCCATCGCCCTGGTGGGTCTGCCCATGCGGCCTGCGCTGGACCTGGCCGCGCTCAGGGACCAGGTCGTCTTCGGGGGCAAGGGGTTCGCCGGCTGGGTGCTCACGGCCGTGAACCACCGCCTGGACGTGTTCATCGTGGGCGGCCTGCTGGGGGCGGCGGCGGTGGGACAGTATACCGTCGCCTTCAATACCGCCGAGCTGACCTGGTGGGTGCCCCTGGCGGTAGGCACTGTCCTCTACCCGAAGGCCTCTTCGCTGTCGGCGGCGGACGCAGCGGAACTGTCCGCCAGCGCCTGCCGCGCCACCCTGCTGTTGGGGGCGGCGGCCACAGCGCTCCTGGCGGCCGTGGGTTACAAGCTCATACCCCTGGCCTACGGCGGCGAGTTCCGTGAGAGCGTCCCGGCCTTTTACATCCTGTTGCCCTCCGGTCTGCTCTATACGGTGACCAAGGTGCTCAGTAGTTCCCTATGGGCGCTGGGACGGCCGGAGATAAGCGTCCTGAGCGGCCTGGCCTCGGTGCCGGCGACCCTGGGCCTCAACTTCCTGCTGGTGCCGAGGCTGGGGATCGAAGGCTCGGCCGTGGCCTCGGACGTGGCCTACCTGCTCAATGCGCTGGTGGTCCTGGCCATATTCAGCCGGGCTACCGGCATGCCGTGGTGGCGTGCCCTGGTGCCCGGCCGCGATGACCTGCGGGCGGTGACTGATGGTGCGCGAGGGCTATGGGCCCGTCGCCTCGCGGCCCGCGTCCCGGGCGAGAACGCCCCCATGTAGCCCCCGGCCGATGGGAAGGAGGGTGCGGTGCGGTGAAGGTGTCCGTGGTGATTCCGGTCTACAACATGGCCCGGTACTTGCCGGCGTGCCTGGACAGTGTGCTCGGCCAGGAGGGAGTGGAAGCCGAGGCAGTGGTGGTGGACGACGGCTCCACCGATGACATTCAGGCCGTCATCGCTCCCTACGCTGGCAGAGTGACCTATCTGCGCACGCCCCACCAGGGCCTGCCTTCTGCCCTGAACGCCGGCGTCGAGGTATCCGGCGGCGATGCCATCGCCTTCACAGACGCCGACGACCTCCTCCTGCCCCAGTCACTGCTCTTGCGCGCCCGCGTGCTGCAGCAACTGCCGGGTGTGGGTCTCGTTTTCGGGCCGGCGCTGGTTCTGGACGAGTCGGGCCGCACAGTGGGCCTGCGTAAGGCCGCTCCGCGGCCCGGCCTCTTGCCCTCAGCACAGGCGTTCCGTTGGCTGCTGAGGGGCTGCCGCATCCCGAACTCCACCGTGATGGCGCGGCGGGAAGCGCTGGCCGATGCAGGCCCCTTCCGTCAGGAGGCCTTCCCGGGAGAGGACTGGCACATGTGGCTGCGCATCGCCAGTCGGTGCGACCTGTACTGTCTGGAGCGCCCTGTGGCCTGCTATCGCCTGCACCCGGGCAGCATCACCGCCCGCTACTGGGTGGAGGAAGTGGACAGGTCTCACCGCTTCACCCTGGCCGATGTGTTCGCCCACGTGGCCCCGGAGCAGCGTGGGCTCGAGCCCTTGGCCCGCTGCTACCTCGAGCGGACATTGGCGGCCCTGGCTGCCCGCTCCGGCCGGCGCAGGGACTTCCTGCGCTACCTGGTGGGCGCGCTGGGCCGTCGACCGTTGCTGCTCCTGGAGATGGAGACCTGGGGCTGCCTCGCCGTAGGCGCTCGGTCGCTCCTCCCCGCTCCCGTTCTGCAGGGTCTGAAGCGGGTGAAGGCGCCCCTGGCCCGACGCCGGCTGCGCTATGCGTTTGCTGACGACTCGAGCGAGACGGTAAGGGCAGCCGAGCGATGACCCGACGGGCCCGGGCCTTTCGGGAGGTGGAGAAGATGGCAATGGTGGCTGGACGCGCTAGAGCTCTCGCCGCGAGCTGGAGGCCATGGGCATCAGCCATGCAGAGCGCGGCCTGGGCGCTGCGGCGCTCGGCCAGCGAGCGCAAGGCCACGGGCCGGCCTTCGGAGTTGGAAGAGCTGGCCGCCTACCTGCGCCTTACCCCTTCCGAGGTGGCAGTGCTCTGTGCCCTGGGGGCGAAGCTGGTGGCCGCCCGCTGGCGTGCGCTGGCGCCCACGTCGCCAGAGGAAATCGCCCAGTTCTATGCCCACTGCTCGGAGTACCTGTACGACCTGGTCTTTTGGCACCTGGGCGACGAGTACCGCTCTCTCCTGGCCCTGCTGGCGGACGAGCGTGGTGGACGCTGCCTGAGCTTCGGGGGCGGGACGGGCACCGAAGCCCTGTACCTGGCCGAAAGGGGCAACGAGGCCTGGTACCTGGACGTCGCCGGCTCGCCGGTGTGGCGCTTCGCGAGCTGGAGAGCCCAGCGCCGGGGCTATCGTGTCCGCTTCGTCTCCGAGTGGCCCGATGGCGTGGAGTTCGACTGCGTCGTCGCCTTCAACGTGTTCGGCAGCCTCACTCCCCGGCAACTGGCCGACGTCCTGCCCAGGATAGCCGCCTCCCTCAAGCCCGGCGGGCGCCTGTACTGCAACAACGACTTTCGGCCCAGCCCCATGCACCCGTACATGTTCGACAATTCGGAGCTCTGGGCGTCCCTGACCAAGGCGCTGGCGCTGGTCCCGGTGCACGGGAGGCTCTGGCTGAAAGAAGCGGGAGGCACATCATGGGCCCCCTGAGCTGGCTCGCCGACGTGCGCAACTACCTGCTACTGCGCCACTACGTACGGCAGGGGCTGCGGCTGGGCCGGGACGTGCGCATCATGGGCAAGCCGGACTTCGGCAGCGAGCCATATCTCATCGAGATAGGTGACCATGTGACCATCTCGAGTCGGGTAACGTTCGTCACCCACGATGGCGCTACGTGGGTGTTCCGCCACCTGCCCCAGTACCGAGGGCTGCAGCGCTTCGGGCGCATCGTCATCGAAGACAACTGTTTCATCGGCACCGGGGCCATAATCCTGCCCGGTGTCCGCATCGGGCCCAATGCGGTGGTGGCGGCGGGAGCGGTGGTGACGCGCTCGGTCCCCCCGGACACGGTGGTGGCCGGGGTACCGGCCCGGCCGGTCTGCACCTACGACGAGTACGTCCGCCGCTCGGCGCCGCGCTGCCGTCATTACCCGCCCGAGGTAACGAGCAATCGTCGTCGACTGCGACGGGTGCTACTTGATACCCTGCCCTATCCGACCTGGGGCCCCGGGGAGGAGTGATGGCCACCGCCCAAGCCGCTGCCCCGCGCCGAGCTACGGCGCTGCCCTGGTTCCCCTTCCTGCCCCTGGGGGTGCTGTTCCTGGCCGAGGCCCAGCCCCAGGTGCTGCAGTGGCTGTTCATGGGGGCCATCGCCCTCCTGCTGGCCCTGGGCGTGGGGCGGCTCGTATGGGCGGCGGGTGCGCTGCTAGTGCTCGAGCTCACCATCAGCAACTACATGCTGCCCGTGGCCGGCGGCAACCTATCGCTTCGGCTGGCGGTGACCGGGGCGGTGCTGGTACTCCTGGCCTACCACTTGCTGCGGGGAGCCCGCCTGCCCAAAGGTTTCCTGTTCCCGGTAGCCCTGGCCTTCGTGGGGGCGAGCGTGGCCACCGCCTATCTGAACACTGACCAGATGCAGGCGTTCAAGGCCCTACGGTTCCTGCTCAGCGGCGTGACGGCAGCGGCGGTCGTCGCCGTCGGCGTCGGTTCGCGGGAAGACCTGCGGCGTCTGTTGCTGGTCGGGCTGACTGTCGGCTCCCTTTCGGCGGTGGCGGCCATCTCGCAGCACTACAGCGTCCGGCTAGGCACGCCGCTCATGGCCGTGGCCCCGTACACGGGCACAGGCAACATCTACGAAGAGATGGGAGAGCGGGCAGTGGGGCTCACCGAAAACCCCCTCCACCTGACGGACGACATGCTGCTGGCCCTGTTCGTACTGGCGGGAATATTCGTATCGGTGGAAATAGGGATGTTGCAGCGCTGGGGGCTGGCGATCGCCGGAGCGGCCATGCTGGCTGCCCTCTACTTCACCTATACGCGTTCATGGCCACCGGCGGCGGCGGCGGGGGCGGTCGCTTTCCTGGCCTATCGAGGGCCGTACCGGAGGGAGGTCTGGCTGGGGCTGTTACTCCTCGGCCTGGGCATCTTCTATGTGTCCGACTTCCGCGGGAACCGCTATACCCTCACCGACGACTCCAGCGCCCTGGCCCGGCCCATCCTGTGGCAGGCTGCCCTCTGGATGTCTCTGGAGCATCCGTACATGGGCGTAGGCCCGGAGCGTTTTGTCGAGCTGGCGCCGTCCTACGATACGGCAGTGGACCCGCAGCTGCTACGAGAGGAAAGGCAGCTGACCTCACGGTCGGTGCTGGGGGTCTACACGCCCCACAACGATTACCTGAACGTCTGGGTCACATATGGGCTGCCTGCCCTCGGCCTGTACGTGGCGATGGTGGCGGGGGCAGCGCT
>BEIA01000105.1 GCA_002898715.1 bacterium HR24 | reverse complement strand
CGGCCCCTGAGCCGCCAGCGGCTCTCGGGAGCGGCTACCGGCGCCGGCCGGGGCGCCCGCCGACGGCTGTGGGCCAGGAGGGCTGCCAACAGCATGGCCGCCCGCTCCTCCCTCTGGCTGTCCCGCTGCGCCTGGAAGTGCTTCTCCACGAAGCCGGTGTCGAACTTGCCCGCCACGAAGGCCGGCTCGTTCATCACCTGCATGTGGAAGGGGATATTGGTGCTGACGCCGACGACTTTGAACTCGGCCAGGGCCCGCTTCATACGGGTGATGGCCTGCTGCCGGTCGCGGCCCCAGGTGATGAGCTTGGCGATCAGAGGGTCATAGTAGGGGGCCACGTCTACCCCGGTATCCAGGGCGCTGTCCACCCGCACCCCTGGCCCGCCTGGCAGCCGGACGTAGTGCAGCGTCCCCGCCGAGGGCCGGAAATTGCTGTAGGGGTCCTCAGCGTTGATGCGGCACTCTATGGCCCAGCCCCTGAGCTGGACGTCAGCCTGGCAGTAGCCGAGGGGCTCGCCGGCCGCCACCAGTATCTGGTCCACCACTAGGTCCACCCCAGTCACCAGCTCCGTCACCGGGTGCTCCACCTGGAGGCGGGTGTTCATCTCCAGGAAGTAGAAGTTGCCCTGGCTGTCCAGCAGGAACTCCAGGGTGCCGGCGCTGTAGTAGCCCACATGGCGGGCGGCCAGCGTGGCCAGCTCCTGCAGGTATTCGCGGCGTCGCTGGTCCACGGCGGCAGAGGGGGCCTCCTCGATGAGCTTCTGATGACGGCGCTGGATGGAGCATTCCCTCTCTCCCAGCACCACCACGTTGCCGTGCAGGTCGCCGATAACCTGCACCTCGATGTGGCGGACGGGCGAGAGGAGCTTCTCGATGTACAGGGTGTCATCGCCGAAGGCAGCGCCCGCCTCGCGGCGGGCGAGCTCAAGGGCGCTGGCCAGCTCCTCCGCCCTGGTGACGGTGCGCATGCCGCGGCCGCCGCCACCGGCCGCCGCCTTCACCAGCAGGGGGAAGCCTATCTCCCGCGCGGCGGCCAGCGCCTCCTCAGTGTCCCGTAGCTGACCGGTGCCCGGCACCACCGGCACGCCGGCCTCCCGCATCACCTGGCGGGCGCGCAGCTTGTCGCCCATGAGGCCGATGACCTCAGGCGACGGCCCCACGAAAGTAATGCCGTTGTCCTGACAGGCCTGGGCGAAGGCCGCGTTCTCCGCCAGGAAGCCGTAGCCGGGGTGAATGGCGTCCACCCCCGCCTTCTTGGCTACCTCGATGATGCGGGGGATGTTCAGGTAGCTCTCCCGTGGCGGCGGAGGGCCGATGAGGTAGGCCTCGTCGGCCTGGCGCACGTGGAGGGCGGCGCGGTCCGCCTCCGAGTAGATGGCCACCGACTGGATGCCCAGGTCACGGCAGGCCCTGATCACTCTGAGGGCGATCTCGCCCCGGTTGGCCACTAGCAACTTTCTGAACATGGTCTTGCGTCCTGTTCCATCAGTTTGGGGCGCGAGCGGGCTATAGACAAGAGAGGAGCGCTAGCTCACTCGTCCGCCGGCGAGGGCGCCGTGCGCTCCGCCGCCTCCCGCGCCAGGCGGTCGACGATCTCATCGAGGGGGAGGGCTCCCAGGTCGCGCCCATTGCGCAGCCGCACCGCCGCCGCCTCCGCCGCCGCCTCGCGGTCGCCCACCACCAGCATGTAGGGCACCTTCTGGAGCTGGGCGTCCCGTATTTTGGCCTGCATCCGCTCCGGCCGCTCGTCCACCTCCACCCGGAGGCCCGCCTCCCGCAGACGGGCCGCCACCCTGCGGGCATACTCAAGGTGACGGTCCGCTATGGGGATGACCGTCGCCTGCACCGGGGCCAGCCAGAGAGGGAAGGCCCCGGCGTAGTGCTCTATGAGCACCCCCAGGAACCGCTCCAGCGAGCCTAGCATGGCCCGGTGCACCATATAGGGCCGGTGGTGGCGCCCGTCCTGGCCCACGTAGGTCATATCGAACCGCTCCGGCAGGTTGAAGTCGAACTGAACCGTGGTGCACTGCCACTCCCGGCCCAGCGCGTCGATGAGCTTCACGTCGATCTTCGGCCCGTAGAAGACGGCGCCTCCCTCGTCCACCTGATAGGGGAGGCCCCGCTCCTGGATGGCCTCCCGTAGGACGGACTGGGCCATCTCCCAGTCCTCCTGTGAGCCGGCGTACTTGCCCTGGGCGTCCCGCGTGGAGAGGTAGACGTTGAACTCGCGGAAGCCGAAGGCGTTCAGGAAGAGGAGCATGAAGTCCAGGCAGCCCTCCACCTCCTCCTTCACCTGGTCCAGGCGGCAGAAGATGTGGGCATCGTCCTGGGTGAAGCCCCGCACCCGCAGCAGGCCGTGGAGCACGCCGGAGCGCTCGTAGCGGTAGACCGTCCCCAGCTCCGCCAGGCGGATGGGCAGCTCCCGGTAGCTCCTGACCCGGGACTTGTAGATCTGGATGTGGAAGGGGCAGTTCATGGGCTTCAGGTAGTAGAGCTGCCCGTCTATGTCCATGGGGGAGTACATGCTCTCGGCATAGAAGTCCAGGTGGCCGCTGGTCTCCCACAGGGTGGCCCGGCCGATGTGGGGCGTGTAGACCAGCTCGTAGCCGTGGCGGTAGTGCTCCTGTCGCCACAGGTCTTCGATGATGGCGCGGACGCGTGCGCCCTTGGGGTGCCAGTAGACGAGGCCCGGCCCGAACTCCTCGTGGAAGCTGAAGAGGTCCAGCTCCCGACCGAGGCGACGGTGGTCGCGCCGCTGGGCCTCCTCCAGCCGGCGTAGGTAGGCCTCCAGCTCATCCTTCGTCTCGAAGAGGGCGCCGTAGATGCGCTGGAGCATGGGATTGCGCTCGTCTCCCCGCCAGTAGGCACCGGCCACCGAGAGGAGCTTGAACTCCGGCACCTGGCGCGTCCGCTCCACGTGGGGCCCCTGGCAGAGGTCCACGAAGTCGCCGTGGCGGTAGAGGCTCACCGTGTCCCCTTCCAGCTCCTCGATGAGCTCCAGCTTGTAGGGCTGGTCAGCGAAGAGGCGGCGCGCCTCCTCCTTGCTCACCTCCTCGTGCAGGAAGGGGACATCGGAGGCGATGCGCTCCCGCATCAGCTCTTCGATGCGGGGCAAGTCCTCAGGGGTGAGGGGACGGGGCAGGTCGAAGTCGTAGTAGAAGCCGGTATCGATGGGCGGGCCGATGCCCAGCTTGGCGCCGGGGAAGAGCTTCAGCACCGCCTCGGCCATGATGTGGGCGGCCGAGTGGCGCATGCGGTGCAACCGCTCCTCTCTGGTCAGCTCCTCCAGCCTGGGCATGCGCTTCCGCCCCGCGCCTCCATTGTAAAGCAGCGGCCAGCCGCTCTCCGCCTCAAGAGCGCTGACCACCGCGGCGCTCCGGTCCGCCGTAGAGCCGCCGGAGCAGCCGTCGCTGTGCCTCGAAGAGGGCCAGCGCTACCAGCGCCAGCACTACCAGCACCGCCAGGAGCGCCCAGCGCCCCGTGGCAGCGGCGGCGATGCCGAAGAATATGGCCATGGCCAGCATCAGCAGAGGCGTCCCGCCCAGCCACAGGCGCATGAGCCTCACCGCTGGCCCTTCCCTCGCCGGTGCCATCGCTCACCCTCTTCCCAGGCGCTCGCCGCCCCGCCGTATCGCTGGCAGGGCGAGGACGAGACAAGCAAAAGGCCAGGGCTGCCCCTGGCCCGTCCCTCTGGGCACGCTTCAGGCTGGTGGGCGGTAGAGGACTCGAACCTCTGACCTCAGCGATGTCAACGCTGCGCTCTGCCCACTGAGCTAACCGCCCACCCAGCAAGATGGTAGCAACCGGGCGAAGGCCCGGTCAAGGCGGCCTAGCCGCCCGCCAGCTCCTTGCGGTAGGCTATGAGGGCCTCCCGCACCGCCTCGTCCTGAAGGGCCAGGATGGCGGCGGCGTAGAGCGCGGCGTTGCGGGCGCCGTCTATCCCCACCGAGGCCACGGGCACACCGGGCGGCATCTGGGCGATGGAGAGGAGGGAGTCCAACCCTCCCAGGGCGGAGCGCGCCAGAGGGACGCCGATGACCGGCAGGGTGGTCCAGGCGGCGATGACGCCCGGCAGGTGGGCGGCCATGCCGGCGGCGGCGATGACCACCTTCACGCCACGGCCCGGTGCTGCCAGGGCGAACTCCCGCACCCTCTCCGGGGTGCGGTGGGCGGACATGACGTGCACCTCGCACTCGATGCCCAGGCGGTCCAGGGTCTTCTGGGCCTCCTCCACCTGAGGCAGGTCCGACTGCGAACCGACGACGATGGCTACCTGTGCCACTCTTCACCTCCCGTAATCGAAATGCTCTCTCGACTCAGCCCAGGACGGCGTCCTGGCTGGGTGCGGCGATGTCCCTTCGGTAGTGGGCGCGGCTGAAGTGGATATGCTGGACGGCCCGGTAGGCCTTGGCCCGCGCCTCCGCCAGCGTCGGTGCCAGGGCCACCACCGTCAGCACACGGCCGCCAGCCGTCACCACCGTGCCGTCCTCCCGCAGGGCGGTGCCGGCGTGGAAGACCAGCACCTCACCCTCTACGGCGCCCAGACCGTAGATGGGGAAGCCCGTCCGGTACTCGTCCGGGTAGCCGCCGGAGGCCATTACCACGCCCACGCAGGCGTCGGTGCTCCATTCTACCGCCGCCTCGTGCAGGCGGCCGTTGGCGGTGGCCCACAGGATGTCCAGCAGGTCGCTCTTGAGACGGGGCAGCAGCACCTGCGTCTCCGGGTCGCCGAAGCGACAGTTGTATTCCAGCACCCTGGGACCGTCCGCCGTCACCATGAGCCCGGGGTAGATGACGCCGCGGTAGCTGACTCCCTCGGCGGCCAGGGCCCGCACCGTGGCCTCCGTCACCTGCTCGTGGATGAAGCGCTCCGTCGCCTCGTCCAGCCAGAGGGCAGGGCTGTAAGCGCCCATGCCGCCGGTGTTGGGCCCCTCGTCGCCGTCCAGCGCCCGCTTGTAGTCGCAGGCGAAGGGCATGGGCACCACCGTGCGGCCATCGGTGAAGGCGTGGGCGGAGACCTCCCGCCCCGTGAGCCGCTCCTCGATGACGACGGTGCGGCCGGCCTCCCCCAAGGCCCCTTCCTGCATCAACTGGTCTATGACGGCCAGGGCCTCCTCCTTCGTCTCGCAGACGAAGGAGCCCTTGCCCCCGGCCAGACCATCGGCCTTCACCACGGGGACGCCGGGCAGGGAGGCCACGTAGTCCCGGGCGTCCAGGCGGGAGGTGAAGACGGCGGAGCGAGCATGAGGGATGCCGTGGCGCGCCATCAGCCCTTTGGCCCAGCCCTTGGACGCCTCGATGCGGGCGCCCTCCTCCCGCGGGCCGAAGACGGCGATCCCCTCTGCCTCCAGACGGTCGGCCAGACCGGCGGCCAGGGGGGCCTCCGGCCCCACCACCACCAGGTCCACCCGGTGCTCCTTGGCCGCCCGCACCATGCCCTCGATATCGCCCAGCTTCACGTCCAGGTTGGTGGCTATGGCGGCGGTGCCGCCGTTGCCCGGCGCCACGAAGAGCTCCCCCAGCCGGGGCGACTGCCTCAGCTTCCAGGCGATGGCGTGCTCGCGGCCGCCAGAGCCTACCACCAGGACACGCCTCATGACGACTTCTTGACCTCCGAGGTGACGGGGATGGGGTTGGAGAGGGCGAAGACGGCGGGACAGCGGGCCATGGCCTCCTCGCGGGCCGCCTCCAGCTCGGCGGCGCTGGCGTCCGTCTCCACCTCTATGCTGAAGGTTACGCCCTGGACGGCCGGCGCCTCCGAAACACCGAAGACCCGGCCGAAGTCCAACTGGCACTCGCCGCGTGCCACCAGTCGCCGCAGTTCGATGCCCCGGGCGGAGGCGGCCGCCACGAAGGTGCCGGTGAAGCAGGAGAGCAGGCCCAGGACGCACAGGTGCAGCGGGCCGGCGCGGGAGCCCTTCCCCCCCATGAAGCTGGGCGAGTCGAGCTCCAGTCGCAACTCTCCCTGCTCGTATTTGGCCACTACGCTCATCTGGGGGCCCGCCGGGTCGGTGTGCCACTCCAGTTCGCCACGGTTCAGACGCTGGCCCCGGGCCGGGTCTCGCCGGATGGCCTCCGCCTCGCGGGCGATGGCGTCCAGGTCTACGTTGTTGATGATGGCCATGGCCT
>BEIA01000104.1 GCA_002898715.1 bacterium HR24 | reverse complement strand
GCTGAGACCTCCCGCAGCGAGACCCCGGGCAGCCCCAGCGAAGGATGGACGAGACCCATGGCACCCAGGGCGAAAGCCAGCAGCAGGTGGCAGGCCAGCCAGACCCGCCAGAAGGTGGGCGAGGTCGCCCGACGACGCCTCAGCAGGGACAGGTCGAAGGCGAGGGCCAGCGCTGCCAGGGGCAGGCCCAGCCCCAGCCAGCGCAACAGAGTCCGGGCCGCGTCCAGCAGCAGCGGCACCAGAAAGACGAGCCCGGCGCCGGCGCCCGCCGCCGCAGCCACCAGCAGCAGCGGCCACGGCTGCAATCGTGGCCCCCGCCGTCGCGCGCGGCGGGCACGCACTGCTCCGTATCGGCGGGTCGCCGCCATCGGCGACCGGCGCACGTGGCGCCTCTGCGACCGCGTCCGCAGGCTCACCGTGTCACACCTCTACCGTCAGCGGCAGGACCATGGGCCGACGACGCGTCTCATTGTACACGAACTGCACCAGCGCCTCATGCAAGCGGGCATTGAGGTCGGCACGGTCACCCGAGCCCTTGGACAGCACCTCCATGGCCACCTTGCGCGCCCGCTCCAGCACCTTGCGCGACATTTCGTGCTCCATGAAGCCCCTGGCTACCAGGTCGGGCGGCCCCATGGGCTTGCCCGTATGCCTGTCAACCGTCACCAGGGCCACCAGCACGCCATCGCTGGCCAGGTGGCGGCGGTCGCGCAGTACTACCTTGTCCACCCCCACTGCCAGGCCGTCGACGTACACCAGGTCGGCTGGGGCGCGGCCCACCACCTTGCCCCGTTCGCCGTCGAGCTCCAGAATGTCTCCGTCCTCCAGCACGAAGACGTTCTCGGGCGCGACGCCCATGGCCTTGGCCAGCTCCGCATGCACTACCAAATGGCGGAACTCGCCGTGCACGGGCACGAAGAAGCGGGGGCGCAGCAGGGCCAACATTAGCTTCAGCTCTTCCTGAGCGGCGTGGCCGCGCACGTGGACATCGGCGACGCGGCTGTGCAGCACTGTGGCCCCCAGGCGGTACAGGTTGTTGATGGTGCGATTGATGAGCACCTCGTTGCCCGGGATGGGCGAGGACGACAGGACCACCACGTCTCCCTTCTGGATCTCCACGTAGCGGTGGTCGCGGTTGGCCATACGCACCAGAGCGGAGGTCGGCTCCCCTTGGGCGCCGGTGGTGAGGACCACCACTTTGTCCGGGCGCAGGCCCCGCATCCGCTCGATGGGCGCCAGCAGGTCCTGGTCTGTCTTCAAGTAGCCCTGCTCCAGGGCCATGGCCACGTTGTCCAGCATGCTTCGGCCCGTCACGAAGACCTTACGCCCGCAGGCGCTGGCGGCATCGGCCACCTGCTGGACGCGAGATATGAGGGAGGCGAAGGTGGCCACGATGACCCTCCCCTGGGAGCTGGCCATCACCCGCCAGAGGGTATCGCCGACGATGCGCTCGGACGGCGTGTAGCCCGGCACATCGGCGTAGGTGGAATCGGACAAAAGCAGCAGCACGCCCTGACGCCCCAGCTCCGCCACGCGCTGGAGGTCGGTGGGCAGGCCCATGACCGGCGTATGGTCCAGCTTGAAGTCGCCGGTGTGAAATATGACGCCAAGGGGGGTGTGGATGGCCAGGGCCGCCGAGTCGGGTATGCTGTGCGTCACCCGTATGAACTCTACCGAGAACTCTCCCAGGCGCACCCTCTCTCCCGGCTGGACCATCCGCAACTCCGCCTGCTCCAGCAGGCCGTGTTCCTTCAGCTTTACCTCCACCAGCCCGCGGGTCAAACGGGTGCAATAGATGGGCGCGCGCAGCTTGGGGAGCACGTAGGGCAGGGCCCCCGTGTGGTCCTCGTGCCCGTGGGTGATGACGATGCCCCGCAGCTTGTGGTGGCGCTCCTCCACGTAGGTAACGTCGGGGATGACCAGGTCCACGCCCAGCATCTCCTCTTCGGGGAACATGAGGCCTGCGTCCACCACGATGAGGTCGTTGCCCAGCTCCAGGGCCATCATGTTCTTGCCGATTTCGCCCAGGCCGCCCAGGGGGATGATCCTCAGCTTCTCAGGCATGATTCTTCACCTGTCTCTGGGCCGGGGCCGGCCCGTCGGAGTGTCGGCGGACGGCTGCTGAGGAGGGCATGCCTCTGTCACCGGGGCGCCGCACCGTCAGAACAGGCGCATCTGCTCGGCCCGCTCCATCGGCTGCGGGGACGCAGACTCGCGGCGGGCCTCTTCTAGCACCTGGCCCAGCTTCTTGAAGTCCTCTTCGATGGTCTCGCGCATGGCCGGCTGGTGGAGGGCTGCCGCCGGGTGGTAAAGGTGCAGAAAGTACATGCCGTCCTTCCGCCGTACCTGCCCGTGCACCTTGCTGATGGAGTCCTTGGGGAAGAACCAGGCCAGGGAGTGCCGCCCCAGAGTAACGATGACCCGCGGTCGGATGAGCGCGATCTGCGCCTCCAGGTACTTGCGGCAGGCAGCTATCTCGGAGGGGAGCGGGTCGCGGTTGTTGGGCGGGCGACACTTCACCACGTTGGTGATGTAGACCTGGTCGCGCCTCAGGCCAATGCCCTCGAGCAGCTCTTCCAGGAACTTGCCGGCCGGCCCCACGAATGGGCGGCCCTGCCGGTCCTCGTGGTACCCGGGCCCTTCCCCGATGAACATGACCTCGGCATCGGGAGGGCCTTCACCGGGGACGGCGTGGGTGCGAGTCTCGCTGAGCGGGCAATCGGGACAGGTGCGAATGCGCCGATAGAGCTCTTCCAGCGTCGTCATTCCTCGACAGCCGATGATAGCACGGGTGCCGAGGGCATTCAACGCGGCCAATCGGAGCAGGCAGGCACGCCCCCCAGCGATCCGGCCAAGGTCACGGCCCGCACGATGGCCCGCTCCACCGCTCGGGCAGCCAGCGCACCCAGAGCGGTCAGGTCCACCGCCTCGCCCCGGCGGCCCGTGGAGAGGGCGAACAGTACATCGCCGTCTACCTGCGTCCAGATGGGCCGCACGGCGCGCGCCATGCCCGCCATGGCCATGGTGGCCAGGCGCGAACAGGCCGCCTTGTCCAGGGGCGCATCGGTGGCCACGACACCGATGGTGCTGTTCTGTCGGGCCAGGGGAGAGATGCCCCGCGACCGGCGGAGGACGTCCAGCGTGGGGACGTAGCCCCGCTCAGGCCCTCGCACTCCCGCCACAATCTGCCCCGTATCCGGGTCCACCACCTCTCCGAAGGCGTTCACCGCCAGCACGGCCACCACCCTGGTGCCGTCGCTCCCTTCTTCGCAGGCCACGCCGATGCCGCCCTTAGTGGCCCGGGCCAGGCCCAGGGCCTTGCCGACGGTGGCGCCCGCCCCCGCCCCCACGCTGCCCTCGGCCACGGGCCCGGCGGTAGCGACCTGGCAGGCGGCATACCCCGCCTCGGGGCCGGGACGCACGTCGCTGCGTCCCAGGGTCAGGTCGTACACCACTGCCCCCACGACGATTGGCACCGGGCCGGCGCTGGAGGGAAAGCCCGCCCCTCGCTCCTCCAGCCAGCGCACCACACCATCGGCAGCGGCCAGGCCAAAGGCACTGCCGCCAGTCAGCAGCACGCCGTGCACCCTGTCCACCAGGAAGCCGGGTCGCAGCAGGTCGGTCTCCCTGGTGCCCGGAGCGCCCCCCAGGACAGCCACGCCCGCCGTGGCCCCTTCGGGACAGAGGATGACTGTGCAGCCGGTGCAGGCATCCGCATCGGTCCAATGGCCCACCAACAGCCCGGGCAAGGGCATCGGATCCTTCTGTCGGGACATGCGTGCTCCCCGCCTGAAAGAAGCGGCTCGGACAAGCGTTTATACTATACGGGAACCATGCGCAGGTGGCACGTACCCTTCGTCTGGCGGTTGCTAGTGGCGGCCATCTTCCTTTGCGGGGCGGGGGCGCTGGCGTTCGCCGCCGTGGCCGGCCCGGCAGGAACCAGTCCCGCCCGTCCGCCGGCGCCCTCACAGGCGGAAGTGCCACCCGACATCCTGGCCCCCAGCCCAGAGGCCGGCCTCGGCACTGGCCAGGCCCAGCAGTCCACCCAGTCTCCCGCCAGCCCGGCACGTCCGCCCACGCCCTCGCCCGCGCCGCCACGGGTGGTCAACGACCTGCCACCGGTGCGCATACTCATCCCGGCCATCAGGGTAGACGCTGAGGTGATGACCCTAGGCATGGACGCTCAGGCGGTGCCACAGGTGCCCGACCGTACCAACTCTCCCCGGCCCGGCGCCGTGGTGGCCTGGTACGACTTCACGGCCCCGCCCGGCCGCGGCTCCAACGCCGTCTTCGCCGGGCACGTCACCTGGAACCGGGCCCCGGCCGTGTTCTGGGCGCTGGGCCAGCTATCGCCCGGCGACCAGGTGCGAGTGGTCGTGCGCGACGGTCGCCAGCTCCTCTACGAGGTCACGGAGACATTCATGGTGGACCCGGCCCAGCCCGATGCCATCCGAGTCATGTATCCCACCAGCGAGGACGTGGTGACGCTCATCACCTGCGGCGGCACCTTCGTGCCCGACCGCTCGAGCCCCCTGGGCGGCGATTACACCCACCGGGTGGTGGTGCGGGCCAAGCTGGTAGGCGTGGAAGGCTCTCAGGCCACGGGCTAGCCGTACTCCTCCCGCTGCAGCGCCACCGACATACCCATGCCCGCGCCCATGCACAGGGTGACCAGCCCCCACTCCAGGTTGCGGCGTGCCAGCTCGAATGCCAGGGTGCCGGCCAGGCGCGCCCCGCTCGCCCCCAGCGGGTGCCCCAGAGCGATGGCGCCGCCGTTGACGTTCACCCGTTCCCAGTCCCACCCCAACTCGTAGCCGCAGGCCAGCACCTGGCAGGCGAAGGCCTCGTTGATCTCGATGAGGTCGAAGTCCGAGAGCGCCATACCCGTCCGCTCCAGCAGCTTCCGGGTGGCAGGCACCGGCCCGATGCCCATGATGGTCGGGTCCACACCCACCGTGGCCGCGTGCCTGACGGTGGCCAGGGGCTTCAGCCCTAGCTCTCGCGCCTTCTCCTTGGACATGAGCAGACAGACGGCGGCCCCGTCGGTGCGCGGGCTGGAGTTGCCGGCCGTGCAGATGCCGTCCGGCCGGAAGCTGGGCTTGAGCTGGGCCAGCTTTTCCAGACTGGTATCCTCCCGCGGCAACTGGTCGCGGTCCACGGCCACCCTGGAGCCATCCGAGTAGGCTATCTCGATGGGGATGACCTCCCGCTGGAAGGTGCCCTCGTTCCAGGCGCGGACAGCGCGACGGTGGCTCTCCAGGGCGAAGCGGTCCGAGTCCTCACGGGTGATGCCCCTTTCCTGGGCCAGCTTCTCAGCCGTCATGCCCATGTTCATGATCCAGGGCTCCACCTTCTGGTACCAGCGCGGGAGCCACTGCGGCTGCCTGGGGCCGGGCCAGGAAGTGGGCAGCATCTCCCGCGTCATCACCTCGGCCGCCTGCACCTGTTGCAGGTCCCGCTCGTCGCCGGGCGGGATAGGGGCGACACGGTCCATGGTCTCCACTCCGCCAGCCAGGACGATGTCCGACATGCCACAGCGGATAGAGAAGGCGCCCTGCACCACCGCCTGCAGGCTGGACCCGCACTGCTTGTTCAGATCGGTGGCCGAAATGGAGAAGGGCATGTCGGCCTCGAAAAGGTAGTGGCGGGAGCGAGTGAGCACGCCGGCGATGCCCACCGAGCCCATGATGATCTCGTCTATCTGCGTCGGGTCGAGGCGGTTACGCTCCACGATAGCCTTGATAAGCGGCACAACCAGCTCGACATGGGTGATGTCGCGATAGGCGCCCTTCTGCCCGGCCCGGCCGAAGGGCGTACGCACCATATCGACGATGACGGCCTCCCTCATGGTCGCTCACCTGCCTTTCCCTGCGCCCGCAGGATACTCAACACTTTATCACACCTGGCAGCCGGGGCAGTAGTGCGTGGAGCGGCCCGCCACCCGCACCCTGGCCACGGCCGTGCCGCAGCGAGGGCAAGGTTCGCCCTGCCGACGGTATACCCCCACGTGTAGCTGATGCCGCCCCCGCTCTCCGCGGGCGTCGAGATAGGCGAAGAAGCTGGTGCCGCCGTGACCGATAGCCCGTTGCAGCACCCGACCGATGGCAGCGCACAGCCTCTCCGCCTCATCGGGAGCGATGGAGCCACCCGGCCGCAGGGGCGAGATGCCGGCCTCGTGTAGCGCCTCATCGGCGTAGATGTTGCCCAGGCCGGCCACCAG
>BEIA01000103.1 GCA_002898715.1 bacterium HR24 | reverse complement strand
TGCCTCCTTGTCAAGGAGGAGAGCGCGGGTTCGAGTCCCGTCGGGGCCGCCAGCCCCCTTCTCACCACCACCCGGGCAGTAGGGACTGCGTGCCTTCGTCCATCTCGACGCCGAGGGCGCTGAGCAGGCGGGCCATCATGCTCCAGATGCCGATGCAGAAGGTCAGCTCCACCAACTCCCGCTCCGAGAGATGTGCCAGCAGCTCCCGCGCCAGGGACTGGGCGCGGCCGTCCAGCGCCACCGTCGCGTCGGTGTAGCGCAGCACCAGACGCTCCAGCTCCCCCAGAGTGGGGTCCGACTCGTAGTAGCGCACCGCCCATATCTCCCGGTCGCTCATCCCCAGCCTCCGGGCGATGGTGACGTGGTGGACGAAGCCGTAGGGCACCCGCGCCAGCAGGAAGACCCTCAGTATCGCCAGCTCCCGCAGTCGCGGCGCGAGGGACAGGCGGGTGAGGGCCACCCGCATCATGTCCCACCAGGCGTGGGCCAGCTCCGGGCTGTGGGCGGCCACCCGGAAGACGTTCAGCACCTGCCCGCCGCCGGCCCGGGCCGCCCGCTCCAGAAAGCGGCGGGTCTCCTCGTCGCGCTCCCCGGTCACATCCGATACGACGGCCATGCTTCACTCCTTTCGCTCGACTATGCGGTAGATCATGGAGCCCTGCCCCACCAGCTTGTCTCCCTCGCCGAACACGCGCACGTCCAGATAGACCAGCTCGCGACCCCGGCGCAGTAGCCTCGCCTCGGCCACCACGTCCTCGTTGGCTGCCGGCGCCAGGTAGTTCACCGTCAGGGAGACGGTGGAGCCGGTGTAGCGGGGCGAGCCGATCTCGGCCGTGGTCCAGCCGGCTATGGCGCCCGTGGTGTCCATCAGGGAGGCTATCGCTCCCCCGTGGAGAACGCCGCCGCCGGTGGTGTTTTCGGGCCGGAAGGGGAGGCGGATGCGGGCGTAGCCGGGCGAGACCTCTTCCAGCCTCATTCCCAGGTGGCGCATGAAGGGGGTGACCTCCACCACCTTCGCCAGGCGAGCGGCATACTCGGGCGAGAGA
The DNA here is from genome assembly GCA_002898715.1 of bacterium HR24. GTDB lineage: Bacteria > Chloroflexota > Dehalococcoidia > SM23-28-2 > HRBIN24 > HRBIN24. Next base: position 5,327 of record BEIA01000103.1, on the reverse strand, counting down.
CCTTCGCGGGCCATGTTCACCTCCTAGGGGACGAGGGCGATGTGCAGCGCCTCCTCGCCCGGCACCTCGCGGGCCAGGAGGCGCAGGGCGCGGTCGGCTTCCTCGATGGGCAGGGTGTGGGAGTGGAGCCTCTGCAGCGGGTATCGGCCCGAGGCCATCACGGCCAGGGCACGCTCGTAGCTGGCGTAGTCCACACCGAGCGCCCCCTTCACCGTCAACTCCTTCCCGATGATGCGGTCGGAATAGAAGTCGGGGACGGGGCGGCGGCCCTTGGTGCCGGCCAGCACCACCGTGCCGCCGCGGGCGGCCATCTCGATGGCCTGGGTCACCGCCTCCACGGCGTAGGCGGTCACGTCCACCACCACGTCGGCGCCGCGGCCGTCGGTCAGGCGGCGCACGGCCTCCACCGGGTCTTCGGCCTCCACGTTGACGGTGTGGTGGGCGCCCAGCTCCAGCGCCAGGGCCAGCCGCGCCTCGTCGGCGGCCAGCCCGGTGACGATGATGCAGCCGGCGCCCGCCTCGCGGGCGGCGATGACGCAGGCCAGTCCCCTCTGGCCCGGCCCCAGCACGACGACCGTATCGCCCGCCCTCAGCCCCGGCAGGTCCACGGCCCAGCGGAAGCCCGCCCCGAGGGGGTTGAAGAGCACCGCCAGCTCCGACGGCAGGTGCTCCGGCACCCGGTGCAGGACCGAATTGGGGGCCAGGTACATGTGGCTGGCGTAGCCTCCCCACAGGCCGGGCGGCACCGAGAGGGGAATGAACCCGTAGGCGCTCATGGGGCGGCGGCCCATGCAGAGGGTGTAGCGCCCGCCCAGGCAGAGGGGGCAGGAGAGGCAGGGGATGGCCGGCTCCACCGCCACCCGCGCTCCCACCTCCACGCGCCAGCGGGCCGCCGCCCTCTCGCCGATGGCCACGATGCGGCCCACCGGCTCATGTCCGGGCACGAAGGGATAGGGTGCGTAGATGGCGCCGTGATACTGCTCGTAGTCGGTGCCGCAGATGCCACAGGCCTCTACCTGCAGCAGGGCCTCGTCAGGCCCCACATCCGGCAGGGGCAACCGGCGCGCCTCCAGGGAGCGGGGGCCGGTCATGACCATCGCCCTGGCTTCGGCCATCGGTCTGCCATCCTCACGTTTGCCCACATGCTATACCCGTGCAATGCGGCTGGTCAACCCTTACGTCAACGTAAACCTCCCGCGCGCCAGCCTTGGGCGGTACGCCGGACGGCGAGTCGCAGCATCGACCGACCCTCGAGGGCGAAAGAGCGAGAGATCCGATCGCTGCCTTACAGCGTAGACGTGCACAGAGAAGCTTGCCCGAAAGGAGGTTCGACTCATGCTGCGACGTCTCCTGGCCTCGGCTGCCCTGCTGGCAGCGGTACTGGCCCTGGGCGTGGCTGCCATCGGGTGCGAGGAGGAAGAGGCGACCCCTGCGCCTGGGCGCACGCCCACGCCCGCTGCTGCCGGTCGCACCCCTACTCCTGCGGCCGCCACGACACCCACCCCCGCCGGGCCCTCGGTGGAGATAGTATCGCCGGCTGCCGGCGCCACGCTGCCGGCCGGCGACATACGGGTCGAGGTCAGGGTTAGCGGCCTGCAGATCGTGGACCCGAGCCTGACGCCCGTGCCCGGACAGGGGCACGTGCACTTCTACATCCTCCGCCCAGACCAGCAAGTGCCCACCACTCCCGGACAGCCAGCCGTCACGGCGCAGGGCACCTACCACGCCACTGCCACCACCAATCACACCTGGACCAACGTACAGCCGGGCACCTACAAGCTGGCCGTCCAGCTAGTGCAGAACAATCACACCCCGCTCCAGCCGCCGGTGGTCAGGGAGATAACGGTCACCGTGCGCTAAGGCCGACGCTTTCCCACACATCCCCCGGCACGTCCCGGCCCCCGCCCTGCGGCCCCGATCGGGGGCCGGGGCGCGTCTCGGGGAATGGCGTATCCGGTCAGCTGGTTGGCCATTGACGACATGTCGGCTATAATGGCCCCTGACCGTGCACTGACGGCCGGGAGTCATGTCGGGCTTCAGCCTGTTCGACCTGTTCTGGATCTTCATCATCCTCATCTCCCTGCAGCCGGTGCTCCAGCGCTACCTCCTGCAGTCGCAGCGTTTGCGCTGCATCCGCCAACTGGAGCGGGCGCGGGGCTCGCGGGTGATCACCCTGATACACCGCCGTGAGACCATGAGCTTTCTGGGGTTTCCAGTGGTGCGCTTCATCGATATGGACGACTCGGAACAGGTCCTCCGGGCCATTAAAATGACCGACCCCAAGGTTCCCATCGATTTGGTGCTGCACACTCCGGGCGGGCTGGTGCTGGCCTCGGAGCAGATCGCCTTCGCCCTGGCCCGGCGCCCGGGGAAGGTGACGGTATTTGTCCCCCATTACGCCATGAGCGGCGGCACCCTCATTGCCCTTGCCGCCGACGAACTGGTGATGGACGAGAACGCGGTGCTCGGGCCTGTTGACCCGCAGGTGGGCCAGTATCCCGCGGCGTCTATTCTGCAAGCGGTCCAAGCCAAAGATGTGAACGAGCTGGACGACCAGACCCTCATCCTGGCCGACATCGCTCGCAAGGCCATGCAGCAGATGAAGCAGACGGTGGCCGAGCTCCTCTCCGAACGCATGAGCCCCGACGACGCCGAGCGCGTGGCTACCGTGCTCACATCGGGCACCTGGACGCACGATTACCCCATCACCGTGGACCAGGCGCGCGAGCTGGGGCTGAACGTCCGCACCGATATGCCCGACGAGGTCTACCACCTAATGGAGCTGTTCCCCCAGGCGGGGGTCGGCAGGCCATCCGTGGAGTACATACCGGCACCCTACGCGCCGCCCCCTCAACCTGGCCGCCGACCCGTGGGACGAGACCAGCACTAAGGGCCGATAGCTCCGACCGGCGCCCCGTTGACCAGCACCTGGTAGCGTCGGGTAGCCGCGCCCAGGGGCACCCTGCCCTCGAACGGCGCCAGCACCTGGGCGCAGGCCCTGTCCGGAGCGACGAGCGAGTAGACCTCGACCCGTATCTCGCCGCTGGCGTCGTCGCGCTCGACTCTGGCGCGCGCCTCGTGACAGGGTGTCGGCAGGGAGCCTCTCAGCGTCAACAGGTACTGGGGAGGATATGTCTCTAACTCCGTCAGCTCGCTGGCCTCCAGATATGCCGGGCCCCTCTGTAGCCTGTCGTCCGCCGGTCGGGGCGAGAGGCTGGACGGCCCTGGCGTGGGGGTGGGGCCGGGCGAGGCGCCATCGCCGGCCGCACAGCCGACGGCAGCCCCCAGGAACAGGACAGGCCACACCCACGACACGAGTCTCATATGTCTTCTGCGCTCCCTCTCCCAGTAGACGAGAGGGGGGCGGTAAAGGTTCCCGCTGGCAGGACGAGTTCAGGCCGTCGGGGCAGTCATGCCGGCGAGCAGTGCTCGCAGCGGTGCCACCCGGGTCTCGTACTCTGCGTCGTCCAGGACGGGGACAGGTTGCAGGCCTGCGAACCGCTCGGCAGGCAGGTCCACCCACGAGAAGCAGCCCACGTATTCCGGCAAGAGGGGCAGGAAGACAGGCTGCGGCAGACGGTATACCCGGAGCAGCATCACCGTCAGGGGCTGCTTGGGCCGCCAGTGCAGTCGCTGCAGGATATAGTCGTCGGCCCAGATATGGTACGGCGACAGCGCCCTCACGTGCTCCTGGTCCCGGACCTCGTACAGGCCCGTCACCTCGGCCCAGCAGGGAAGCACTAGCGTGTCGGCGGGTGGGGCATTGCGAAGGGTCTCTTCCAGGTCAGGGAGAAACTCCGGTTTGATGAGCTCCGGGCGCTGGTGCTCGTAGGTGGGATACAGGTAAAAGCTCCTGAACTCGACGTCGAAGCGCTTCTCCCGGATGCCGCCCTTGCGCATGACCAGTAGCTGTCGCCCCTCGCTCAGGGCCTTGACCGTCACCGCCCACTCCTTCAGGGCTCTCACCGTCTCCATGGGCATCCCTCCTGGCTTCCAGTATACCCGCCGCTGGCCGTTGGGGCCCGCCATTGCTCCAGAAACGCGGGCAGGCGAACATGGTAGCCGTGGCACGTCTGCCCGAGACCCTGGGCCTCGCCGCTCTATCGGCGTGGCTGTACTTGCTGCTGGGCCGTGGCCGCTTCTGGGACGCAGGGCCGCGCCTCCCCGACGACCCGCCGCCACGGCGATGGCCTCGCGTGGCGGTGGTAGTGCCCGCGCGCAACGAGGCGGCGGTCCTTCCCGACACCCTGTCCTCCCTGCTGGGGCAGGACTACCCGGGCGACTGGCACGTGTTCCTGGTAGACGACGCCAGCGAAGACGGCACCGACCAGGTCGCCCGTGCGGTAGCTGCGGCCGCCGGGGGCGCCGAACGCCTCACCATCGTGGCCGGGTCGCCCACGCCTGCAGGATGGTCGGGCAAGGTCTGGGCCATGGCCCAGGGCACCGAGGCGGCCGCCGCCTTTCGGCCGGAGTTCGTCCTCTTCACCGACGCCGATATCGTCCACCCACCGGACGGCCTGCGGCGGCTGGTAGCCCTCGCCGAGGCCCGAGTGCTGGACCTGGCCTCGGTGATGGTGCTCTTGCGCACGGAGGGCTTCTGGGAGCGGCTGCTCATGCCCGCCTTCGTCTACTTCTTCGCCAAGCTCTATCCCTTCCGCTGGGCGGCGGATCCGCGCAGGAGCACCGCCGGTGCCGCGGGCGGCTGCATGCTGGTGCGGCTGGGCGCTCTGCGCCGGGCAGGCGGGCTCGAGGCTATTGCTAACGCCATAATCGACGACTGCTCCCTGGCGGCTGCTGTCAAGGGCACGGGGGGAAGGCTCTGGCTGGGGCTATCGCGGCAATGGCAGAGCGTCCGCGGCTACGCGGGCCTGGCGGGGATAGGACGCATGGTGGCCCGCAGCGCATATGCGCAGCTCCGCTACTCGCCGCTATTGCTAGCCGGCACGGTGGCCGGGATGTCGCTCGCCTACCTGGTCCCGCCGGCTCTCGCGGTGTGGGGAGTGCGGCGCAGGCGGCCCGCCCCCGCACTCCTCGGGCTAGTGTCCTGGGGAATAATGACCGCGGCCTACATGCCCATGCTTCGCTGGTACCGCCTCTCGCTCCTCTGGGCGCCGCTGCTGCCCCTCGCCGCCTTCTTCTATACCCTGTTCACCATCGACTCGGCCCGCCGCTGGCACGCTGGCAGGGGCCCCGAGTGGCGGGGACGCGCCGTCGGCCGGCAGGAGCCGGTTTCCTCCCCCGCTGCCAGCGCTTATAGTAGGGGTGAGGGCCGCCAGGCCCATCCTTCGGACAGGGAGTGAGGATCGAGATGGACGACAGGCTAGGGC
>BEIA01000102.1 GCA_002898715.1 bacterium HR24 | reverse complement strand
ACCACCTGGCGAATGCGCTCGGCCACAGCCTGGAGCAGCTGGTCGCCGGCGCGGTGGCCCATCTGGTCATTGACTTCCTTGAAGTTGTCCAGGTCGACGAAGAGGAAAGCGCAGGGGGCGTCCTGCCGGCGGGCGCGCACCAGCTCCTTCTCGACCTCTTCCATCAGGGAACGGCGATTGAGGAGTCCGGTCAGGGGGTCAGTCCGGGCCAGATGGGCGAGCTGGACCTGCAGCCGCCTGCGCTCGGAGATGTCGCGGGAGACGCCGATGAGCGCCCTCACCCTCCCTCCCTCGCGGACGGGGTTGATGTGCACCTCCACGGGTATGATGCGGCCGTCCTTGGTCACCACCTCCAGCTCATAGGGGGCGGGCGGCGCCTCGCCCCGTATATGGCTGCGGTTCACTTGCCGCGCCCGCTCCAGTTGCTCCCTCGGCAGGACGAGAGAAATGTGCTTGCCCAGCACCTCTTCTGGCCGGAACCCGAGACCGGCCATGAAGCTGCGGTTGGCGAAGATGATGCGCTCCTCGCTGTCGAGCACCCACACTGCGTCCCGCAGGCTGTTGAGGATGGACTCGAGCCTCTCCCTCTGCCGCGCCATCTCCTCCTGCTTACGGCGCTGGGCGGTCACATCCAGGAGGAAGGCCAGCCAGCTGCCGTCGCCAGTCCTGGCCCGCCAAAGCAGCACGGGCACCCTCCTGCCGTCGGCCGCCAGCAGGTGTCCCTCCTCCGGCCGGCCCGCACGGGGCCGGCCGTCGCTCGCCGGCAGGTAGAAGTCTCGGAATGGCCGGCAGGCCATCTCGGCGCGGCGGCGCCCCAGGCGGGCCGCCAGCGAGGGCGAGCAGTCGCACACTGTGGCATCGTCGCCCTGTCCATGCAGAAAGGCGCACATCAGGGGACCGCGCCGCAGCAGCGACCTGATGAGGGCCCTCGCCTCGTCCCGGCAGCAGGGGGCCGCGCCGGCCCCCGGGCGCATGCGCCGGCCTGCTGGGGCCCCTGGCCGGGAATAGGCGGTCCTCGGCAAGCTCCTGACCCCCGCTTGCTAGTGGCTTCCATCTAAGGGACGAGCCAGGGGCGCCGCCGTTACAGGGGCCGCTCCCCCGGGGCGAATACGGCCCGTTGCCCATGGCGAGGGGCTATAATCGTGCCGTGGACGAGAAAGCCGGCTGGCAGCCAGAGCTTGAAGAGCTTGAGCGGCGTCGGGCCCTCGCTCGCGCTATGGGCGGCCCCGAGGCCATCGCCAGACACCGGGCGGCCGGCAAGCTCACGGTCAGGGAGCGTATCGAGGCCCTGGTGGATGACGGCTCCTTCCACGAGATCGGCTCCCTCGCCGGGGTGGGGGAGTACCGCGAGGGGCGGCTGGTCTCCTTCCGTCCCGCCAACTTCGTGATGGGCCTGGGCCGCATATCCGGCCGGCTGGTAGTGGTGGGCGGCGAGGACTTCACCGTGCGGGGAGGCTCGGCCGACGGCGGCGGCGGGGCCAAGTGGCTCTACTCGGAACGCCTGGCCGAACAGTGGCGCCTGCCCCTGGTCAGGCTCATCGACGGCACCGGCGGAAGCGTCCGCACCCTGGAGCAGATGGGCCGCACCTACATCCCCGACAACCCGGGCTTCGCCACCATGGTGCGGCTCCTGGGCCTCGTGCCGGTGGTCTCGGCCATCATGGGCGTAGCGGCGGGGCTGCCGGCAGCCAAGGCGGTGGCTGCCCACTGGACGGTGATGGTCAAAGACACCAGCCAGCTCTTCGTGGCGGGCCCGCCGGTGGTGAGACGTGCCCTGGGCGAAGACCTGAGCAAGGAGGAGTTGGGCGGCTACCATGTCCACGCCGTGGAGAGCGGCTGCGTGGACAACGTGGCCGAGAACGAGGCCGAGTGCCTGCAACTGGTGCGCCGCTTCCTCTCCTACTTGCCGTCCAACGTGTGGGAGATGCCGCCGCGGGTCCCCAGCGAGGATGACCCTGAGCGGTGCGAGGAGGAGCTGTTATCCATCGTCCCCCGCAATAGACGGCGGCCCTACGACATCCGCCGCCTGCTGCGCCTGGTCTTCGACCGTGGCTCCCTGTTCGAGCTGTCGCCCGGGTTCGGCCGCTCCCTGGTGACGGCCCTGGCCCGCGCCGATGGCTACCCGGTGGGGGTTATGGCCAACGACCCTCGCCACCTGGGCGGCAGCATGGACGCGGCGGCAGCCGAGAAGCTGATGCGCTTCGTGGACATGTGCGACACCTTCCACATCCCCATCGTCAACTTCGTCGACCAGCCCGGGTTCATGATCGGGCTGGAGGCCGAGCGGCGGGGCACGGTGCGCAAGGGCGTGCGCGCCCTGTTCGCCGTGGAGCAGTCGCGCGTGCCCTGGCTGGCCATAATCGTGGGGCGCTGCTACGGCGTGGCCGGCGGCGGGCACATCCGCCACAGCGGCCTCAGCCTGCGGGTCGCCTGGCCTTCGGCCGAGTGGGGCTCCCTGCCCATCGAGGGAGGGGTCGAGGCCGCCTACCGGCGCGAGATCGAGGCCGCGCCAGACCCCGAAGCCAAGAAACAAGAGATCGAGGATAGGTTGCGCCGGCTGCGCTCCCCCTTCCTGACCGCCGAAGCGTTCGGGGTGGAGGAGATTATCGACCCGCGCCAGACCAGGCCCCTGGTCTGCCGGTTCGCTGAGATGGCCCAAAGCGTGCTGCGCTCGCAGTTGGGGCCCAGACAGGTAACGGGCATGCGCCCCTAGCTGCCTCACTCCCCTTCTTCCAGCGCCGCCTGCAGCCGTTCCAGGGCTTCCCGCCAGAAGGCGCCCATCTCTTCCACCGCCTGGCGGTGGGGGAGGCGGCTGTGCTGGAGCCTGACCTCGCTTCTTGCGGGCCCCTTGGCGTAGAAGTTGACGTCCACCTTGGTACTCCCGTTGGGCCAGGTGATGCGCAGGGACTTATCGGGGGTGGTCCGCCGCACCGTCAGGGGGACATCGGGCAGCCAGCGTTGCCGCAGCGCTTCGTCTACCCAGAAGCGGTACAGCCGGGCCAGAGGCACCGCCACTGCCTTCCCTGCCGAGACCTGGTAGCCGGCGGCCGTCTGGTGCGGTTCCCGCAGCCCCCGCGCCTGCTCGTAAGTGACGGCCACCATCTGGCACCACCAGTCGGGGAGGCTGTACTCTCGCACCAGGAAGGCGACGATACGGCGGTGGTCCCAGTCGCGGGCACCGGCGGCGTCCAGGACGGCGAACCACTCCTGCCAGCCGCGACCAGTGCGACGGCGGACAGCGTCGTCGCTGATGCGCTGTCCGCCGGGCCCTTCAGGCGGGGGCTTCACGGCACCCCCTCTCCCCTAGGGCGGCCCTGCCAGGGCGCGTTGACGATACTGTAACGCTTCGGCCACGTGGGAGGCGGCGATGGCCTCGCTGCCCGAAAGGTCGGCGATGGTGCGGGCGACCTTCAGCACCCGGTGGAAGGCCCGTGCCGAGAGGGCCAGCCTGCCCAGGGCCAGAGAGAGGAGGGAGCGAGCACCGTCGTCCAGATACCGCTGGCAATGCTCCCGCACCTCTACCGGCCCCATCTCGGCGTTGCAACCGATAGCCGTGCCCTGGAAGCGCTGCCGCTGTACGCTCCGAGCCTGCTCCACCCGCGCCCTGACCGCGGCCGATGGCTCGGCCACCACCTCTTCGGCCAGCAGCTTCTCCTGCTCCACCCTGGGCACGTGCACGAACAGGTCGATGCGGTCCAGCAACGGGCCGGAGATACGGCGCTGGTAGCGGGCCACCGCCGCCTCGCTGCAGGTGCAGGGACGGGAAGTGTCGCCGTAGAAGCCGCAGGGGCAGGGGTTCATGGCTGCCACCAGCATGAAGCTGGCGGGAAACGTAACGTTGCCCTGGGCGCGGCTGACCGTGACCTTGCGGTCCTCCAGCGGCTGACGGATGGCCTCCAGCACCAGGTGGGGGAACTCGGGCAGCTCGTCCAGGAAGAGGACGCCGCGGTGGCTCAGGGTTATCTCGCCGGGGCGGGGTATGCGCCCTCCGCCCACCAGGCCGGCGTGGGAGATGGTGTGGTGAGGGGCGCGGAAGGGGCGCTGGCTGATGAGGGGCCTCCCGGGCGGCAGCAGGCCTGCCACCGAATAGATCTTGGTGACCTCCAGCGACTCCTCGGGCGTCATGGCCGGCAGAATGCCGGGCAGGGCGCGGGCGAGCAGCGTCTTGCCCGCGCCGGGCGGCCCGATGAAGAGCAGGTTATGGCCGCCGGCGGCCGCCACCTCCAGGGCCCGTTTGGCGTGCTCCTGCCCGCGCACGTGGGCCAGATCCACGCCCTCCCACTGGGGCTCGCCCGCTTCCGCCAGCGCCGCGCCAGCGAAGGGTGCCAGGGGCTCCTCGCCCTGCAGGTGGGCCACCAGGCGGGCCAGGCTGGGCACGGGCAGCACCTCCACCCCCTCCACCAGGGCGGCCTCGTGGGCGTCGGCCTCCGGGACGTAGACGTGGCGGAAGCCCTGCTCGCGGGCGATGGCGGCCATGGCCAGGACGCCCTCAGTGTGTCGCACCTGGCCATCCAGCGCCAGCTCCCCCAGGAGCACCGCATCGGCCAGGTCGGCCATCACCTGCCCGGAAGCGAGCAGCACCCCCACGGCGATGGGCAGGTCGTAGGCGGGGCCTTCCTTGCGCAGGTCGGCGGGCGCCAGGTTTACGGTGATACGCCGCTGGGGGAACTGCAGGCCCGAATTGCGGATGGCGGAGCGCACCCGCTCGCGGGCCTCCTGCACGGCGGTATCAGGCAGCCCGACGATGGTGAAGGACGGCAGGCCCTGGCTGATGTCGACCTCGACTTCGACAATGGCGCCGTCGAGCCCGACGACGGCGCAGGTGTTGACCTTAGCCAGCACTAGTTGTCCCTCGCCAGTTCAGGGCGACTTTAGCTGCCACGTCCCCCCGCTGTCAAGGCGACCATGGCCGCCCGACATCGGCCCCTTCGCCGTTCCTGCGGGAAGAGACCCGAGGGCAGTTGACAGGCGCGAGGGCGGGCCATATCGTAGTGGCACCCCAGGACTACGAGGGAAGCAGAGATGGAGATGCGTTTCGAGCACCTGTTCGATATATCGCTGCGCGTCGGACAGCCGCAGGACGTGGGCGCCCTGCGGGAGGGGCAGCGGATCATCGCCCCTGTGCTGGAGGGGAAGTTCAGTGGCCCCCGCCTGAAGGGCGAGGTGCTGCCCAGCGGAGCGGACTGGCTCGTCCTCAATCAGGACGTGGCCCGGCTGGACGTGCGCATCACCCTGCGCACCGAGGACGGCGCCCTGATATACATGACCTACGGCGGCGTGCTGCGCCCCTTCTCCCACGTCATGGCCCACATGGTGCGGGGCGAGTCGCCGCCGGCGGGGTCCTACTACTGGTATGTCACGCCCCGCTTCGAGACGGGCAACCAGAACTATGCGTGGCTCAACGACGTCGTGGCGGTGGGGGTGGGTGCCATCGGGCCGGGCGGCACCGTCGACTACAGCGTCTACGCCATGACCTAGGGCAGGGCAGCGGCCTTACACGCTGACGACGGCGTCGGCTGAAAGGACGACGTCGTTGAGGGTGGCGGCGCCCACCACTTCGGCGTCCTCCACGAAGTCGCCCCGATCCAGGCCCAAGAGCAGGCACGACTGCTCGCAGACCAGGAAGCGCACGCCGGCCTGGCGGGCCTGGTCCATCACCTCCTTCAGGCTGGGAAAGGCGCCTACCCTGACCTTCTCCGCCTCGCCCTTCTTGAAGGCGGTGATGCCCTTGATGAAGGCGTAGATGGTGGGCTCCTGGCCCATGGCCGCAGCGGTGGCGGCCAGGATGAAGGGCGCATACAGGCGCTCGGGGGTGTCGACTCCGCTGGTCAGCAGGTAGACGATCTTCTTGCGCTCGGCCATGGCCCTAGCCCCCCTTTCGCACCAGGACGCGCAGGTAGCCTTCCGACTTGTCGATGGACAGGACGCGGTGCCCGGCCCACTTGGCCCAGGCCTGGAGGTCGGCCTCGGCGGCAGGGTCGGTGGCCAGAATGGCCAGCACCTGCCCCTCGGCCAGCCTGTCAATGCCCTGGCGGGCGGCCAGGACGGGGCCGGGACAGAACTGGCCCCGAACGTCCAGCACCTTGTGGACCTGAGTCTCTGCCGTCATGGCCTCGCCTCCTCGGCGACATTGTCGCAGTTTTCGAGCCGAATTGTCAACTAAGGCGTCGCGCCACCAGGGAGGCGATGGCTTTGGTGCGGCCGCCCTCGACCACATGCCCTTCCCGGTACTGGAGGACGGCGAGGGTGGGAAACAGCGTCGGCAGTTCGCCTGGCTGCAGCAGCCATGCATCCCTACTGGGGCCCCAGCCGTACTGGCGCTGCGCCACGGTGAACGTCTCGAAGAACAGAAGGCCGCCCGGCCGCAGGGCCGCCGCCAGCCGCGGGCACAAG
>BEIA01000101.1 GCA_002898715.1 bacterium HR24 | reverse complement strand
CGGCGGGTCCAAGCGGTGCTGTGAAGGCCATCCCTTTGCTCTTTCCGCTCACCGCCGCCTGGTGGCGGTCGATGGCGCCTGCAATATAGCAGTCTCGGCCAGGAAGTGTCAATACCGCCCGCCGGCTGATGGCTATAACGGCCCTGGCCCGGGACCAAACGCGGGCCTCAACGGAGTGCGACCCGAGGCCGTTGACAGGCTCCCCCAGACTTGCCTAAGATTCTAGCGCCAAGAGCTTAGCGAGCGCTCAAGGAGGGGCGGGCCATGGCTGGCGAGTACTGGCACAGCTTTTGGCGGCGGCGCGTAGGGCGGAGAGGGTTCCTCAGGGGCGCTGCCCTGGGGGTGGGAGCGGCAGCGATGGCAGGGGCGGCGGCATGCCGGGAGCAGCCACGGGAGGCCACGCCTCCACCGGTAGCCGAGGAAGGCCCGCCCAAACGCGGCGGGCGCTCCCAAAGCTGGAGCACCGTCAACTTCGACCAACTGGACCCGCACATCTCCGTGGCCGCGTCCACCGCCTACTTCCCCCGCGTGTACAACACCCTGGTGAGCCAGTCGAACCTGAAGCCTGACTTCTTCTTCTACGACCTGGCGGAGCGAATGGAGCAGCCGGACGCCGTGACTTATATTTTCCACCTCCGGCCGAGCGTGAGGGTCGCTCCCAACAGCCTGGGGGTGCCAGAGAGGGAGCTGGACGCGCAGGATGCCTACGCCAACTGGGAGCGCATCAAGAACGAGCTCCGAGCCCTCTCTTCGCGCTTCGCCAAACAGTTCCTGGCCTCCCACGAGGCCCAGGGGCCGCGCCTGTATGTCATGCGCACCGGCGACCCCTATGCGTGGACCATCTACAACGTGGGGCTAGCCGTCTCTACCATCGCGCCCAGAGAGTTGCTGACCAACCCGGACCGCCTGCGGGTCTCGGGCGTGGGCGGCGGGCCCTTCTCCTTCAGCCGCTTCGTGGAGGGAGAAGGCCTTTCCCTGGAGCGCAACCCGAACTACTACGTGAAGGGCAAGGACGGGCTGCCCCTGCCCTACGTGGACGGTATCGACGTGCGCGTCATCCCCGACCGGGCGGCGCGGCAGGCCGCTTTCCTCACCCGCCAGGTGCACTTCTACACCGCCGCCAACGCCCGCGAGGCCCAGCAGCTGATGGACCCGAACAACTATTACCTGGTCAAGGAGCCTATCTTCAGCTTCATGGCCGTGACCATGAACGCCGAGCGGCCGCCCTTCACCGACCCCCGCGTGCGGCGAGCGGTAGCCCGTTCCATCAACCACGACCAGTTCATCAACGTGGTCCATCTGGGCGATGCCAAGGTCAACGGCATCGTCCACTGGGCCCTGGGGGACTACGCCCTGCCCGAGGACGAACTGCGCAGCAGATACCTGGTCTACAACCCGCAGGAGGCCAGGCAGCTCTTGTCGGCGGCCGGGTTTCCCCAAGGGCTGCGTATCCGCATGATGTACCCCACCGGCGTGGCTGCCTCGGGCGGCGGCGATGTCGCCCAGTACGTGCCCATCCTCATTGAGCAGCTCCGCTCCGGCGGCATCGAGGTCGACCAACAGCCCCTGGACATCGGCACCTGGCTGGACCGCTACCGGCGCCGCGACTACGACTCGAGCCTGAGCCTCAACCAGGTATACGAGTCGCCGGAGGTGCCCCTGGACTGGCATACGTCCTGGGGCCCCGCCGGCGACGGCGTCTCCTGGAACATCTTCCGCGACCCGGAGATCGACGCCGCCGTGAGGCGCGTGAAGCAGGTGACTGGGGGCGCGCAGGAGCTGGTGAGGGCCGTCCATGACGTACAGCGGCTTATCTACTCCAAGGACCCGAGCTTCATCCCCCTGCCCAGCAGCAGCGCTAACACCCTGTGGTGGAACTTCGTCAAGAACAACCCGGCGCGACTGGGGCTGGGCGTAACCGCCCTGTTCCTGGCCGACTGGTGGCTCGACCTCTGAGCGGGGGCAGGCGTGCAGGCGTTCATCGCCCGTAGGCTGCTGGCCGGCGTGGTGATCCTCTTTTTCCTGTCCATCGCAGTATTTCTCATGCTGAGGGTGGCGCCGGGGGACCCTGCCTTGCTGCGGGTGGGCCCCCAGGCCAGCGCTCAGCAGGTCGAAGCGGAAAGGGAGCGGCTGGGTCTCAACGACCCCTTGCCTGTCCAGTACTGGCGCTGGATGCGGGGCGTCCTCACCGGCGACCTGGGCATCTCCGACTTCAATGGCGAGTCGGTGGCCCGGAGCATACGCAACCGGCTGCCGAACACGCTGGAGCTGCTGCTCATGACTGTGGTCCTCACTGCCGTGCTAGGGATCACCGCCGGGGTCGTGTCGGCGGTGTGGCGCGACTCGCCCCTAGACTACGCCGTCCGCGTTGTAGCGGTGCTGGGCCTCTCGGTACCGGCCCTGTGGCTGGCGACACTGGCCTTGCTAGTGCCGCTGCAGCTCTGGGGGTACGCGCCTCCCATCGGCAGGGTGGTGCACTTTTTCGACGACCCCTGGGGCAACCTGCGCCAGTTCTTGCCCCCGGCGCTGGTGCTGGCCCTGGGCCCGGCAGCGGCCATCATGCGCCTGACTCGGTCCAGCCTGCTGGAGGTGTTGCGGCAGGACTACATCCGCACAGCCAGGGCCAAGGGGTTGCTGGAGCGAGTGGTCATCTCCCGCCATGCCCTGCGCAACGCCATGATCCCGCCCGTGACGGTGCTGGCCCTGCAGGTCTCGGCCCTGCTGGGGGGGTCAGTGATCATAGAGCAGATCTTCACCCTGCCGGGCATGGGCCAGTACTTCTTCCAGGCCATCTTCGTCAAGGACTATACGGTGGTGCAAACGCTGACCCTGTATACGGGCGTGGTGGTGGTGCTGACCATCCTGGCCTTGGACGTCGTCTACGCATGGCTCGACCCGCGCATCCGCTACCGGTGACGGCGCCATGGCAGTCAGGCAGGCCGACCTCGTACTCGGAATAGAGGTAGGAGCGGGGCGCCGCTCTCTCCTGCGGCGACTGGTGCGGCTGGCACGACGGTATCCGCTCGGGGTGTTGGGAGGGGTCATCGTCCTGTCGCTGGTAGTGGTCGGCGCCTTCGCGCCGCTCATAGCCCCGCACGACGTGAACGACATCGGCGTGGCACCGCCCCTGTCGGGCATCTCCCGCCAGACGCCCTTCGGCACCGACAACCTCGGCCGGGACATGCTGAGTCGTGTCATCTGGGGTGCGCGGGTCTCCCTGGCGGTAGGGTTCATCGCCGTCATCGGCGGCACCGTCGTCGGGGCAGTCATCGGCCTCGTCAGCGGCTACATGGGCGGACCTGTGGACTCGGCCGTACAGAGACTGCTGGACTCGCTGCAGGCCTTCCCGGCGCTGGTGCTGTTGCTCATCATCATTCGCCTCCTGGGGCCTTCCCTGGAGAACGTAGTGCTGGTCATCGGACTGGGGATCATACCAGGGGTGATACGCATCGTGCGGGGGGCGGTGCTGTCGGAGAAGAACAACGCTTATGTCGAGGCGGCCCGGGCCGTGGGGGCGACGCCGCTGCGGATCATGTTCGTGCACATCGCGCCCAACATCGCTGCCCTGGCCATAGTCATCATGACTACCCTCCTGGGAACGGCAGTGCTGGCCGAGGCAGCTCTGTCGTTCCTCGGACTGGGGGTGCCGCCTCCCAATCCGTCCTGGGGGGCCGATATCAACGCTGCCCGCACCAACTTGCCTGTCCATATCCCCTGGGCCCTGTTTCCGGGGCTGGCCATCAGCCTCACGGTGCTGGGGTTCAACCTGCTGGGAGATGCCTTGCGCGACGCCCTCGACCCTCGTCTGCGCGGCGCGCGCTGAGGACGGCTGGCAGCAGCCCTAGCTATCTGTGTCCCATGGGGCGGGACATCCCCGTTGACCTCCGCACTTCCACACCGGTTACTGTCCATTTGCGGGAGACGGGACCGCCGTCGCAGCGGGAGTGCCCAGGCACGGATAGGGGAGAAATAGCTGACAGGAGCCAGCCGCACATGGGGAGCCACCGGAAACGAGTCCGCCTGATAGACTCGACGCTGCGCGACGGCAGCCACGCCCTCTCCCACCAGTTCCGCCGCGAAGACGTCGTGCGCGTCGCCCGGGGGCTGGACGAGGCGGGGGTGGGCACCATCGAGATCTCCCACGGCGATGGCCTGGGGGGCAGCTCATTCAACTACGGCTTCTCCCGCGAGGACGAGCTGGAGCTGCTCTCGGCGGCGGCGCAGGTGGTGCGGCAGGCCAGGCTGGCAGTGCTGCTCCTCCCCGGCATCGGCACCAAGGAGGAGCTTGCCGCCGCCTACGAGCGGGGGGCGCGGGTGGCCCGCATCGCCACCCACTGCACCGAGGCCGACATCGCCATCCAGCATATCGGCATGGCCAAGGAGATGGGCATGGAGGCCATCGGCTTCCTCATGCTTGCCCACATGATCGGCCCCGACGAACTGCTGCGCCAGGCGCGCATCATGCAGGAGGCGGGGGCCGACTGCGTCTACGTCACCGACTCGGCCGGGGCCCTCACCCCCAGGGGCACCAAGGAGCGGGTGCGGGCCCTGGTGGACGGCCTGCAGGTGGCGGTGGGCATCCACGCCCACAACAACCTGGGGCTGGCGGTGGCCAATAGCCTGGCGGCGGTGGAGGAGGGGGCGAGCCACGTGGACGGCTGCCTCGGCGGCCTGGGTGCCGGGGCGGGCAACGCCCCCCTGGAGGTGGTGGCGGCGGTGCTGGAGCTGGAGGGCTACGAGACCGGGGTGGACTGGCTGCGGCTCATCGAGGCGAGCGAGCAGGCGGTGCTGCCCATCATGGCCCGCCCCCAGACCATCGACGGCCCCAGCCTGGTCATGGGCTACGCCGGCGTCTACTCCAGCTTTCTGCTGCACACCTTCCGGGCCGCCGAACGCTTCGGCGTGGACCCGAAGCAGATCATCCTCGAGCTGGGACGGCGCAAGGTGGTGGGCGGAGAGGAGGACAAGATCGTCGAGGTGGCCGCCCAGCTCGCCGGCCGCCACGGACACCTCCCCTCGCCGAAGGAGTGAGGCGAGGATATCCCCTACAGGCCATGCGCAGGCGCCACTTCGCGGCAGGAATCATCGGCGGGCCTGGCACCTTCGCCTGGCTGGCATTCCAGCACCTGCAACGAGCATACGGCTGGACGTGCCGGGTGCAGTACTTCGAGAGCGCCGACACCCTGTTGATGGCGCTGGCCGAGGGCAGCATCGACGTCACCTGCGTCGCCGTCCAGACCAGTCATAGCGGTTTCACTCCCATGCTGCAGCAAGTGCTCCGTAACCCGCCGCCCGGCCCCATCGGTGAGGTGATCCTGCCCTACGACTGCACCCTGTATGTCCGCGAGGGGCACGACCTTGCGCAAGTGAGGCTGGTCCTAGGGCATCGCTCCTTGGAGCTGGCTAGCGAGTGGCTCCGCCGGCACCTGCCGGAGGCCCGGCAGGAAGCCCGTCGGAGCACGGTCGAAGCCGCCCGCGAGGTGGCACAGGGAGACGGACACCTGGCAGTTGTGGGGTCCCCCGCCCTGGCCCAGTTCGTGCCGGGCCTGCGAGCGGCAGCCCGGGGGATCGACGGCGGGGCCGTGGCCAGGTGGTGGGCTCTGTCGCGGACCCCGACATGCGAGGCCCGGTTCGACCGCGCGGTCGTAGTCGGATGCTCGGTCTCAGCACACGCTCTGGCCGGGCTGCTCGCGACCCTGCTGCCGCTCGGGCTGGAGCTGGCAGGCCTTTACACCGAGCCCGTCCCTGCCACCGCCTTTCTGAGCAACTGCGTCCTCCTCATCGGCGACCACGGAGCAGACTCCTCCGCCCTGAAGAAGGCCATTGGGAGGGCGAGCAGCAGCTTCCGCCTGGTAAGCGCCTTCCGGCTCGTGGCCGACTGTCCCCCCGCCGACGGCCCCGATCGTGCCCGGCCGGCCTAAGTACCGCCCCCAGTGATGGGCGACCGCGGCCGCTGCACGTTCCGGTCCGGCGCGCTCCGGGGCGAGATAGAACGCTCCTCCCCAAGAGGAAGCGCAAGTGAACAGCACAGGCCGTGGGGGCCCGCGTTCCACTGCCTGCCCTGGCTCTCCATCGTGCAAGTCGAACAAGCGTATCGGACTCGACAGGCGACCTGCCGGCAAATAGAATAGGGACGGGAACGGTGACCGGCGGGCAGGCCGCGGCCCGCGCCCCGGAACGGATGCTGACCGGGCCGACGGCTGAGGCGGGCGGTGCGGCCTCCGCGTGGCCGGAGGCCACCGCGCTCGAAACATGCGGGAGCCCGTTGAACAAGGGGGAGGGGCGTTGACCTGCGCGAGACTGCTCCCCGCGGCACATAACATGGGGCCCCGGGAGCTAGTACGAGCAGGGGCGTAGCTCAGTGGCAGAGCACCGGTCTCCAAAACCGGAGGTCGGGGGTTCGAATCCCTCCGCCCCTGCCAGCCCCGA
>BEIA01000100.1 GCA_002898715.1 bacterium HR24 | reverse complement strand
ACCGGGCCATCGCTGGGCAGGGGCATGTCCACTAGGCGCACGTTCCCCGCCTTCCCTGGCGACACCGCTACCGCCTTCATCGCTCTCCCCTCGCCCGGGCTTCGCGGCCTTTGGGTTCGGCCGGGCGAGATGCCAGATGCACAGGGTGGCCGCCATAGGCATGGCGCAGAATGGCTACAGCCTTGGCCGACGCCGAGTCCTGGTCGCGGTACTGCATGAGGGCCAACTGGGCGGCACTGGTCACCGGGGTGGGAATGTCCTGTCCCAGGGCCCATCCCAGCACCCACTTGACCTCCCCGGTGTCCTCCACATAGGAGGACAGGCGCTCCAAGCCGTCCCACTGCCTGAGGGCCTCGGCCATCAGCTCCACCAGCCAGCCGCGTATGACCGAGCCATGTTGCCAGCTATCGAGGAGCGCCGCGATGTCGAGGGCGTATCCCGAGCGCATGAGCAGCTCCACCCCCTCGGCGATGGCCTGCACCATACCGAACTCGATGGCGTTGTGTACCAGCTTGACGAAGTGGCCCGCCCCCGGCGGGCCAGCGTAGAAGACGGCCTCCTCGTCCACGGCCAGGTCGCGGAGTAATGGCGCCAGCGCCTGGAAGGCGTCCGGGTCACCGCCTACCATGAAGCATGCGCCCCCACGGGCGCCAGGGACGCCGCCGCTAGTACCTACGTCGAGAAAGCGCACCCCAGCGCGGCCCAGCAGGTCGTGACGGCGGATAGAGTCCTGCCAGTGCGAGTTGCCGCCGTCGGCCACGATGTCGCCCGGCGACAGGAGGCGGCAGAGGGAGCGACAGACACGCTCCGTGGGCGGGCCGTGGGGCACGTACAGGAGGACGCAGCGGGGCGAAGGCAGCGCCGCGACGAGGTCGGCCAGCGAGCTCGCGGGCTCTATCCGCTCCCGGGAGGCCGCCGCGAGCGCCTGAGGATCGCGGTCGTGGGCCACGACCTGATGGCCCTTGGCCACGGCTTGCCTGGCCAGGTTGGCGCCCATCCGCCCGAGTCCGACGATCCCGAACCTCATCCCGTTCTACCCCTTTCCCCGCGGGATGCCGTCCGCTCGGGCGGCCCCCATCGTTGCCTCTTCACCCATGTTAACCCCATATCCGGCACTAACACCAGCCGACCGTGGGCCGCCCTCGCCGCCGCGCGCTGTTGTCGGAAAGACTGCAGGTCTAACCGGTCGCGCCAACGTCAGCGGCGCCGACGTACGGTGGTCCGATGCTATCCGTGTTCTTTCCCACCCATTGGCCGATGGCTGGTCCCGACTATGCGGCGGGACGGACGCGCACCGGCCGGGCAGGGACCAGCCCCACCGAAGCCGCGGCCTGTCGGCCGCCAGCCAACGGTGCAGACGGCGGGGAGGTCGCTAAAATAGGATAGGGCCCGAAACGGGACACTGGCCTGGGGATGCAGGATGCCGGGCCAGGCCTGGCCGACACCGGAGCCGGAGATGTCGACCGCTGCAGATGACGGTCGGAGGGAACGGAAAATCCTGCCCGTGCCAGCGACGAGAGAAGGGCCCACGGGTTGCCCAGCGGGGCTGGCGGCCGGTGTGACGGTGAGGTGTTGATAACGGTCAGGGTCCGGGCGTCCGGTGCGACCATGCGGAGGGGTGCCGGAGCGGCTGAACGGGGCGGTCTTGAAAACCGCTAGGGCCCCGCGCCGGGCCCGCGTGGGTTCGAATCCCACCCCCTCCGCCAGCAGATAGGACCAGAACTCGCCGCCACGCCAGGCCAGCCCGTCCGCCAGCGCAGCTCAATGCCCATAGGCGGAAAGGACGGGCAGGCAGCAGCGCGCGGACTCATGCGCCCCCGCCGCTGCAGGCGCATACCGCCAACGGCATGACAACGAGATAGAGATGATGTCCCCCGACTGTCGCCTCCGGCCTCGTACGCGCCGCTCGCAAACAGGAATGCCACCTTCGTCCCGCTAGCACGGAGCCGCCTGCCCCGCGGTTCTGTCACGGACAGCCGTATGTTATGGTATTGGTGCGCGGCACCCTGCCCGCACCATCGCCTCGGAGGTCAGCGGTGAAAGTCCACGAGTTCCAGGCCAAGCAACTCCTGCAAGAGTACGGCGTTCCCGTCCCCAATGGTCGAGTGGCCCAGTCCCCCGCCGAAGCGGAGGCCATTGCCCGCGAGCTGGGTGTGCCTGTGGCCGTCAAGGCCCAGATCCACGCCGGTGGCCGTGGCAAGGCTGGCGGCATCAGGCTCGCCTCGAGTCCGGAGGAGGCACGCGACGCCGCGGCCCAGATCCTGGGCCGTCGGCTGGTCACTCACCAGACAGGCCCCGAAGGGAGACTTGTCCGCTCGGTGCTGGTGGAGGAAGCGGTGCGCCCGGCACGTGAGCTGTACCTGGCGGTGGTGGTGGAGAACGCCCTCGGCCTGCCAGTGATGATGGCCTCCGACGCCGGGGGAGTCGATATCGAGGAGGTGGCCGCGGCCACACCGGAGCGCATCCATCGCCTGCCCGTGGACCCGGCCATCGGCTTCCAGCCTTTCATGGGCAGGGAACTGGGCCTGGCTATCGGCCTCGGCGGCGAGCTGCTCAGGCAGGGCGTGCAGGCAATGGCCGGTCTTTACCGCCTGTTCGTCGAGAAGGACTGCTCCCTGGCTGAGATCAACCCCCTGGTGGTCACCGAGGACGGCCGGCTGTTGGCGGCCGATGCCAAGGTGAACTTCGACGACAATGCCCTGTTCCGCCACCCCGAGGTGCAGGCCCTGCGCGACCCCCACGAGGAGGACCCCCTGGAGGTCCAGGCCCAGCAGATGGGCATCAACAACTACGTGCGCCTCACCGGCAACATCGGCTGTGTAGTGAACGGCGCCGGACTGGCCATGGCCACCATGGACGCCATCAAGCTGGCAGGGGGCGACCCGGCCAACTTCTTGGACATCGGCACCGTGAACAACGTCGAGCGGGTGGTCAACTCGTTCCGCATCCTCACCTCCGATGAGCAGGTGCGCGCCATTCTCATCAACATCTTCGGCGGGATGGCCCGAGTGGACGTCATCGCCGAAGGGGTAGTGCGCGCATTTCAGGAGATGGATGTCCGCGTGCCGGTCGTAGTGCGGCTGGCCGGCACCAACGTAGAAGCGGGGGAGCGCATCCTGGCCGAGTCGGGCCTGCCAGTGGTGCGGGCCAAGGACCTGGGCGAGGCCGCCCAGAAGGCGGTCGCCGCAGCCCGGGGCGAACTGTAGGCCCACCGCCGCTTCCTGCCGGTCGGCGGGAGGGCCATCACAGGGCCAGGGCCAGCCCCGCGGCCAGCGTGGTCAGGCCGACGGCCAGAGCCCCCCACTCAGCCGCCGCCACAGACCTGCCGGCCCCCCACAAAAAGGCCTTTCAGGAGGCTGTGGGCAGGCACCAGGACCAGCGCCGCCCAGGGCTCCACTCCATCGCCAGAGTGAACCCCAGTGCACCGCGGTGGCCGAGTAACGCTCCAGCGACCGCCACGAGGACCAGGGGCTGGCAGCGAGTTCGGCCACGGCGCCATCCACCAGCGACGCCTGCCCCTGGGCCGGAGCGCCCTCCTGCAGTCGCCACAGCACGGCGGACTCGAGCACGTGGTAGGGCACCTCGGCGAGGCCCCAGCCCAGCCCCAACCAGTAGGCCTCGTCGGCGCTGTTGGCGAAGCCCAAGACCACAGCCAGCCTGACCAACTCCTCGGCGGGCCCCGAGAGCCACACGCCCAGCGCGGCACGCCCGATCCTGCCCAGCGCAAAGATGGCCGGCACTCGAACAGCCAGGGCGATACACCAGCCGCCCGCCCCGACGCCGAGCATGGGCAGGCTCGCCTCGAGCCCTAGCAGAAGAGCGAGGGCGACGAACAGGGCCGGCAGCGGCGCCAGAGCGGTTAGGGACCTAGACACGTCCCGGCACTCCCACCATCATGCCTCGCGCGCGATTCGGAATCGATGTCCAGTCGATCGATCAACACGTCCGGAAAAAGGGGACGGCCAGCAGGCCCACTCTCCCGACCTGAGGGGCTGGAGGAGCCCTGGCCCTAGATACTCACGACCCGCCCGGCGAGCGTGTGGAACTGGCCCCCGCCGGCGGGCCCGGAGCATGGCCCGGCGCGTACGGTCACCGAGCCCCGGACCTCGCGGTGCGACCTGCATGTACCAGTCCGAGTGAGGTGCGTTTGGAGCGCCTCTGAGTACAGCAGCAGGGCTAAAAGGCTGCCCCTTTCAATCCCGGTTTGGAGCGATTGGGACTCGCCTCCGGGCTGCCCCGTCCGAGGCCTGATGAAGCACTTTCAATCCCACTTTGGTGCGATTGGGACACCTGTCAATCAGCCTTAGGTCGACGGCACGTCAGATCACCTGGTCTATCGGCGCCGCCTCGACTCCCAGCACTTCCCGGTCTACCCAGCGCCGCTCCCGCACCTTGTAGATGTAGACCGAATCGTAGCGCGGGTTGATGATCCGCCGCAGCCCGGCCTTCACTTTCTCCAGCCGGCCCTCGCTCAGGTCTCCTTCGAACACCGAGCGCTGCACCCAGAACAGGTGCCGCCTCAAGTACTGGCACACCTTATTGACCCGCTTCTGTTCGACGTCGTACACGAGCACGACGTACATGTTTCACCTCCTGGCTAGCCTGACCATGCCGAAGCCCTGGGCGTTCCGTTCGCCGAAGCCCATCTCGTAGCCGATGCACAGGAGGAGCGGGTGCCCAAATGCGCGAAAGCGCCCTTCGAAGCCGCGGATCGCCGCCCCGTTGATCCTGACCAGTCGGGAACGGACGCCGCCCAGCGGCTCCAGGCGGACCGCGGCATGTTCCGGCACCTGGTGCCCGAGGGCCCGGGCCTTGTTGATGAGGTTCTGGCTGATGACGCGGTGGAAGTCCTCCTGCCAGGGCGAGAGAAAGACCTTCTGCAGCCGGCTGTCCCGCTCTTCGCCGGTAGAGGCGACGATGGGAGCCAGGGTCTCCAGCGTCAGGGGCGGTGCAAGCTCGGGCACCGCTTCCACCTCTACCAGGGCCACCCTGAGGACGACCCCGCCCAGATTGACCATGCCCCGGGTGAGGAAGGGGCCAGCCACGGCCTCCAGCACCTGGGGCAGAGGAGACGCTATCCACCACCACACGGGGGGCTCCATGAGCAGGCCGCCGGGGTGGCGCTGCGCCGCCCGGGGCCGTAGCCAGGAGTAGGTGAAGGGCTTGTAGCGCCGCCCTGCTGCCATCAGTCCCTGCGAGTGCATGGCCTCGGCCAGTTCGGGGTCCCACCGCCTCAGGGCGCTGTAGACGGCGCCACGCAACAGCTCAGGGTAACGCCAGGGCAGGAAGAAGGGTGCCGGTGTTTCTAGGGTGACTTTCAGGCGCATGGCATACCCCCTCACCACCAGGCCCTGAGGGCGCGGTACTCCTCCATGCCGATCAGGTGGCGCACCAACTTGTAAGCCTCCAGGCGCAAGAGCTGCCGGTAGGACACGTTGCGTTTGAGGGCGCGGTGGTGCACAGTGCTGGCCAGCGTCTCCTCTAGGACACGGATGAAGGTCTTGCGCCCCCGTTCGCTCAGGTACACCCCCTGGGACTCGCCCAGGGGCTCCAGGTCGTCCTCGCCCAGCATATCGCGGTTCACCGCGCGGAAGATGGCCCTGTCCACGATGAGAGGCCGGAACACCTCGGCGATGTCCAGGGCCAGGGAGAACCGCCGCTGCGACGGCTCGTGCAGGTAGCTTATGGTGGGGTTGAGCTGGGTGACATATACCTCGGCCAGGGTAGCCGTGTAAAGCAGCGTGTTGCCGAAGGAGAGCAGGGCGTTGACCAGGTTGTCTGGCGGGCGACGCACGCGCTGCTGGAAGGGCTCCTCTAGGTCCATGATGAGGTTGAAGGCGGCGTAGTACGCATCGCGGGCGCGACCCTCGATGCCCATGAGGCCGGGAACGTCGGCGCAAGTGCCGACTTCGGACAGGCACCGCTCGACCGCAGCGAGAACACCCTCCAGGTCGCGACCACGGCGCTGGTAATAGGCGAGGTTGCGCCGCACGTGGAACAGAGAGCCCTCCACGAACTGCCGCGCCAGATAGAGCCGCTTGGCGGGGTCCAGATAGTGCTCCACCTGCCGGACCAGCAGGTGCCCGCTAACGTTGCTCTCGCGCGGGTAGAAACTGCCGGTATAGAAGCCGTAGTAGTTGAAGCAGTGGACC
This sequence comes from bacterium HR24, assembly GCA_002898715.1. Taxonomy (GTDB): domain Bacteria; phylum Chloroflexota; class Dehalococcoidia; order SM23-28-2; family HRBIN24; genus HRBIN24. Next base: position 567 of record BEIA01000100.1, on the reverse strand, counting down.
ACGACCCCGTGCCTGCCAAGGAAGTTCAGCACCTTGGTGTTCAGGTCTACCTCGCCGAACAGGTAGAGCTCCCGGACATCTTCGATGGGGATAGGCCGGCGGCCGTCCTCTCCGCCCTGCTCCAGGTAGATAGTGTTCTGGTGGCGGCGGAGGCGCCCGCTGCGGAAAAGGTAATAACTGCGGCCCACTGTCCTAGCCCCAGCAGAGCTCAGCGTAGGCGCAGGGACGGCAGACGGACATGTAGTCCACGTGGGGCGGGCTGGGCATGGCCTCCACTCGCGCTATCTCGCGCAGGGCGTCGGCCACCTGCTCCTCCAGGTCAGGGGTCAGTCGCACCTCTTCCCGCCGCCGTTCTTTGGGGAATCGAAGCTCGCCCACCATGTCCCCGGCGCCCAGGTGCCGCAGGTACAGCAGGTAGTAGGCTACCTGCAGGCGGGCGGCATGGACGAGCCGGCGGGAATGCTTGACCTCCAGCACTCGCCCCTGGCCCTCCACCACGTCCACGCGCACCAGCTCGTCGAGCATGACCTCGCGGCGTGGCAGCGAGGGGTAAGCGCCCTCGTGCAG
>BEIA01000099.1 GCA_002898715.1 bacterium HR24 | reverse complement strand
ACTCGGGCCACCAGAGGGCCGAGCAGTGGCTAGGGGGTCGCCTCTCCGCAACGTCCTGCGCCCCTACCAGGTGGAGGTGGCGCGGGCTGTCCTCGGCAGCGTCCGCCGGGGGCAGGGCCTCACCTTCACGGTGATGATGAGCCGCCAGGCGGGCAAGAACGAGCTCTCCGCCCAGATGGAGCTCTACCTGCTGGCCCGCCACCTGCACCGCACCGAGGAGCTGGTCAAGTGCGCCCCCACCTTCGACCCCCAGGCGCGCATCAGCCTGAGGCGCCTGTGGGAGCGCCTGCACGAGGCCGGGCTGGGGGAGCTGGCCGCCCTGGAGGAGGGGCGGGCGGTGCGCCTGGGCAGGGCCCGCCAGCTCTTCCTCTCGGCCGGGCCGGAGGCCCACGTGGTGGGCCATACGGCCACCCTCCTGCTGGAGGTGGACGAGGCCCAGGAGGTGGACCGGGAGAAGTTCCAGCGGGACTTCCTGCCCATGGCCGCCGCCACCGGCGCCACCGTCGTCCTCTACGGCACCCCCTGGGACGGTTCCACCCTGCTGGAGGAGATGGCCGATCACCACCGCGAGCTGGAGCGGCGCGACGGGGTGCGCCGCCATTTCCAGTGGGACTGGCAGGAGGTGGCCCGCTACAATCCGGCCTACGCCCGCTTCGTGGAGGGCGAGCGGCTGCGCCTGGGCGAGGAGCATCCCCTCTTCCGCACCCAGTACTCCCTGCGGCCCATCGGCGGCGGGGGCAGGCTCTTTTCGGCCTCGCAACTGGCCCAGTTGCGGGGGGAGCACGCCCGGCAGGGAGCGCCGCGGCCCGGCGAGTGCTACGTGGCCGGGCTGGACGTGGGCGGCCAGGACTGGCAAGGGGACGGTCGCGGCCACGACGCCACCGTCCTGACCATCGCCCGCGTCCTGTTCCCGCCTCCGGAGGCCGTCGTGCGGGAGCCGCTGCTGGAGGTGGTGGAGCACCGGGCCTTCGTGGGCACCCCCCACGACGAGCTGTACGCCGCTCTGGCCGACCTTCTGGGCCATGTCTGGCGGGTGCGGCGGGCGGCGGTGGACGCCACCGGTCTGGGAGAGACCCTGGCGCGGCTTCTCGCTCGCGCCCTGGGCGAGGGAGTGGTGCTGCCCCTGCGCTTCACCGCCGAGGTCAAGTCGCGCCTGGGATACGGACTGCTGGCGGCCGTCAACGGCGGTCGCCTCAAGCTCTACGCCCCGGACGGCTCCCGGGAGTGGCGGCAGGCGTGGCGGGAACTGGAGCTGGCCCGGGCGGTCTACCGGCCCAACCGGGCCATGTCCTTCTACGTGTCCGAGGGCCAGGGACACGACGACTACCTGGTGAGCCTGGCCCTGGCGGTAGAGGCGGCCGCGGGCCTGGCCGGCCCGCGGGTGGCCCGCGGACGCATGGCGAGGGGGTGAACGAAGTGCCGAGTCCGACCCTGGAGAGGGAACGGGAGGCCCGTCCGTCGGTGCTGCGACGGGTGAGGGAGGATGCCCTGCCCGAGCATACGGAGTACCGCGACACGGGCTGCCAGGTGCATCCGTCCTGCCTTTCCTGCCCGCTGCCCCGCTGCCGCTACGATGAGCCGGGCGGCATCCGGGCCCTGCTGGGGGCGTACCGGGACGAGCAGATCGCGGCCCTGCGCCGCCAGGGCCTGACCATCGAGGAGCTGGCGCGGCGCTTTCGTGTCTCGCGGCGCACTGTCTTCCGCGCCCTGGAGAAGGTCCGCGCCCAGAACGGCCACGGGGGGCGGCCATGACCGCCGCCCTCGCCCAGCCCCTACCCCAGCAACTGGCCCACATGGACCTGCCGCGGCTGCAGGCCTACCGCGAGAACTTGGACTTCTACCGCGGGGTGCAGTGGACGGGCCCGCCCCGGCGGCGGGAGCGCCGCCTTACCTTCAACTACGCCAAGGCCATCGTCGACAAGACGGCCGCCTACGTCATGAACGGCCTGGAGGTGCACCTGCTGCCGCGGGAGCCCTCGCCCCAGGCCGAGGCCCTGGCACGGGAGGCGGAGGAGGCCCTGAAGGAGGCCCATCAGGCCAACGGGCTGGACCAGATAGACCTGGACAACGAGATAGATTGCTCGGTCCTGGGCGACGCCTGCTACAAGGTGACCTGGGACCCGCGGCAGGGGACGGCGCGCATCTCGGCGCCCGACGTGCAGGGGCTCTTCGCCTGGTGGGAGCCCGACGACGTGGCCCGCGTCTGGCGAGTGGCCCTGCGCTACCAGCTCACCGGCGAAGAGCTGGAGCTGGCCTATCCGCACCTGGTGCCCGCGAGAGACAGCCGCAGCCCCTGGCGTCGGCCGTCAGCGCTGCGACCCTCGCAGCATACGGTGGTGGAGGTGTGGACAGCGGGCGGGTTCCAGCTCTGGGTCGACTCCACCCTGGCCGATGAGCGTCCCAACCCCTACGGCTTCATCCCCTTCGTCATCTACCCCAACCTGCGGGAGCCGAAGCAGTTCTGGGGAGCCTCGGACGTGCCGCCCATCCGCGAGGCGGTGCAGGAGCTGAACCGGGCCATGAGCCAGCTCTCGCTCATCCTGGAGCTGTCCGGGAACCCCATCGCCGTGCTGGAGAACGTGAGCGAGTCCCACGACATCGCTGTGCAGCCCGGGGCGGTGTGGGAGCTGCCGGAGCGGGCGCGGGCGTACTTGCTGGACCTGCTGCAGGGCGGCGGCGTGGGGCTGCACGTGGACTACGTGAACCTGCTCTTCCGCGTCCTGCACGACCTGGCCGAGGTGCCCCGAGCGGCCTTCGGCGAGGGCAGGCAGGCCCTCTCCGGCGTAGCCCTGGAGATGGAGCTGGACCCCCTGGTGAAGAAGGTACAGCGCAAGCGACTGCTGCGGACGGCGGCCATCCGGCGCCGCACCGAGATGGTGCTGCGGCTGCTGGAGCGGCAGCGGCGCCGGCCCTACTCCTCGCTGCGCGTGGACGTGAGCTGGGGGCCTGTGCTGCCCCAGGACCGCTCACGCCTGGCCCAGGACGAAGCGCGGCTAGTGGCGGCCGGCATCCACAGCCGGCGCACGGCAGCGCTGGCCATGGGCACGCCCGATGCCCTGGGCGAGTTCGGGCGCTGGCTGGAGGAGGAGAGGGCCCTCTCCCGGGGCCGCGCCCCGGCAGCCGAGGGAGGCTGAGCGCCCGGCACCGCCGCGGCGCGACCCTGCCGCTAGTGCAGCGACGCTTCCCGCCCTTCCCACCAGGGCGGCGGCTGCTCCCGTAACACCTGCAGGAACACGTCCACGATATCGGGGTCGAACTGGGTACCGGCGTTGCGCACCAGTTCGCGGATGGCCCGCTCCACCGGCATGGCCCGCCGGTAGGGACGGTCGGTGGTCATGGCGTCGAAGGCGTCCGTCACCGCGAGGACGCGGGCGGCCAGCGGTATCTCGTCGCCCTTGAGGCCGTGAGGGTAGCCCCGTCCGTCGAAGCGCTCGTGGTGGTGCAGCACGGCGTCCTTGACCTCGTCCATGCCGGGCAGACCTGCCAGCACGTCCCCGGCCAGGACGGGGTGCCGACGCATCACCTGCCACTGGCGCTCGGTGAGGGGGCCGGGCTTGCTTAGCACCCTGGGCGGCACCCACAGCTTGCCCAGGTCGTGCAACACGGCAGCCGAGCGGACCACCCAGACGAAGCGCGGCGGCAGGGGCAGGGTCTGGGCCACCGCCGTGGCCAGCCAGGCGCAGCGGCCGGCATGGACCAGGGTGCTCAGGTCGCGCAGGCCCAGGTCCACAAGCAGGGCCTCCAGGGCGGCAGGACGCGACGACGAGTGGGCCTGTTCCTGGAGTACCAGCTCCTGGGCCCTGTGGGCCACGCGCAGAGCGCGCCGCACCAGCAGGGCGACATCGTCCTGCGGTACGCTCAGGTGACCATGGCCGTGCCCCCAACCGCCCATCCTACACCTCCACCGCCGGGCACATTCCGGCGCCGTCCATCCCTCTGGGGTTAGACGCACGAACCGCCCTTCCGTGACAGCGAGGGGAGAGGCGGTCCGTCCGGGGCGCTCAGGCCAGCGCGGGCACTACCTGGCGGGCGAAGCGCTCCATCTGCTCCAGGCTCTCGTCGATGGTGGGGGCGGGGAAGGCGGTGAGCACGTGGGCGACTCCTATGCGGCGCAGTGATTCCAGCACCGACAGCACCTGGTCGGGCTCGCCCCGCAGGAAGCGGTCGGCCCGCACGGAGAAGAGGATGCGCGAGGGGTCGCGCCCCGCCTGGCGGGCGTGCTCCTGGACACGGGCGAAGCAGCGGGCCAGCACGTCCGGGTCCACGGTGCCCGTGGCGTGCCAGGCGTCGCCGTAGCGGCCGGCCCGGCGCAAGGCGCCCTCGGACATGCCGCCCACCCATATGGGCGGGTGCGGCTTCTGCAAGGGCTTGGGAGCGAAGCCGATGCCCTCCACACGCACGTACCGGCCCCGGAAGGAAGGGTCCTCCTCGGTCCACAGCCGGCGCACCGCCTCCAGGTATTCGTCGGTGCGGGGGCCGTGGCCGCGGAAGGGCACGCCCAGAGCCTCGAACTCCTCGGCCATCCAGCCCGCGCCCACGCCGAAGATGACGCGGCCCCCCGAGAGGACGTCCAGCGTCGCCACCTCCTTCGCGGTGACGATGGGGTTACGCATGGGGAGGACGATGACCGAAGTCCCCAGCAGTATGCGCTGGGTGGCAGCGGCGACGAAGCTGAGCAGCGAGAATGGCTCCAGGAAGGGCATGTCCGGCGGCACCGGGAAGCGTCCGCCGCCGGCGTACTCGCCAGCGATGTGGCGGGGTATGACCACGTGGTCGCTGGCCCACAGGGAGTGGAAGCCCAGCTCCTCCGCCCGCCGAGCGAAGGCCAGCAGGTTGTCGCGGGTGCCCAGGTGCCCTACCTGGAGCAGGTGAACGCCGAACTGCATTTGCGTCCTCCCGAGGATGTGGCTACTGGGCCCGATGCTATAATCGCCCTGGCCGGCCGTCAACAGCGGCAGGGCGCCCCCGCTGGGGGCGGGCGCAGAATCGCGGCCCATTGGAGGCTGGCGGCCGTGCTGCCGGTCGCGGCCCGCCGCACAGACCGGCCTGCGAGACAGAGCAGGTCAGGAGGCAGGACATGCCCGTGGAGACGGTCCTCGGCCCTGTGGACGCTTCCCAGCTCGGCCAGACCCTCATGCATGAGCACATCTTCGTGCGCTCGGAGCCGGCCTATGTCAGCTTCCCGCACCTGTGGGACGAGGAGCGCTGGGTCGCGGAGGCGGTGGAAAGGCTACGAGAGGTGGCGACCCTGGGAGTGCGGACGCTGGTCGACCTGACCGTCATGGGGCTGGGACGGGACGTGCGCCTGGTGCGGCGGGTAGCCGAGCAGGTGCCGCAACTGAACGTCATCGTGGCCACGGGCATCTACATATACAGCGACGACGAGATGCCCCGCGCCTTTCGCACCTACAGCGCCGACCGCCTGGCGGAGCTGTTCGTGCGCGATATCCGCGAGGGCATCCAGGGCACCGGCATCCGGGCTGCCGTCATCAAGTGCGTCACCGATGAGCCAGGGCCCACGCCCCAGGTGGAGAAGGTGCTGCGAGCGGCTGCCCGCGCGCACCTGCGGACAAGGGTGCCCATCTCCACCCACACCCACTCCTGGACGCGGCGGGGGCTTGACCAGCAGCGCATCTTCAAGGAGGAGGGAGTGGATCTGTCGCGGGTGGTCATCGGCCACAGCGGCGATACCGACGACTACGACTATCTGGTCCAGCTCATGGAGAACGGGTCGTACATAGGCATGGACCGTTTCGGCGTCTACCCGGTGCCGGCGGCCGCCCACTTCCCCACCTTCGAGAAGCGGGTCGAGATCGTGGCCGAGCTGTGCCGACGGGGCTATGCCGAGCGCATGGTCCTCTCTCACGATGCCTCGGTCTGCATCGACTGGTTCCCCATGGAGGCGCTGCGGGTCGCCCAGCCCAAGTGGCACTACTGCCACATCCACCAGGAGGTGCTGCCCGCCCTGCGCGAGCGCGGCGTCACCGAGCGCCAGATAGAGCAGATGCTGGTGGAGAACCCGCGCCGCATCTTTGCAGGCGGCTGAGCCTTCCTCTCCCCTCCGCGCAGCCGCGAGGGTGCCAGCCCCTTCTTGGCCTATTGGAACATATGTTCTAGTCTCGGCCGTGACCGAAGGAGGTGATGGTCATGGCCGAGAGCGAGCAGGAGGCGGCCCTGGACGAGGAGCTGGCCGAGGCACGACGCGAGCTGGAGGCCCTGCAAGGGCAACTGGCCGACGCCGAGGCCCGCGCCGCCCACTTCCGCCAGCAGGCTGTTCAGCTCCAGGCCCAACTGGAGGAGGCGCGACGGCTGGCCACGGCCCACCAGGACGAGGCGGCACGAGCCCGGGCCGAGGCGGAGGCGCTCCGCACCGAGGCAGAGGCCCTCCGCCAGCAGGTGCGGGAGGTATCCCTGCGCTACCGCGAGGCGCGCCTGGCCGCCAGCCCCGAACTTCCGCCCGAACTGGTGACGGGGGAGACGGTGGCAGAGATCGACCAGCAACTGGAGCAGGCGCAGCGCATCGTCTCCCGGCTGAGGGAGCGGATGGAGGAGCAGGCCCAGGGGCAGCGGTTCCCGGCCGGGGCGCCGCCCCGTCGCGGCCCCGATCCCTCCGCCCTCTCGCCCCTGGAGAAGATACGCCACGGGCTCCAGGGACGCTAGCGAGCGCGACAGAGGAGGTGGACAGAAATGGCTCTGACGCTGGCCGAGGCGGCCAAGCTCTCCAACGACATGCTGCTGGTGGGGGTCATCGAGACCATCGTCAAGGACTCGCCGGTGCTCCAGGCCCTCCCGTTCATCGAGATCCAGGGCAATGGCCTCACCTACAACCAAGAGGCCACAGCTCCCCAGGCAGCCTTCTTCGACGTGGGCGACACTTGGAGCGAATCGACGCCGACCTTCGAGCAGAAGACGGCCCAGCTCAAGATCATGGGCGGCGACGCCGACATCGACAACTTTCTGCTGGCCACCCGCTCC
>BEIA01000098.1 GCA_002898715.1 bacterium HR24 | reverse complement strand
CTGGCCAGAGCCGACATGGCTATGTACCGGGCCAAGCGCGAAGGCGGGGGACGGGCTGTGGCCTACCAGCCGGGCGAGGCGGAAGCCCTTCGTTTGCAGTCGCGCCTCTCCTGGGAGGGCCGCGTGCGCGCCGCCCTGGCCGAGGGGCGGTTGCGCCTGTACTGCCAGCCCATCGTCGACCTGCGAACCGGTGCCACCTACCGCTACGAACTGCTGCTGCGGCTGCTCGAGGACGGGGAGGCCATCCCCGCCGGGGCCTTCCTGCCGGCCGTGGAGCGCACCGACCTGGTCCAGCAGATCGATTGCTGGGTGGTGGAGCAGGCGCTGGCGCTGCTGCGCCGCCTGCAGGCCCAGGGGCACGACGTGCGCCTGCACCTCGACCTGCACATCAACATATCCGGGCGCACACTGGGGAGGGATGCCGCCGCCCGGGCTATCGAGCGGGCGGTACGGGACGCCGGACCTGGCCAGGGGCGGCTGGTCTTCGAGGTCACGGAGACCGCCGACATCTCCGACCTGGAGGCCGCCCGTCGTTTCATGCTGCGCCTGCGCGACATGGGCTGCGCCTTCGCTGCCGACGACTTTGGCGTGGGCTACAACTCACTGCAGCGCCTGCGTTGCCTGCCCTTCGACTTTGTGAAGATCGATGGCTCCTTCGTGAGTGGCCTGACCGAGAACGAGAGCGACCGGCGCCTGGTGCGGGCCATCGCCACCGCCGCCCGTGCCATCGGCATGGAGACCGTCGCCGAACAGGTGGAGGACGAGCGCACCCTGGAAGCGGTGCGACTCTGCCACGTGGACTATGCCCAGGGGTTCTGGGCAGGCCTGCCCCGGCCGGTGGAGGAGATATGGCCGGGGACGTCGCACAGGGCCTGATCCCTCCCTGCCCGCCAGCAGGCGGCCATGACCGGGTCGCCGCCTGCGCCTCCGCGTCGCTGCTATAGTGGAGGCGCGGGTGAAGCGAATGGCTGCGCCGCTGTCCGACCTGGACGCCCTCAGACCGGCCCTGGCCCATCCGTTCGGCCTCTTCTCCGATGTGGACGGGACTCTGGCGCCCATCGCCCCACGGCCCGAGGACGCCCGGATCCCCGCAGCCATCGTCGCACTCCTCGGCGGGCTGCTGCGGTCCGGTGCCCTGATAGCCTTCCTCTCGGGCAGGCGCGCCACGGAGTTGCAGCGCCTGGTAGGGCTGGAGGGGGCGGTCTACGTGGGCAACCACGGCCTGGAGACATGGGAGCGGGGCCGCTTGCGTATGGCGCCGGGCCTGCGCCGCTACCGGCGGTTGGCCCGGGCCGCCCGCGCCGAACTGGAGCGGCTGCCAGTCCCCGGGCTGCTGCTGGAGGACAAGGAAGTCGGCCTGGCCGTGCACTACCGCCTCTCGCCCCTGCCCGAGGCGGCGCGCCTGGCCGTGCTGGACGCCATCGCCGCCTCGCCGGTCTGCCGCTCCTTCTGGGTCCTGGAGGGGAAGATGGTGGTGGAGCTCAGGCCGCCCCTGGGCCTGGACAAGGGCACGGCGGCCCTGGACCTGGCACGTCGCCATCGGCTGCGCGGGGTGCTGGCCCTTGGCGACGACGCCACCGATGCGGCCATGTTCCGCCGCTTGCGTGGGGCCCGGGGGCTGACGGCCATCTGCATCGCCGTAGCCGGGCCCGAGACGCCCAGGCTGGTTCTGGAGCTGGCGCACTACGCCGTGGAAGGGGTGCCGGGCGTGGAGCGCTTGCTGCAGGGGCTGCTCAGGGCCTTTGCCCCTGGGACACCGCCCACAGGTCCCTGATCTGGGTCTCCAGCCAGTTGAGGATATCCTCCTCCTGCACCAGCCGGCGCAAGGTCTCAGCCCGGCTGCGCCGCTCCTCGGCAGGCATGGTGCACGCCTGGTACAGGGCCTGGACCATGGCCTCCATGTCGGTGGGGCAGAAGGATATGGCCGCCTCGCCCAGTTGCTCGTAGGCGCCTGCCATCTCCGAAAGGAGGAGGACGCCATCGCCCTTGTTGACCAGGGGGCCTTCCTTGGCCACCAGGTTCATGCCGTCGATAACCGGGCTCACGAACAGCACGTCGTACAGGCTCAGGGCAGCGATGGCCTGCGGATAGTTGTGCTCGTAAAAGATGTGGATCGGCTGCCACTCGTCGTCGCCGAAGCGGTCGTTGATCTCGTCGGTGAGCTGGAACACCTCGTCCACGTAATTGCGGTAAACGTCCAGTTCGGTGCGAGACGGCACCAGGAACTGCAGCAGCACCGACCGCTTCTGGAAGGCCGGGTAGCGGGAGAGGAACTCTTCCCAGGCCCGCAGCGACCGGACGATGTTCTTGCTGGGCTCGGACCTGTCCACCCGTACCACCGTGCAGTCCGCCAGGAGCGGCGCCAGGCGGCGGCGGTAGCGCTCCACCTCGGGGCTAGCGGCCAGCTCCAGCAGCCCCTGCACGTCCACCGACACGGGATAGTGGGCCACATAAGTGGTATGGCCCTCATAGGTCACGGTGCAGTGCTGATGGTCCACGGCCGCGTCGGGGAGGATGTTCTCGCAGGCATACAGGAAGTTGCGGACGTCGTAGCGCGTCTGCAGGCCCACGATATCGGCGCGGCAGAGGGAGGCGTGGATAGCCTGGCGCATGTGGCGGGGCAACAGGCCCCAGTAGCGGGGGGCCGGCCAGGGGATGTGGGTGAAGTGGAGCACGGTGGCGTGGGGCGCCAGCGCCCGTAGCTCGGCCGGCACCAGGTAGAGGTGGTAGTCGTGGACGATGACGAAGGGGGCATCGCCCTGGCGCTCCGCCTCCTCGGCAATGGCCCGGGCGAAGGCCCGGTTGACGGGGACGTAGCCCGCATCCCATGCCTGGTGCACCGCCCGACCGATGACCGGCGCCCAGGGAGCGTTCCACATGTAGTGCTGCACGAACCAGAGCAGGGGGTTAGAGAAGACGTAATAGTAGCGGTGATAGGCGCGCTCCGGCACCAGCACCAGGCGCAGGCGCATGTTCATGTCCTGTAGCTCCATCACGCCCCCGGAAGCCTGGGCCGCCTCGCGGTCGTTCTCGTCCATGGCCGCGGCCACCCAGGTCACGGGGACGAAGCGGGCAGCGGCGAGGAGGGCCGTCACCAGGCCCCCGCTTCCCCGCTGGGGCCGCAGGGAGCCATCGGACCCGCGCACGAACTCGATGGGTCCGCGGTTGCTGGCCACGATGAGCCGGCGCGAGTCCAGCACCTGGCGACAGAGGTCTTCCAGCCGTGCCAGCTTGCGCGCCAGCAGCTCTCCCGATTCCATGCCCCTAGGAAGCATGGGGATTTCCTGTCACCCTGTCAACCGCCCATCGGGCAGAGGAGCGACAAGTCGGGCCGCCGCAAGCTGTATCCCGTACCGGGGCCTGCACCGCGAGCTAAGGCCCGCGGCATGGCCCGCTTTCGTTAGCCCTCATTTCGCCGGCCTCTGCCGACGGTGTCTGGTTAGCCGCGCTCACAGGCCCGCATCTGTCTCCTGCGGCACGGGGCCAGGCCGCCGTTGACGGGCAGGGGACGGCGTTGCTACACTTGTTCTGTCGAACAGGCGTTCCAGGGAGGCGGCCATGCGCGAGCTCACGCCCAAACAGCGACGTATCCTGGACTTCATCCGTCGCTTCATCGAGGAGCACGACTATCCCCCCAGCATCCGCCAGATACAGGAGGGCTGCGGCCTCAGCTCCACCTCGGTGGTGGACTACAACCTGCGCATTCTGGAGAGGCTGGGCTACATCCGCCGCGACCGCGAGGTATCGCGGGCCATCGAGCTGCTGGGGCCGGCAGGCAGGCGCCGGCCCAGGCCCGTGGCCGTGCCCCTGGTCGGCAGCATCGCCGCCGGTCAGCCCATACCGGTGCCGAGCGAGGACGCCTGGTCGCCCGCCTGGGAGGACGTGCTGGAGCTGCCCGCCGACATGGTGGGCGGCCGCGAAAACGTTTTCGCCGTGCGGGTCAAGGGCAACTCCATGGTGGACGCCCTGGTCTACGACGGCGACATCGTCGTCCTGGAGCCCACCCCTGCCGTCCGCGACGGCGAGATGGTGGCCGCCTGGCTGAAGCGTGAGGGCGAGGTCACCCTGAAGCGGCTGTACCGAGAGGGCGACAGGGTGCGGTTGCAGCCCGCCAACGAGGCCATGTCGCCCATCTACACCGAGGCCGACAACGTGGAAGTGCAGGGCCGCGTAGTGGCCGTGCTGCGCTCCCTGCCCTAGGGCGTCAGAACCCGCCCGCCGCCGGCGTTTACTCTTCCCACGGGAGCGGGGGCGGGCGCAGCGGCTCGGGCCGCCGCCTCTCCACATAATTGCGTAGTCCCTCCTGCATCTCCTCCGCCCGCAGGCTCTCCCGGTGCAGGTGGGCCTCCAGGGCCAGGCCATCGGGCAAGGGCATAGCCAAGCCCCACAGGGTCGCCAGGCGGTCGTTGCGCAGCGACGTCTGCGGATAGGTCGTCATGTGCTGGGCCACGGCCAGCGCCCGCTCCAGCGCCTGCCCCCTGGGCACCACTTCCTGGACCAGCCCCATCCTCAGGGCCTGCCGGGCATCGATGAGCGCCCCCGTCTCGATGAGGTAGAGGGCGTTGCCCAGGCCTACGATACGGGGCAGGCGCTGGGTCCCTCCGTCCACCAGGGGCACGCCCCAGCGCCGGTTGAGCACCCCGAACTGGGCCGCCTCGTCGCAGATGCGGAAGTCGCACCAGCAGGCCAGCTCCAGCCCGCCGGCGACGCAGTAGCCGTTGATGGCGGCGATAGTGGGCTTGTGTACGTCCGTCACCCTGGTGAAGCCCATGGGCCCGTAGCGGTCGGCCCCGGCCCGGCGGGCGATGTGGACGTCGGTGTCGTGGGCGTACTTCAGGTCGAAGCCGGCGCAGAAGGCCTCGTCGCCGGCGCCCGTCAGGACCAGGACGTCCAGGCCGGCATCGGTGCGGAAGCGCTCCACCGCGTCATAGAGGAGCTGGGCCGTCTCGCCGTCGACGCAGTTGCGCACCTCGGGGCGGTTGATGGTGACCAGCAGGACGCGCCCCCGCTGTTCGCTGATGACCTTGGGCTGGCCCATGGCAGACCTCCTCCCGGCGATAGCAGGCAAGAGGATAGGCCCCCTGCAGTCGCACCGTCAAGGCGCGCGGGGCCCGGGAGGCGCGAGTTGTGTCAAAGGCGCCGCTCGCCGACTATATTAGGGGCCAGGATGTCCTCGGAGCAGGCGCCCCAAAGCCCCACCGCCCAGGGCCTCGACCCCAAGGCCCTGGCCTACTCTCTCTCCCTGCCCCACGACCGTCGCCTGTACCGCTACGACATCGCCTGCTCCCTGGCCCACATCCGGATGCTGGCGCGGCAGGGCATCGTCCCCGCCCACGAGGCCCAGGCCATCGCCCGCGCCCTCGAGGACATACGGGCGGAGATGGAGTCCGGCGCCTTCCCCTTCCGCGACGAACTGGAGGACATCCATCTGAACATCGAGGCGCGGCTTTACGAGAAGGTGGGGGAGGCTGCAGGCCACCTGCACACAGCCCGCTCCCGCAACGACCTCATCGCCACCGACCTGCGCCTGTTCGTCATGGACGCCTGCCGCCAGGCGGCCGCCGCTGTCCGCCGCCTGCAGCGGGCCATCGTGGACCAGGCCGAGGCCCACCTGGACGCGGTCATGCCCGGGTACACCCACCTGCAACGCGCCCAGCCGGTGCTCCTCTCTCACCACCTCATGGCCTACTTCTGGATGCTGGAGCGGGACCGCGGCCGGTTGCTGGATTGCCGCGAGCGGGCCGACGAGCTACCCCTCGGCTCCGGCGCCCTGGCCGGCGTGCCCTACCCCATCGACCGCGAGTTTCTGGCGCGCGAGCTGGGCTTCAGCCGCATCTCGGCCAACTCCGTGGACGCCGTCTCCAGCCGCGACTTCGTCGTCGAGTTCATCGCTGCCGCCGCTACATGCCTGGTGCACCTCTCGCGCCTGGCCGAGGAGATAGTGCTCTGGGCGGGCCCGGAGTACGGCTTCGTGGAGCTGCCGCCGCAGTTCGCCACCGGCTCCTCCATAATGCCCCAGAAGCGCAACCCCGACCTGGCCGAGCTGGCCCGGGCCAAGGCGGCCCGCGTCTCGGGGCACATGGCAGCCATGCTGGCCCTGATGAAGGGTCTGCCCCTGGCCTACAACCGCGACCTGCAAGAAGACAAGGTGCCCCTGTTCGAGTCGGCCGACGCCCTGCTCGCGACCCTGGACGTCTTCGCCGACATGTTGCCCGCTCTGCGCTTCCGGAGGGAGAGGATGGAGGCAGCGGCCGCCGACCCCTTCCTGCTGGCCACGGACCTGGCCGACTACCTGGTGCGCAAAGGGGTGCCCTTCCGCCGCGCCTACCAGGCGGTGCGAGAGCTGGTGGCCTATGCCCAGGCGCAGGGGCGGGGCCTGCGCGACCTGTCCCTGGAGGAGTACCGCCGCTTCAGCCCCCACTTCGCCGAGGACGCCCTGACTCTGGACGCTCGCGGGGCCATCGAGGCCCGCGACGCCCCGGGCGGCACCGCCACCCGCCGCGTGCGCGAGGCCATCGCCATGGCCAGGAAGCTGATGGAGGAGAAGGCATGAGGGCGGTAAAGCTGGCCCCGTCCATCCTCTCCGCCGACTTCGCCCGCCTGGGCGAGCAGGTGAGGGAGGCCGAAGCGGCTGGGGCCGACCGCATCCACATCGATGTGATGGACGGGCGGTTCGTGCCCGTTATAAGCATGGGGTTGCCCGTCGTCGAGGCGGTTCGGCGCGTCACGCGCCTGCCCCTGGATATTCACCTGATGGTGGTGGAGCCGGAGCGGCACATCGACGCCTTCATGGAGGCGGGCGGCGACATCGTCAACGTGCACGTTGAGGCCGCCACCCACCTGCACCGCATCGTCCGCCAAATCAGGGCCCGCGGCAGGCTGGCTGGGGTCTGCCTGAACCCGGCCACGCCGCTGAGCGCCATCGAGGAGGTCCTGCCGGCCGTCGACCAGGTGATGGTGATGAGCGTCGATCCCGGCTACGCCGGCCAGACCTTCAT
>BEIA01000097.1 GCA_002898715.1 bacterium HR24 | reverse complement strand
GTGCCCGGGTGGCCCTGATGGGGGCCCGACGGACATGGCTCGCCGTTACGGTACACCGTCGCGTCGCCCGGCACCTGGAGCGCGTCCTGCGAGAGGCGTCCGCTGCCCAGGGCGGCGCGGGCGTATTCGAAGAACTTGACCAGGCTGGCCCCTCGCCCCTCTTCGCTGGCGTTCTCCGGGTGGATGTGCATGTAGCCGTCGCCGTGGGTATGGACCCCACCCGGGAAGGCGCGCAGGGGCGGCAGTTCCTGACCGCAGACCACCAGGCGCAGGCGGGCATGCCAGTGGTCGCCCACCTGGGGGCCCTGGTCGGCGCTGCCTCCGCCGGAAGTGTCGCCGCCACTGCAGGCCAGCCCGGCGACGAGGGCCAGGCAGCACCAGGCCAGGGCGGCGGCCCACCTGGACAAGCTGCGCCCCGCGATCCCTCAATCGCGACGGGCCAGGATGGTGACCGAGGCTACAGCACCCGGGCCACCCAGGTTGTGGGCCAGGCCATAGCGAGGGTCGCGCACCTGATAGCCATCGGCGCGGCCCTGGAGCTGTTTGGTCACCTCGTACAGCATGCGGCAGCCGGTAGCGCCGATGGGGTGGCCGAAGCACTTGAGCCCGCCGGACGGGTTGATGGCTACCTCGCCTTCCACATCGGCCAGGCCGTCGGCCACGAACTTGGGGGCGTCCTTGGGGTCTTCCACCAGCCCCAGGTCGCCGATGTTGAACAGCTCGGTGCTGGTGAAGCAGTCATGGACCTCGGCCAGGCTGATCTCCTTGCGCGGGTCGCGAATGCCTGCCTCCTCGTAGGCCATGCGAGCGGCGGCGCGGGTGGCGGGGAAGCCCAGCCAGTCGTAGCTGCCCACGTAGAAGGGCTGGATGGAGTACACGGCCAGGGCGTTGGCCTTCACCAGCACGTAGTCGTCCTTGTGGCGGGTGTCCTTGGCGATCTCGGGCCGGGTGATGACCAGGGCGGCGGCGCCGTCGGACACGGCGCAGCAGTCGTACCGCCCCAGGGGCCAGGCGATCATGGGGGCCGAGAGGGCGTCCTCCAGGGTGATGGGCCGCCGGAAGTGGGCCTTGGGGTGGGCGGCACCGTTCTTGTGGTTCTTCACGGCCACCCGCGCCAGGTCTTCCTTGGTCCAGCCCCATTCGTGGAAGGCGCGAGAGGCTGCCAGGGCGAACATGCCCGGTGCGCTGGCGCCCTGGAACACGGGGTGGTAGCTCTCCTGGGGCAGGCCGCGGGCGCCCTGGTCCAGGATCTTCTCCACGCCGCAGACGAGCACCACGTCGTAGACGCCCGAGGCGACGGCGAAACAGGCGTTGCGGAAGGCGTCCATGCCCGAGGCGCAGAAGTTCTCCACCCTGGTGGCGGGCTTGCCGAAGAGGGCCAGGGGCTCGATGGCAGTGCCGCCCGACTGGCCGGTGAAGTTGAAGAAGTTGCTCACCCAGACGGCGTCCACGTCTTCCGGCGTCATGCCGGCATCGTCCAGGGCCTCATAGGCGGCCTCCACCAGCAGGTCTTCCTGGTCCTTTTCCCATATCTCGCCGAACTTGGTGCAGCCGACGCCGATGATGGCCACCCGGTCGCGGATACCGCTCATCTCTTATCCTCCCTTTGCCTGCGGGCTGTTGCGATGGTAGCCTGTTCGCTCCTCTCGCTCTCCCCGGCCATTCTCCTTCGGCCCTAGTCTACTCCCTCACGGGACGGGCCCGCCAGTAGTAGTTATGGAATTCGGCCCCTTCGTGCAAGCGGCGGAAGGTGGTCTCCAGCGTCATGCCCCAGCGTACCTCCTGCGGGTCGCAGTCGGTGACCTCCAGAAAAACGCGGCCGCCCCCTTCCAGGTCGATGACGGCCCGTGGGATGGGCGTGTCCAGGTACTCGTTGGCGTACAGGTGGTCCAGGGTGTAGGTGAAGACGGTGCCCCGCCGCGACAGCTTGACCTCCTGGAAGTTGTCGCGGGCATTGCACTCGCGGCACACGCGCGGTATGGGGTACTGGACGACACCGCAGGCCAGGCAGCGGGCACCGTGCCAGCGCAGCTCCACGGCCACGTCCCGCCAGTAGGTGACCGGCGAGGAGTGGACACGCGGCTCGGGGCGGTCGGCCAGGTTGCGCATGGCGGCGAAGGCGCCGTAGCCGGGGAGGTCGCGTTTCGAGGCCAGGTACTGGGCCACGCTGCGCCTGCCCTGGGGCCGGGGCAGCGGGCCCTCCAGCTCCAGGACGAGGGCGTCGGCGCCGTCGCCGTAGTTGGCGAGGAGCAGCCGCTGCCCCTCTTGCGCCTGGTCCAGGGCGGCTGCCAGGACCAGCAGGGCATGGGCGGCTCCGGCGTTTCCCACCGTCATCAGCAAGGGGTCCTGGAGCTGGGAGCGATCGAGCCCGGCCTGCCGTGCCACGTCGGCGACGCTACGCAGGTCGGGCGAGTACAGGGCTGCCCTGGAGAGCTGGGATGGCTCCAGACCGCACTTCTCGAGGACGGCCCGGCAGGCCTGAGCGGTGGCCCGCACGTAGCCGTATTCGGTCTCCAGCTTGGGCTCGAATGAGCGGACGTAGCGGTCCTGGGGTCGGCGCCACGGCCCCACCACCTCGCTGACCATCGACGCCCAGCCCGAGACGCGGGCCGGGGCCTCGGCGTCGACCAGCACGGCCGCGCCGGCATCCCCCAGGAGTTGCTCCCAGGTGGTCTGGGGCTCCCCGGGCCGCGAGTCGCCAGCGATGACGAGCACGCGGCGGGCCGAGCCGCTCTCCACGGCGTCCAGCGCTGCCCGGAGGGCTACCGTGGCCGCCCTGGTGGTGCCGGTGAAGTCGGCGGTATAGACCTCGGGCCGCAGGTCCAGGGCCAGGGCGGCGATGCTGGCGCACTGCTTTTCGGCGTAGGGGGGCGTGGTCGAGCAGAAGAAGACGGCGTCTACCGAGGCGGGGTCGATGCCCACCAGCGCCTCCAGGCCGGCCTCTATCGCCATGGTGAGGCTGTCCTCGTCACGGTTGGCTACCGCCCGCTCGCCGGGGAGGGAGGGTATACCCCACGCCTTGCCCATCTCGGCCCGAGAAATGCGGTAGAAGGGTATATAGGCGCCGTAGGAGAGGATGCCTGCCTTCACGCCGGGCCTCCTGAAAGTGAATGGGCCATCGGGCCGTCACCATCGTAGCAGGGGCGGCCCGTGGCGACAATGTCGCCTAGCGGCGGCCGAGTCGGTGCAGGCTGAGGGAGTTCTCCCAGCCCCGTATCTCGGGCGCCCAGCGCACCAGCACCACCAGGTCGCCGCGGGCCAGGAAGCCCTTGCCCACCAGCAGCTCCTCCATGGCCCTGACCATCTGGCGCAGGGTGGCGGGGCGACGGGCCAGGAGGGGCACCACCCCCCACCAGAGGGCCAGGCGGCGCCAGGTGCTCTCCCTGGGAGTGATGGCGAAGATGGGGACGTTGGGCCTCTCCTTGGATATGAGCTGCGCCATCCGCCCTCCGCGGGTGAAGACGACGATGGCCTTCGCCCCCATGTCCTGGGCCAGGTGGCAGGCGGAACGGGCCAGCGCGCGCTGGCGACCGAGGCGGGGCGCGTGGCCGCGCTCGAGCCTCACCGCCGGGTCGACCCTCATGGCGATGGAGGCGATAGTGCGCACGGCGTCCACGGGATAACGGCCCACGGCTGTCTCTGCCGAGAGCATGAGGGCATCGGAGCCATCCAGTATGGCGTTGGCCACGTCCGAGACTTCGGCCCGCGTGGGGTGGTCACGCTCGACCATGCTCTCCAGCATCTGGGTGGCGGTGATGGCCAGGACGCCTCGCTCATTGGCCCGGCGCAGGATGCGCTTCTGCGCCAGGGGCACCTCTTCCAGAGAGAGCTCGAGGCCCAGGTCGCCGCGGGCCACCATGACGCCGTCGGCGGCGGCCAGCACCTCGTCCAGGTGGGCCAGGGCCTCGCGGCGCTCCAGCTTGGCGATGACCAGCGGCCGGTCGGGCACAGTGAGGTGGGCCTTGAGGGCGCGCAGGTCTGCAGCGCGGCGCACGAAGGACATGGCCACGTAGTCCACTTCCAGCTCCAACCCCAGCCGCACGTCGGCCTCGTCCTTGGGGGTGACACGGCCGGAGGTGATGACCCCGCTGGGCAGGTGCACGCCCAGGCCGGTGCGAACCCAGCCGCCACGGATGACTCGCGCGCGGGCACCACCCGCGTGGGCCTCCTCCACGATCATCTCCACCTCGCCATCGCCCAGGAGGAGACGCTCCCCTGGCCTCACCGACAGTTCCAGACCCGGATGCACCACTGGCAGCCCCTCGCCCCGGTCCCAGGACAGGGTCACGGCCTCTCCCCGCTCGAGCAGTCGCGGCCCGTCGAGGTGCCCCAGCCGTGCCTTCACGCCCTGGAGGTCCTGGACGATGGCTACGGGCCGTTCCATCTCGTAGGACAGGCGGCGGACCAGTCGGGCCACGCGGGCGTGCTCTTCGGGGGTGCCGTAGGAGAAGTTGAGCCGGACTCCGTCCAGGCCGGCGGCGAGCATGGCCTTCAGGGCTGCCTCCGAGGAGGAGGCGGGGCCCAGGGTCGCCAGGACCTTCGTCCTTCGCACCAAGCTATCGCCCGCCCCCTGCCCTCAAGAAGCGTCGCCCAGGGCGCTGGCCGCCTGCCGGTTCGCCAGGCGGTGGGCCACGGCCAGAATGACGCCGACCCCGCATAGGGCAGCGAACAGCAGCACTGCCCCCTGCACTCCTGCCCTGTCCGCCACCATCCCCAGGGTCATGCTGCCGACGGGCGTGGTGCCGGCGAAGAGGAGCGTGTAAAGGCTCATGATGCGCCCGCGCATCTCCGGCGGCGACAGGAGCTGCAGGCGCGCATTGGCGGTCGTGGTGAAGGTGATGCCAGCCATCCCCATGGCCACCAGCACCAGCAGGGAGGTGCCGTACCAGTGGGACAGGCCCAGCAGGGCCAGCAGAGCGCTGAATCCCACCGCTCCCGCCAGTAGCTGCCCTTCGCCCGCGCGCTGGCGGTAGGCCACCACCAGGGCGGCGACGATAGCCCCCAGCCCCACGGCGGCGTCCATGAGGCCGAAGCCCTGAGAGCCCACGTGCAGCACCTGACGGGCCAGCAGCGGCAGCATTGTCCGGTAGTTGTAGCCGAAGGTGCCGATGAAGGCCATGAGGATGACGACGCGGAACACGGCAGGCGTCCGGAACGCATAGGCCAGCCCCTCTCCCACCTGGGCCAGCAGGGGCGTTCGGCCGGCGCTGTGGGCCGGATACATCTCCTGGTCGCGCATGAGGAGCAGGCCAGCCAGCACCGGACCGAAGCTGGCAGCGTTGAGCAGAAAGGCGCTCTCCAGTCCCACGGTGGCAATGGCCACTCCAGCCACGGCCGGGCCCAGCACTCGGGCCAGGTTGAACACTGCGCTGTACAGGGCCACGGCGTTGGGCACCAGCTCCCGCTGCACCAGCTCCGGTATCAGCGACTGGCGGGCAGGGTTGGAGAAGGCGTTGATGGTGCCCAGGACGAACGCCAGCAGGTACACGTGCCACAGCCGGACGCTGTCCGTAGCCACCAGTACGCCGATGGCAGTGGCCTGGGCCATGGCTGCTGCCTGCAGCCCCAGCAGCAGACGCTTTTTGGGCAGGCGGTCTACCAGCACGCCCGCCGGCAGCGAGAAGAGGCCGATGGGCAGGAACTGGAGCATGACGGCCGTGCCCAGAGCCACCGGCGAAGGGGTGAGGGTGGTGACAAGCCAGCCCTGGGCGGTGTTCTGCATCCACGTGCCGGTGAGGGAGACGGCCTGCCCCAGCCAGTAGAGGCGATAGTTGCGGACGCCCAGCGCCGCGAAGGTGCTGGCGAGATCGCCTGCCTTCTCGCCTCGTCCCCACAGGGCGGCAATGCCGCGGCCACGGCCCTGGCTCATGACGTATCGAGCGACAGCACTACGCTCCTCCTAAGGATATACGACGGCACGCTGCCCGGCCGTTTCCGCGCCACAGGCGTGCTCGGGTCAGGCGCGGCTGCAGTCCTGGCAGAGGGCGTAGACGGCCACGTGCTGGGAGAGAGCCTTGAAGCCCGTCCGCTGGCTGGCCAGCTCGGCCAGGCGGGCCAGGTGCCCCTCGTCGTCATGAAAGTCCTGCACCTCGCCGCAACGGATGCAGACAACGTTGACGTGGGGCTCGGGGTCTGTGTCGTAGCGGGTGCCGCCCGGGAAGGGCAGGGGCTGGATGAGCCCGCCGGCCGTGAGCACTTCCAGGGTGTTGTATATCGTGCCGACGGTGATGTGGGGGAAACGCTGGCGCACGCGCCGGTATATCTCCTGCACTGTCAGGTGCTCGGCTGTTCCCAGGATGGCCTCGGCGACAGCGATGCGCTGGGCCGTTACCCGCACGCCGCGGCGTCGCAGCTCTCGGACGAGGCCCTCCCTGCTGAGGCGCTTCTTCATACGTATCCCGCCGATTACTATCATACAGGTAAAGTTGGGTCAACGGCCACGTACAACGTCCGTAAACCCAGGGCTGCCAGCCGCGCGCGCTGCTAACACGGGCCGCTCTCGCGGCCGGGGCCTGGCCGTGTTCGCCCTGGCCCTGCTGCTGGATGCCGTGCTGGGGGAGCCGCCCAACTCCGTTCACCCCACCGCCTGGATGGGCCGATGTGTTGGCGCCCTGGAGCCAATGGGGCGCAGGATGTGTCCCCGCTGGCAACTGGCCTTCGGCGCTGCCGTGGCCGCGCTGCTTCCCCTCGCCGCCGGTCTGGCCGGGCGAGGGATCGTAGGTCGGGTGGCAAGTGTCCCCCTGGCCGGCCTGCTGGCCGAGGCGGCCCTGCTCAAGTGTGCCTTCTCGGTGCGGGCGCTCCTGTCGGAGGCGCAGGCGCTGCAGCGGCTTCTGGAAAGGGGGGACCTGGCCGGGGCGCGCAGGCAGGCGCGGGCCCTGGTGGGCCGGGACACCTCGTCGCTGGGCGAGGCGCACCTGGTCTCGGCAGGGCTCGAGTCGCTGGCGGAGAACACCACGGATGCCTTCCTCGCCCCCTGGCTGTACTATGTGATGGCAGGGACGCCGGGGGCATTGGCGTACCGCGCCGTGAACACGCTGGATGCCATGTGGGGATATCGCGGCCAGTACGAGTACCTGGGCAAAGCGGCGGCCCGCCTGGACGACCTGGCCAACCTGGCGCCGGCACGGCTGGCCGCC